>JANNVN010000165.1:0-22342 GCA_031414435.1 Gemmatimonadaceae bacterium
GCATCCCGCAGCCCGGCCACGTTGCTCTGCACCTGCAAAATCGTGCCGTCCTTGCGGCGGTAGTTCTTTTCGAGCTGGAAATCCGGGCCGCCCTCCGCGAGCCGCCGGACGTTTTCGAGCGTCGCTTCCAGGCTGCTCGCATCGGTGACGTCAGCCACGCTCCTCCCCAGCAGCTCGGCCCGGCTGAAGCCGAGCATCTCGCACCAGCGGTCGTTCACCACAGTCATGTTGCCGAGGGCGTCGGTCTGCACGATGCCTGCGGGCGACTGCTTGAAGATCCGGCGCAAACGTTCTTCGCTCTGGCGCAATTGTTCGGTGAAATGCTGCCGGGTCATTTCCGCGCCGAGGGTGTTGGCCAGCAGCCGCAAAAACTCCTCATCGCCGCGCGTGAACGCCGTTTCGCGCGGCTTCGGACTCGTAAAACAGAGCGTTCCGAAAACGCGCCCGTCCACATTGATCGGCACGCCGAAATACACCTCCGTGCCGAAAACGCTGTGCGCCCGATGCCCCCGCCATTCGCCGCCGCCAATGTTTTCGACTGCCAGCAGATCGTTGCGCCTTAAAACTTCGTCGCACAGAGCATCTTTGACCGGACAGGAAAACCCGATTGGAATTGAATCACCCGGCGAAATCGCCAGCGCGACTTGGTAAATATCGCCCGTAACTTCGCCGACCACGCCGTTTTCCAAATCGAACTGCTCACAGCCGAGCCGAAGCAATGACTGCGAACGCACCGCGTCGCCGAGAGTCGGGTTCGACGTAATTTCGTGGAGCAGGTTGAGGCGTTCTCCGCTGACGCGAATCTTTTCTTCCGCCTGCTTGCGCTCGGTGACGTCGCGCGAGACGGCCACGATGCGGCTCACGCTGCCATCAGGATTGCGCACGGGCGACACTTCCACGTCCCACCATTTCATCTCGCCGGTGGCGATCGGGCCCTCGCGCTCGAAGCGCACCGTCTCGCCCCGGCTCGCGCGCACCACGGCGTCCTGCACCAGCGCGCGCGATTCCTCCGGCCAGAAGCTCCACCACTTTTTCCCGACCATCACTGTCGGATCGGAGAGCCGCAGCAGCGAGCAGCCGTTGTCATTGAGCGAGAGCACCGTGCCGTCGGCGGCGATCACCTTCAGGCAGTCCGGGCTGCTCTCGAGCACGGTGCGGTTGAACTCCTCGCTGTCGCGCAGCACAGTCTCCGCGCGGGCGCGTTCCACCCGCACATACACTCGCTCGGCCATCTCGGTGAGCAGCGACACTTCCTCAGCGGGCCACGCATACGGCTCGGCGCGGGAGGCGTGAAGCACGAATCTCAAGCGACCGCCCGACACGTAGCCCGCATTCACCAGCGCGCGGATTTCCAGCGCCTCGAAGAGTTCCGCCCGCAACGCCGCGCGTCCATCATCGCGCACGTTGGCGATCACCAGCGGTGCGCCCGACGCAAGCACGCGCCGCTCTTCCTCGGGGTGAAAGTCCGACAGGCGGTAATCGCCCGCCAAGTTCCGCGTGCCCGGCGCGTTGTGATCGTGGAGCACGGTGCAGGCGTCCGCCAATTCATCCACTTCCACGAGGGTGCAATGGATCAGGCGCAGATGCTCCGCGAGCCGCTCGCCGACCGCGCGAATGATTTCCGTGGCGGAGGTGAGCGGGGCGAACACGTTCTGCATGTCCACCAGGAAGACGTGATTGCGCTCGCGGCGTTTGCGCGCGGTGATGTCCTGCACCGTGCCGAGCATCCGCACCGGCTGGCCGATGGCGTCGAAAATGACCTCGCCTCGCGACTCGACCCATCGAACAGTTCGGTCCGGATCGAGTACGCGATATTCGTCACGGTAAAGCCCGACTCCCCTCGCGGCCTCGATCCCGGCCACCGCAGCCTGCCGATCTTCGGGATGTACGCAGGTTAACCAGGAATCAAAGGTCACCGTGGATTCGCCCGATGTGCGCCCGAAAACCTCCCACGCGGCTTCCGACCAGGATGCTTCGCCAGATTGAAAATCCCAGTCCCAGGTGCCGCTGCGTGCGGCCTGCTCCGCACGCCTCATCCGCTCCTCACTCACGCGCAGCGCCCTATCGGCGCGCTTCCGCTCGGTGATGTCGCGGATCGTGGCCACCATGCCGGTGGTCACGCCGTCGGGGCCGCGCAGTGCCGTGATGACCTTCTCGACGTGCAGCTCGCGGCCGTCATGTCTGCGGTGAATCAGTTCGCCGCGCCACTCGCCGCGCTCGCGCAGGGCCGTCCACATGCCGGCTTCGGCGTCGGGGGCCGTCCAGTGCCGGGTGTAAATGTCCGCGAAGCCGCGGCCCAGCACGTCGCTGGCGCTGACGCCGTATTGGCGCTCGGCGGCGGCGTTGAGAAAGGTGATGCGCTCCTCGGGGTCGGTGGCGATCACCGCATCGCTGACCTGCGCGAGCATCTCACCACGGAAGCGGTTGGAGGCCGCGCCGGCAGTGTCCAGGGTGTACACGTCGCTGCCGACCACGATCGCGTCGACGTCGCCGTCGCGGATGGCGCGCAGCGTGTCTTCGGCTTCCTCCAGGCGCGTTGTCAGCTCGGCGATCCGGGCTTTCAGGTCTGCAATGTCATCGGCAGTTGAGCGTGATTGAGCAAGCGACATGAGCGACTCCCTCAATCCGAAGCCGATGACGCCGGGACCTGGATGACCTGCAACACCACGCCCAGCCCGTGCAGAATCTGTTCGGTCTGCGACATGTCGCCGATGAAGCGGCGGAGCGGCAGCGGCAGCTTCTTGACAAGCGTCGGCGCTGCGAGGATCTGCTCGGCAGCAGCCAGTCCGGGCTGCAGCGAGAGGTCGACGATGTCGAGCTCGTAGCTGCCCTTCAGATGTGCGTCGCACAGCTTCCTGATGTTGGCGATCGCAACCGCCGAGCGCGGCGTCGATCCGGCCACGCACAGGCGCAAAATGTAGTAGGGCGCCTGGGCGTCGTCGGCCAACTCGCCGGCGCTCACCGCCCAGCCCTTGGCAAAGGCTGCACGTCTAGGCCGACAAGCACCCGCTCCTCGTTCGACAGGTCGCCGATGATCTTCTTGATCGGTTCCGGGAATTTCCTCACCAGCGTCGGCACGGCCAGGATCTGGTCGCCTGCGGCGAGCTGTGGGGTCACCAGGAGGTCGATGACCTCGATTTCGTACTGGCCGGCCAGGTGCGTTTCGCACAAACGGCGCAGGTTCATCAGCGCCACTTTCGATTTCGGCGTTTGCCCGGCGACATACAGGCGCAATTGCCACTCGGCGGCGTCGGCCCTTATCTCCGCCTTCATGTCAGCCGTCATGGCGCTGTCCTCACGGCATCGCCCTGGGCGCGCCGAGCGCGTCCGGTGACGACCTGGTCGCCCGTGACGCAGACGTCGAGCAGCTCGATGCCGGTGCTGGCCATGGTGAACTCGCGCACCTGGTTCGAGTGCGCCATGCCGCGCGACTTCACGACCTGTAAGGCGCGCGTGCGCTCGCCGTTGTTCTCGCGGTTGGCCAGCACGATCCAGGTGTCCATGAGAGACGATATGCCGGCTTGCGACAAGGCGAGGGCAGTCGGCGCGTCGCTGACCAGATCGGTGAAGACGGCCGTGATGTGCTCGGCCTTGAGGAAGTCGATCAGGCGCATCAGCGTCGAGCGCAGTGCCGTGCTGTTGTCGTCCAGAGTGAGGTTGCTGATAGGGTCGACCACCATCCACTGCGGCTGGAAGTCCGTCACGGCGCCGTGCATCAGTGTCAGGTGCTGCTCCAGCCCGTGCAGCGTCGGCCGCGAGGCGTGGATCTGCAGCAACCCGCTGTCGATCCAGCGCTGGAGGTGCATGCCGATCGACTTCATGTTGCGCATAAGCTGGCTCGGAGATTCCTCGTACACGAACAGAAGCGCACGCTCGCCGCGAGCGCAGGCCGCGTTGGCGCAGGCCGCGGCGATGCTGCTCTTGCCGGTACCTGGCGACCCCGAGATCAGCACGCTGCTGCCGCGGTACACGCCCTGGCCGCCGAACATGGCATCCAGACCGGCGATGCCGAACGGCACGCGCTCGTCGAGCGCGAGGTGGTCGAGCTGAAGCGACGTAATCGGTAGCACCGAGACGCCTTGCTCGCCGACCATGAACGGGTACTCGTTGGTGCCGTGGGTCGAGCCTCGGTACTTGACGATGCGCAGGTTGCGCGTCGAGATGTTGGCGGTGACGCGGTGGTCGAGCAGTATCACGCAATCGGCCACGTATTCCTCCAGGCCAAAGCGCGTCAAGGCGTTGTCACCGCGCTCGGCCGTGATCACCGCTGTGATGCCACGGTCTTTCAGCCAGCGAAAGAGTCGCCGCAGCTCGCTGCGAAGTATGGCCTCGTTCGGCAAGCCGGCGAACAGCGCTTCGATGGTGTCGAGGACGACGCGCTTGGCGCCGACGGTGTCGATCGCGTGGCCGAGGCGGATGAAGAGGCCCTCGAGGTCGTACTCGCCCGTTTCCTCGATCTCGCTGCGCTCGACGCGAACATGGTCGAGGACAATCTTCCTTTCTGCGCACAGCCGGTCGAGGTCGAAGCCCAGCGAGCGGACGTTCTCGGTCAGCTCAGCGGCGCTTTCCTCGAACATCATGAAGACGCCGGGCTCGTCAAAGAGGGTCGCGCCGCGGACCAGAAATTCCGCTGCGAGCATGGTCTTGCCACAGCCCGGACCGCCGCAGACCAGCGTCGGCCGGCCTGCCGGTAAGCCGCCATTGGTGATCTGGTCCAGGCCCTCGATGCCGGTGGGCGTCTTGCCGATGCCAGCCGGGCGAGTCGGCGACACGGCGGCACGGGAGTTCACCCGGATCTTCGTGTCGTTGCGGCTGAGATCCATACGTCGTGTCTTGGCGTGAGGAATAACAGCAGAATAAAACACATCACCGATTGCATCATCAAGTAGTGCGATCGCGTCAGCCTGAGAAACGCGGCCAGCAGACTCTCGCGGTCCCGGCGCTGCGCAGCAGAGTCCGTTGCAACGCGTTGGTCGCCAGTTCTTGCTTACCACCGCGGACTAAACGCCGACCCAACGCCACAGCTGGTTTCTGCCTCGTCGCGAGCAGCTGCGGGTTCTCCGCCGCGGCTAGCGCGCGCGGGGGTGACGATCGCTGGCGGGCTGGCGGTGGCGCCTGGGCGCGTCGTCGGGCCAGTAGTAGGTCTCGGGAGCGACGCAGAGACTGGTGCACAGGGTGCGCAGCAGGCCACCCGTCGTGCCATGCGCGATCAAGGTCCCCATCAGGGCGTCTCGATGGAGCCGTCCTGCGGCGACAATGTCAGCCCGCGAGCTGCGAAAACTTTTTGGGGGCCTCAATGAGTGGTTCCGCGCCCTCCGCACCAGCTCTCGCGTTCGCAATCGCCCCTTCCAGCGTTGCGATCTCGTGTGGCGCTGGATCAAGGGCCGCAGCGAGCGACCCGCGACGCTTGAGTGGGCCCTGCAACTCGCCACGCCGCCGCGCGCCACGCCGGACGGCGGAATGCGACTGATACATCGCTTCACGGCGCAACAGCTCCCCGAGCCCACCGGGCTTCGTTCAGGAGTCTGCCGCGGCCACGACCTATCGGTTGTAAGAGGCGTTGAATCGTCGACGCGTCCAGGAGGCGGGCTCCCTAGGTAGCGAGCTGACGCAACGGCAGCACGGAAAGAGAGTACGCATGGTTACCCTTTCGATCACCCTCGTCCAGCAAACTCGGAACGAATCGCTATCTCACCCACATTGGCAGAGCGGTTCGAGGATCATGTCCTGTCTCAACATGACTCTGCGGGTCGTAGGCATAGTATCGTCCGCACCGCGAATGGCACGTCTTCGGTGTCTTGAACGCGCGACTACCGACGCGAGGTGAGCGAACTTGGTGCGTTGAGACTAGCATCATCGAATACGCCAACGCCGAGTCGCGACACCAACTCTCCGCCGCGCCAAGCAGCGACACCGATACGGCCAGCGCGGCAACCGAGAGCAATCTCACTGACACGCTCGCATTCTCCTTCGACGGCTGACGCATGTACCAGCTCGCGGTAAACAGGGCGAGCATCATTACGTTCGCGATGCCGTGCACCACACGAACGCGTCGAGCGCGAGTCTGAGTCGGAATGCGGAGCCAGTCCAGAAAGCCGACAGGTGCCGCAAGTATTCCGGTCACGATGCCAGCCGACAAACAGCCTTTCGCGACG
This sequence comes from Gemmatimonadaceae bacterium, assembly GCA_031414435.1. Taxonomy (GTDB): domain Bacteria; phylum Gemmatimonadota; class Gemmatimonadetes; order Gemmatimonadales; family Gemmatimonadaceae; genus JACMLX01. The sequence goes on from JANNVN010000165.1 coordinate 6,156, forward strand.
GTGTACCACGATGCGCCCAGTCCCAGCGTGGGCAGCCAGTCAAAGATCACGCTGCCTATCAGAAGTCCAGCCGGTACGACGACAAAAGACTGATGCGCCGAGTGACCGAGAACCCGGGGCGGTTCAACGGGCGACAGTGTCCCGGCCACAGCCTAACCGAGCGATGGCGGGGCGCCAGTCTTGTCGGTGCTGTTTCCCTCGGTGGCCGTGCTCACGGCGAGTTCGGGCGTCGGTACAGGGACGTGTGTGGCCGCGGGGGGGGATTGAGCGCCCCTGTGAAGCCGTGTTGTGACGGCTGATCCCGATTGTGCGGCATCTGGGCCACGCAGGCTCCTGTGGCGACGCTGATTGCAGACTTCGCTTCATCGCTTGCATGCCGAGACACGCTCACCTCGGCCTCCGGTGCTGCGAAGTTCGGTGGGCTGGCGGGGGCGTTCGCCTGCGCGGGAGGCAGCTGCTCTTCTGGGGCAGGATCGGTCGCCATGACGGTTTCTCGCATTCGGAAGGTGTCTGTTCAGGAAAAACAAAAGCGCCCGCCTCCTGACCAGAGGCAGGCGGCGAACGCGGTCTGCCGACGAGTCACGCTCACTCGCCCGGTCCGTGTCACGATTGCATTCGACGTCGATGAGCCCAACGATCAACAGCTTATTGACCCTCGCAAGATTGAAGCCATTGGTGGTGAGCGCGCTGACGGTCGAGTTCGTGATCATGGCGTCGACATGCGCCGTGCATACTGCTGGTTCATCGAGCGCAGTGTCTAACGGGAAGGCCCTGAAGTGACTATCGTTCATTCGCAGGATTCGATCGCGTAGACAGGTCGTTGAGGCCGCAAGCTCCGGATTGCTGGAGCGCAGCGGGGACAGCGCTGGTACGGATGACTTGCTGACTCATCGGGAGCAGGCACGAAATCGCTCCGCGCTGCCGACTTTGGCAGGCACGCTCACCTGAATCGTTTCCTTGATATGCCGACGCACGCGCGTCGCTATGTCGCCTCCATGATCCTGCCATGTCGAGCCTTCTTGCGCTTGATCCGCGCCGCGTTTTGTGGTGTGTGACGCCATTGTTCGTACTCTCCGCTGTTTTGAGTGCGCAGGAGGCAGTGTATGTCGTGGTCGATTCACTGCCAGCCATGTCATACGGAACAACTGGTTCCAGGTGTCGCGATTCCCGCGCCTGCGTATTGGACGGGTACGGCCGCATCGGCGTCGTGCTCCATCGCTTGTATGGTGACGGCGTCACTCGTACCACGATCTGGGCACAGAGCAACGGTGACCTGTCTCCTGCGGCACGCTCAGCTCTTGCTGCCCTGGAGCGGCTCGGTGAACGCGGTCTCGACCCTGCGGAGTTCGACATCCCACGGCTCCACGCACTAGCGACCAGAACGCTCCGGTCTACCAACGAGCGCTTCGAGTTCGATGTGCTGTTGAGTGTGACAGTGATGAAGGTGCTGCGTGCACTTCATGGTGCCCCAAGCGAGCCGGCCGACTCCGGTCTGGCGCGAGGTGGTGCCTCTGGCTACGAGGACTACGCTGCGGAACTCGAAGCCATGGCCACGTCACTCAACTCCGAGCGCGTGCTGGATGCTGCTGAGCCATCGTCGGAGCAATACCGACTCCTGAGGCGAGCGCTCGGACGGTATCGTGTGCGGGCACTGACTGACAGTACCGCATCGCCGCGCATCGATCGGATTCTCGGCACCATGGCGCGACAGCGCGTGCAGCGCGTCGGAGGCGAGGCAAGTGCTGTGGTCGTCAATCTCCCTGCGTTTCGACTCAGCGCGACCGGCGCCACGGACTTGGCTGATACGCTCGGCATGAATGTGGTAGTCGGTCTCGCCTCGCAGCACGCCACGCCAGAGATGAGCGACAGCATACGCTACATCGTGTTCGCGCCGTACTGGGAAGTGCCGACCAGCATCATGCGGGCCGAACTGCTCCCGATCGCACGACGCGACCCGTATCTGCTCACGATGAACGGCTATCAGATCGTGGACCACCGCGGCCGCGTGATGCCGGCAAGTGCCGCATCGGTCAAAAGGCTGGCTGCGGGAAATGCGCGCATTCGGCAGCTGCCCGGAGGTACCAACTCCCTTGGCCGGGTAAAGTTCATGTTCCCGAATGCGGACGACGTGTACTTGCACGATACGCCGCACTCGAAGGATTTCGCCCGCTCGCGCCGCGACCAAAGTCACGGGTGCATTCGGGTCGCTGATCCTATAGCGCTGGCGCAGTTTCTGCTGCGCAGACAGCCGGAGTGGACACGCGAACGCATCGATCGCGCCATACGGGGGCGTGTTCCGGTCACGGTGACGCTCACCCGCCCGGTGCCCATTTACCTCACGTATGCCACCGCCGTGGCGCGTTCGGACGGGGGCGTGGACTTCTTCGACGACATCTATCGCCTCGACACCTCAGCAGTCCGTCAGCTGATCCGAGAAGAAGTGGGGTGGAGGCGGCAGTAGTGCCACCATTGGACCATCGCCCGCGTCCTGCCACGGCACTGTCGGCGAGACGATCGCGAACCAGTCAGTTCCTGGACTTCGAAAAGCAATGCCTCCGCGCTGCCCAGCGAACAGTCAGGACTCGAATGCCTGTGTCCCGAACGTGCGCAATTGCGAAACGGGCAAGTGTCCGCCGCGCCGCTCGACGCTGCAAGTCTGAACGTTTTCCACCCGTGAGCGACGGAGGAACCCCCGCCTCCGATCGCTCGACGTCAACGACCGTTATCCGCCGGTCTCATCGACGGAGATGCGACGCAAGAACGCGCGCCTCTGATCGCTCAACGTCGGGCCCCTCATCCGCAGGATGAATTCAGTGCCGCAACCCGACCGCGTTCGCGCACGTGTCCAGCCACTCCCCCGCCCGCCTACCAGCGCTCGAGGCCTGCGAAGACGCCCGCACCTCGCGAATCCCTTCGCAGCGCGGCAAAGCGACCACTTCGCCCGTACAGCACCAGCGTCGGATCGCGACGCGCGGCGGCCTGGGTCAGAACCCCAACTGCGGAGTCGAGGTCGCCCAGTGCCGCCAGCGTGGCCGCCAACGTGGCCATTGGGGGCATCTTCCCGGCCGACGCGTCGCGCATCGCGAGCAGCAACTCCCTGGCGCGCTCCACGTCGCCGGCGCTGGCGCTGGCGTATGCCAGCAACGCGCGCGCGTCCGAGGCGACTGCGGCGTCACCAGCACCCACACCGTCGAGCAGAGCGACCGCTTCCGCGGCTCGATCCGCGGCAACCAGAGCGTCCACGCGGGTGGCCACGCTCAACGCGGATCCCGAGTCCGCCGCCGTACGCAGGCGGGATTCAGCCTCGGCCCGGCTGCCCTTCTCTTCACCGAAGGCGACCTGCGCCGTCCAGACGTCGATTTCACGGAGGGCGGCGTCAACGCGTCGTGCCCTTCCCAACCGGCTGCGCGCTGCGGCGAAATCTCCGACATGGTTCGCCAGGAGACCAAACCCCGCCCAGCCCAGCGCGAGCGTGGAATCGAGCGCGATGGCGCGTTTGAACTGCCGCTCGGCTTCGCGGTTCTCGCCACGACTCAGGCGGACGAACCCCAGCGCCTGATGCGCCTCGGCGAGCGTGGAGTCGAGTGCGATGGCGCGCAGTGCGGCGGCGGCGGCCTGGTCCTGATTCTGTGAAGCCGATGCCGCGTCGACTGCGGCCGGTAACGCTCGCGCCAGCGCGAGCAACGCATGCGCCTTTGCGTAGCTCGGATCCCGTGCGATCGCCTGTGCAAACAATGCAGCGGCACGCCCAACAGACTCGGTGCGCAAGTCGCGGAGCTGTCCTTGCCCCCGGAGCGCAAGAAGATGCGCAGTCGGGTCCTGCGTCTCTGCAAGTGGAGGCGCACTTTGGCCAGGTACTTCGCCACCGCGAACCGACGCAGCGACCTGCGTCGCGATGTCGGATGACACGGCGAAGAGGTCGGCCGTCGACCGCTCGTAGTTTCCGCTCCAGCGGACTGTTGCGTCCTGCAAGGACTTGAGCGTGACGTTGACTCGCACGCTGTCACCGACAATCGTCATCGTTCCAGCGAGGAAGGCGGAGGCGCCAAGTTCGCGGGCGGCTGCGCGCGGGTCGAGGCCGCGGAGACGCAATCCGGCGCCACTCAGTCGGCCAAGTGCCTGAACACCCGACCTCGCAATCCCTCTGGCGATCTCCTCAGAGAGGCCGGCGCCAACGGCCGCAGCCGCGGCCTCTCCGCCGGCCATGACGATCGGCAAGACCACGACCGACTGTGCGATGACAGCGGGCCGCGGAGGGGGTGGCAGGGGTGGTGCGATCTCGGGCTTTGAGGGACGGCTCAGAGTCCAACCGAGCGCGGACACTAGCACGAGTGCGGCGGCCCCGATCTGCATGATCCGGCGGCGGTCCCAGCGTGATCCCGCGGTCGGAGCCGACTGCACTGCTTGCTGCGCCGTCACCTGTCTCGTGATTTTCGGAACGTACGCCGGCGTGAGCGCTCGCTCGGCGATGGCGCGCTCCGAAACATCCACTGTCTCGAGGAGCTGCATGATGTTCGATGCGGAAATCGGCCGACTCGCGATGTCCGTCGCAAGGCAGCGCATGATGAGGCGAACGAGTGCCGATGGCACATCGCGCCGGGTCAGCGTGATCGGCGCCGGATCGACATCGAGCGGTGCCGAACCGGTAGTCGACGGAGCAGCGTCGCGATGAAACGCCGGCGTCCCGGTGAGCATCTCGTACGCAACGCACCCCCACGCGAACAGATCGGCGTGGTGATCGGCGACGGTACTGTCGTTCAGTTGTTCGGGTGCGAGACACGCTCGTGAGCCTGTCAACCGCGCGCGCGTGGGCGGATGAGCCCTCTGCGCCATGGCGAGATCGTGCTCAATCCCGAAATCAGAAAGCCTCGCCGCTTTCTGCGACAAAAGGACCTGATCCGGGGTGATGTGCAAGTGCACGGCTCCGCGCGTATGTGCGTAGTCGAGCGCAACGGCGACGTCACGCAACACGGCGACAATTTCTTCAAGCGAGAGCGGCGGCTGTTCAGCGAGACGCGTGCGCAGGGTGACGCCCGGCACGTACGGCGTGACCAGATAGGGGAGCCCAGCCGCGGCGCCGAGCGCCAACGGCGGAATGATCCCAGGGTGATCGAGTGCCGCCGTCTTCTCTGCCGCGCTGACGAATCGTTCGAAATCGAGATCGCCGACGGCAGGGGGGGCGAGCACCGACACGAGCACGGAGCGGTTGCAGATGCGTTCTCGCGCAATGAACACCCGCGCGATTGCGGTGCTGCTCGTTTCCCGCTCGAGGGCATACTCGTCGCCGAGTGCGTGCTGGAGATCCGCGAAGAGGTCGCTCATGGTACCTGAAGTATCGGCGCGGACCGGGACAAGCTCGCGTGCCAGCCTCATCAATAATGTCAGCCCCGCTGGCCTCCGAGGAGCGCTTCGGCTGGCGAATTCGACGCGCCCGACTTCCGCTCGACCAAGCGGACTGCCTGACGGACATCGAATCGACTGCTTACGTTCGCACTCGTCACAGCTTGGTTCGCCAGAATGGCTTCCCGTTACCCGCGAGGGGACATGCAGCAGGGATCGAATCGGCGCGAGTTCATCAAGGTCGGGGCGAGCCTGGCCGCACTTGGCGCAGTGCCAAGCGTCGTCTCCGGGGCCGTGTCTGGTGCCGGCGCCGATCGGGACATGAACATGTCGCACGATGGATTGGTGCTGACGCCGCGCGACTACGCCGCACTGCTCCAACGCATCACGGCGGACGGAAAGACCGTCGAGGACTACTACTCCCAGCAGGGGGCGGTGGCGCAGCTCGAGACCGCCTCTGCCAGGCTGCTGGGCAAGGAGGCGGCCGTCTTCATGCCGACGGGCACGCTCGCCAACCATCTCGCGGTTCGTGCGCTGGCCGGCACGGATCGCCGTGTGATCGTGCAGCATGAGAGCCACTTCTTCAATGACACGGGCGACTGCGCGCAGACACTCAGTCAGCTGACGCTCATGCCGCTCGCCCAGGGCAAGGCGACGTTCACGCTGGCCGACGTGGAAGAGGTGGTCGGGCGCACGGCCTCCGGACGTGTCGCCGCCCGCGTGGGCGTCATTGCGATCGAATCGCCGGTCCGTCGGAAGACGGGCGAACAGTTCGCGATGGATGAGATGCGGAAGATCTCCGCGTTCGCACGCGCGCAAGGCATACGGCTGCACCTCGATGGCGCGCGCATGCTGCTGGCCTCCGCGTACACCGGGGTGTCTCCCGCCGAGTACTCGGCGATGTTCGATACGGTGTACATCTCGCTCTGGAAGGGGCTGAACGCTGCGTCAGGCGCCATTCTGGCGGGGCCAAAGTCACTGCTCGACGGCATGTATCACACGCGCCGGATGTTCGGGGGCGGGCTGCCGCAGGCGTGGCCGTACGCGTCGGTTGCGCTACACTTCCTTGATGGATTCGTTGATCGGTTCCGCGCTGGGGTGCAGACGTCGGAGGCGTTCATTCGGGAGCTGGAATCGCGCGCCGACGTGAAGGCGCAGCGAATCACCCAAGGCACGAACCTCTTTCGTATTCCGGTCGCCGGCGTCGACACGACGCGACTTCGCGACTCGCTTGCCGCACGCGGCATCTCCGTCGCGATACCAGCGCCCGGAGCGGCGCTGATGACACTCAACGTGAACGAATCGTGGGCACGACGTCCGGCGGCCGAACTCGCGACTGACGTCCTGCGGGCGATGGGCAAGGCGTAGTCGCGAGGGCCTCGAGCACGCTCATCGCGGCTGGACGAAAATCGATTGCCGTCGGAGTGCCGCGATTTCTGCCACCATGCCCGCAATCTGCGCGGTGACAATGACACGCCCTTTCTCGCGAGTCGCGAGTGTGGCGTTGCCGAACGTTCCGGTGCGCGACCAGGTCTTGCCGTCACGCACGGCAACGAGTGAATCACGCGTCAGGCCGCCGACACCGGGATGATAGTCGTCCGGGGCGAGGCGCATGTTGACCACCTCGGGGTGCATGTACAGCATCATGGAGGTCTCGAGTTCGTCGGCATGCGTGCCGCCCTGCTGCTGCCGGACGCGTGCCTCCGCTTCCTTCCCGATGTTCAGGATGTCCGTGTACACCATGGTGATGCCAGCTGCGGCGAGAGAATCACGAGCCGGTGCGAGTGCCCGCAGCGTCGATACGCCGGTGTTGAGTATGTAGAACCGTCGCGGTCCATGCCGGGCAATGCTCTTCACGATGTCGACAATCATGTCGCGTGCCGTCGCAAGGCTCAGCGATGTGGATCCGGGGTACTCTGTAAACGCGGGATAAAAGCTGTAGTTGACCGTCGGGTAGACGATGACCGGCGTTGCGGCTGCGACGCTCTTTGCGAAGTACTCGGCCAGAAGCCAGTCGTTGTTGAGCGGCAGGTGCGGGCCATGTTCCTTTGCCTGCGCGCCAAGCGGGATCATCACGATGCTGGCGCTGTCGAGCAGACGAACGGCGTCCGTCCATGGCAGGTTTGCAATCCGCACGCTGCGCGCCTGCGACGTCGCCGCTGAGGGGAACGCCCCCCACGCTGACGCCATCAGGATGACGATGTTGAAGAGGCGTCGGTGATTCATTCGAGACTCCTTGCGCGCGGCGTGTCGGCGAACGAGCGGGTCAATTCGAGTTCGCGGATGCCCGCTATGGTGCCGCTGGCGAAAGATACCGGGCATACCACGCCAGATACCTGTCGAGCCGGTCGCGCACAAACGACGGCCGCGTGATGGCATGGAACTCATCCGGATAAATCACAAGCTGCGTTGGGATGCCGAGTGACTTGAGTGCCTGGAACATCTGCTCACTGCCGAGAATCGGCACGTTGAAGTCGCTCGCACCACCCATGAACAGGGTTGGTGTCGTGATCCGATCGGCTTGCCAGAAGGGACTCGACACCCGATTCCAGAGGGCCTGGTTCTTCCACGGCACGCCGAGTTCACTTTCGTACTGGTAGACATACATGTCGGAGCCGTACATCGACGTCTGCAGTCCGCTGCCCGCACCGCTGATCGCCGCCTTGAATCGTGTCGTTGCCGCGACAGTGAAGTTGGTGAGGATGCCGCCGTAGCTCCAGCCGCCGATCGCGAGACGATCCGGATCGGCGATTCCGAGTGCGACCAGGTGGTCGACGCCCGCGAGGAGGTCCTGTACTTCCTTGTTTCCCCAATCCGCAAAGATCGCCTTCTTCCAATCACGACCGCGTCCCGAGCTGCCGCGATAGTTCACCGCAAGCACGACGTACCCCGCAGCGGCGAAGAGCTGTCGCTCCATCGTCGGGAGCCAGATGCCTGTGTCGAACAGATGCTCGTCCTGACCATTCGGACCGCCATGGATGCGGAGCAGCAGCGGGTAGCGCTTGCCCGCCACGAAGCCTGGCGGCTTGACGAGGAGCGCGTTCACGGTCAGCCCATCACGATTTTGGAACGACAGATCTTCCGTTGCGCCGAGTCGTAAATCAGCGAAGAGCGTATCGTTGACGTGCGTCAGTGCGCGTTGCACACCGCCTTCGAGTGCATGCAGCTCGGCACCCGCGTTGGCAGTTCCGTCGAGCGTGACGATGCGCCCAGTCGCCGAGACGTCGTACGCCGTCACGACTCGTCTCCCGCTGAGATCGCGTGTCACGACGCCGGCGGCGATTCGCACTGCGGCAAGGTGCACCGCGCGGTCATCGCCAAGGAGGAATCGGATGGCGGTGCCATCAGCACTCCATGTCAGGTCGCTCGCATCGCGATCGAGCGACTCTGCCAGAAGTTTCACCGTGCCGCCGCGACTCGGAATCACCGCAATCGTATTCTGGTTGTACGCGTAGAGTCTCGGTTCACTTCCCTGCAGATACGCGATGCGAGTGCCGTCTGGGCTCCAGACCGGCCCCTCATCGGGACCACTCCACGTGGTGAGTTGGATCGGCGTTGCGCCCGGAACCGCGTCGACCACGAAGATGTCCGCGTTATTCGCGCGATCCGGGTCGGTGCCTGTACGCTGACTGACAAAGGCGAGCTTCGTGCCGTCAGGCGACCAGCGCAGTTGTGAATCATCGAAATCGCCCGTCGTGAGCTGAGTCGCCGTGCGCGATGTGACGTCCACAAGCCAGATGTGATCCCGACGGCGGTTCAGATATCCGTCCTCATCCCGCTTGAACGCATATCGATCGATGACGATCGGTTTCGGCTTCGCCGTCCGGCCTGAATCCGCGGAGTCGTGGTCCGGGTCGGCGTCATGCGAGATCACGGCCAATCGCCTGCCATCCGGCGACCAGGCATAGTCGGACACGCCGCCCTTGAGCTCAGTCAGGCGCTGCGCCTCACCGCCGGTTCGGTTGAGCAGCCAGAGCTGCCCACCAATCGAACCGGATCGCCCTGAGACGAAGGCAAGGGAGCGATTGTCCGGACTCCAGCGTGGATTCTGCTCATCGTCCGGTGAGCTCGTGAGCCGCAGCGACTGCTCTCCGCTCCAACTCACCATCCAGACGTCACTGTCGCGCGTATCGCGCAGCGAGTCGATCGTCGTCACGGTGTAGGCGATCCACGCCCCATCCGGGGAAATGCGTGGCTCGCTGACATCCCGCAACCGATACATGTCCGCCGGACGGATGGGGCGCGGCGACTGAGCCTGCGCACCGACAGGAATCGCCAGCGCCAGGCACGCGGCCACAGCCACCCGCATAAAACCCATCAGGCAATGGCTCCGCTGCGAATCACCTGTTGGTACCAGCGGTAACTGAGCTTCGGCGTGCGCTTCTGCGTGGTGTAGTCCACGTGCACCAGCCCGAATCGCGTCTCATATCCATCCGCCCACTCGAAGTTGTCGAGGAGGCTCCATGGGAAGTAGCCGACCACTTTCCGGCCTTCCGTGACGGCGCGCAGCACCTGCCGCAGGTAGGCCCGCAGATACATGACACGATCGATGTCCTGTACCTCGCTCGTGGCCGGAGTCGGCCCGCTGTCGGCACAACCGTTCTCACTGATGAAGATCGGAAGGTTCCGTTGCCCGAGAGCATCGCCGATCATCCGGATTCCCCAGTAGATGGACTCCGGCACACAGTTCAGCCACGGTGTGCCCATTTTGGGAAACTTGTCGAACATCGGGATCTCTTCATATCCCGCCGGCGTCGCCGCAGCACGTACATACGTGCCGGTGTACACGTTGAAGCCGAAGCCATCGAGCGGCTGATGAATGGTCGCCATGTCACCACTCTGAATCGTCGGCGCGTTTGCGCCCCTCTGTTGCATCCAGAACGTGTCGTACTCCCCCGTCAGCAGCGGAACGATGATCGCTCCGTTCGCGTTGCTGCGCCGGAACGCCAAACGAGCCGCCTCGATGTGCTCAGGAGTCTCGACGACCGGAATGTACGGATCGCAGTTCTCGGCAATCGCCACCTTGCATGGGCGTGGTGACGCTGCGCGGATCGCCTGGCATCCGCGGCCATGGGCCAGCAGTGCATGATGCACGACCTGCCAGCGTTCCTTCTCGGTTGCGAGCGCCACGCCAGGTGCGTGTGGCCCTTCGGCCTTCACGCCATATCCCAACTGGGTGAACGTACGGATCTCGTTGAGGGTCATCCACCGTGACACGCGATCACCGAGTCGCTTTGCCATCAGGCCGGCGTACGTCGCAAAGTCGTCCGCGACCTCGCGACTCTCCCACCCACGGTACCGATCCTGCAGCGCCTGCGGCAGATCCCAGTGGTAGAGCGTGACATGCGGCGTGATGCCATTCGCGAGGAGTTCGTCGACCAGCCGACTGTAGAAGTCGATGCCCTTTTCGTTGACGGCACCCCGACCATCGGGAATGACACGCGACCATGACGAACTGAAGCGGTAGTTCTTCACACCGAGTTCCGCCATCAGCCTTACGTCATCCTTGAACCGATGATAGTGATCACAGGCGACATCACCCGTATCGCCGTTACGCACCTTGCCTGGTGTATGGCTGAAGGTGTCCCATATGCTCGGCTTGCGGCCATCGACTGCCGCCGCGCCTTCGAGCTGATAGGAGGCGGTTGCCGCGCCCCACCAGAATCCTTTCGGGAAGGTGCCATTCGGGTGCAACGACTCCGCTGGCGCCGCGTCCGTCGATGCGGCGCCCAGGCGACTCGCTTGCAGGGCTTCGGCCGCGACGCCTATGGCGGTGGCCTTGAGGAAGCTTCGGCGATGGATGCTCATGGAGTCTGCGTGAGAAAAGTGAATGCGCGAAGCGCGCAAAGATTCAGGAAACTTCCGGGACGACTGCAGCACTCCGTTTCGCGCTTGGGGCGGTGGCCCACCAGACCACTGCTGCGCCGATGACGCCAGCAACGAGCGACGCGGCCACAATACCCACTTTCGCCTGTGCGATGAGCGGTGACCCGGGGAAAGCGAGGCCGGAGACGAACAGCGACATGGTGAATCCAATCCCGCCGAGACAGGCGACGCCCGCGATCGTTGCCCACGTGGCACCGGCGGGCATCGCGGCGCCAAACCGGGTTGCGATCCATGTGGCAGCCAGGATGCCGATGGGCTTCCCGAAGATGAGCCCGAGTGCGACCCCGAGGCTGACCGGGCCGAGCAACGGTACACTGTCACTATTGCTGCTGGTGAATGACACGCCGGCATTCGCCAACGCGAACAGGGGCATGATCCAAAAGCTCACCGGCACGTGCAGGATACGCCGCAGCTGCGCGAGCGGTGGCTGTGCATCTTCAACCGCCGTCTCGAACGCGGCCAGTGCGCGCTGCTGACCGCCATTCGACAGAACGGGTCGGTCGTCAGCACCCGTCGCGAACTCGAACTCAGCGAGTCGCTGTCGTGCCTCTTCCTCGAATCTCGCTGGTTCGATACGCGAGCGTGCAGGGATGATCATCGCCAGCACCACGCCGGCGACCGTCGAGTGTACACCCGAGCGAAGCACGCAATACCACAAGCCAATGCCGAGCAGCGCATAAACGCTCTTCCAGGCCACGCCCGCGGCATTCGCCGCAATGAGGAGCGTCACGAATCCAGCGGCATACATCAGCCACGTGGGGTTGGGTGCATGCCCATAGAAGAGGCTGATGATGACCACGGCGCCGAGATCGTCGGCAATCGCGAGCGCTGCCAGGAACACCGTCAGCGCCGGCGGAACACGCGAACCGAGTAATGCCAGCACGCCGAGCGCAAAGGCGATGTCGGTTGCGGTGGGGATGCCCCAGCCCGGCGCTCCGGGTGTGGAGTGGTTGAATGCTGTGAAGATGAGCGCCGGCACGATCATGCCGCCGAGGGCTGCCGCGAGCGGCAGAGCGGCCGTGCGCAGCGTAGAGAGCTCACCGACCAGAAGCTCACTCTTGATCTCGAGCCCAACCAGCAGGAAGAACACGGCCATCAGGCCGTCGCTGATCCACGCACGCAGCGTGAGCGCGAAGGTGCTGGCGCCGAATGACAGCGAGACGGGAGTCTCCCAGAATGCTTCTGCCGGCCCGTTCCACGCGCTGTTCGCGATGAGCATCGCGATCGCTGCGGCGATCAGGAGCGTTACCCCGCCCCCTGCCTGCCATTCCGCGAACTGCCGAAACGGCCGGATCAGCCGAACGGCAAGAACCTGACGGGAGGGGGTGGTCATCTCCGCAATTTAGCTGCGCGCCCCGCGCTCCCGTATCGGCGATGGCGCCCCGTCAGTCTTCCGGCGGCCCGCCGCCCGAGCCCCTGGCACTGTCCGCGCGCTGCTGGATCCGCCGGCGCAGCTGCTCCATCATGCCGATATAGCGCACTCGCTGGTCAGGAGTCAGAAAGGTGCTGAGCTCGTCCTGCTCCTTCTGTTGCAGCTCGAGTCGCTGACGCTGGGTATCGAGCAGATCATCAAGCAACGCGGCGGTGGCTGGCGAGCGGGCGGCATCACCGCTGGCAACCGACTGCCGAAGGTCGCGGCGGATCCGCATCTCTTCGCGCGCCAGGCGCAGACGGTCATCGCTGAACTTTCGATTGACATCCATCAACCGCGTGGCCTGCTGGTCACTCAGGTTCAGACGTTCACGAACCGCGCGGGCGAGCGCCTGACGGAGCGAGTTCTCGACGCGCATGCGCTCGGCGAACGCAGGTGACTTTCGCAGCCGTTCATCCTCGGCCTGAACAGCGTTGGTGGCACGACGCGCTTCACGACGGGCGCGCGCCGCTTCACCGGCGGCGGTCGCGTCCTGTGCATGCAGCGCGGTTGTAGCACCGAGAATCACGGCACTCACGCCCAGCAGGAACACTCGGGCATGCGTCATGATGCGCCCTCCTCGGCAAACAGGTCCGTGGCCATTTCCGGCTCAGCGGACGGGACACCATCGAGCGCACGGATGTCGGCTTCGAGGGCCCGAAGCTGCTCTACCGAAAGTTCGTCTGTTGACGTGCCGAGACCGAGCTGAGGCACGGTCGCCAGATTGACTGCCAGCGATTCCGCTGATGGGCGAACCGTGCCGCTGCCTGGCTGCCGTCCGTTCCAGACCGTCACCATGGTCCCACCACCGACAACGACAAGCAGCGCCGCGGCCCGGGCGAAGCGCAGGGAAATCATGGGTCGCTTGGCATTGCGACGCGCGGCGAGTTCGTCGATCAGCGGTGCTGCGGCTGGCGGAGGCGCAGCGGGCAGTGCGCCGACAATCTGCGCCACGTTGATGGCAGGCGCGGTCCGATGCGCCACTCGGACGGCCCGAAGCAGTGCCATCTCTTGCGCCAGTTCGGGATCATCTGCGATGGCGCGCTCGACCATCGCCGCATCGGCCGCTGTCAGGCGGCCGTTCAGCAGATCGGGCAGGCAGTCTTGCAGCTCATCCCTGGTCATGTCACGCATCGAGAAACTCCTTCACGGCCCGCATTGCATTGTGGTAGTGCACTCTTGCAGCCCCTTCCGTCGTGGAAGCAACGGCCGCGATTTCCTTGTACGACAGTCCTTCAACGACCCGTAACGTGAACACCTCGCGCTGCAGTGGCGAGAGCCGTTCGACGGCCCGTCGCACCCGCTGCTCCGACTCCTCCGCCACCACACCGCCAAGCACGTCGTCAGCCGAGACCAACTGGTGCTGCGCATCCTCGATCGCGACATGATTCCGATTGCGCCGATTGGCCCTGCGTTGATCCAGCACGAGCCGCCGTGCAATCGTAAACAGCCACGATCGAAGCGACGAATCCCCGCGAAACGAGTCCAGCGAACCAAACGCCCGAACGAAGGTGTCCTGCACGAGCTCTTCGGGCGCAGAGTGCACACCCAGACTGCCGACGAACCGCATCACCGATGGTGCGTGCCGCTCCACCAACGCCGTTGCGGCGCGTTGGTCGCCACCGTGCCATCGGGCGATCAGCGCTTGGTCCTCAACGGCGTCGTCACCCACTCGGCTCAGCTCTGGCATCTCGGTCTGGTAGGCAGACGCGTGCTCAGCGGCGATGTTAAGGTCGCTTGCCAGACGCCGCCCCTCGCCGTGTACCCGGCCCTCCGACCCGTCCCGATGCCCAGTCACCGCCCCCCCGCCCTGATCGCCCACCGTGGCATGCCTCGCCGCCACCGCGAGAATACCCTGCCGGGGTTCCTCGCCGCCACGGCGGCCGGTGCTGACGGCTGGGAGCTGGACGTCCATGCGACCGGGGATGGGGTGGTGGTGGTGCATCACGACCCGATTCTGCCGACGACCGCGGGTCGGCTGGCTGGGGCACGGATTGCCGAGACGGACTGGCGAGCGCTCGCTGAGGCAACGGTCGGTGCGGCCGGAGAGCGCATCCCTTCCCTCGATGAGGTGCTCGCCGCCGCAGGCCCGGCGACCACGGTCTACGTCGAAGTGAAGGCGCGCGGGATCGAGGCCGAAGTTCGGGCCTGCCTGGCCCGGCACGAGTCGACGCCCACTGCGGTCCACAGTTTCGACCATCGTATCGCGCAGCGAATAGGCCAATCGACGGCCGGCAGCGTCCCCGTTGGCATTCTCACGGACTCATACCTGATCGACGCGGTCCACGCGATGCGGGCCGCAGGCGCGAGGGACTATTGGCCAAATCGAGAAATGGTCGACCGCCCGCTGGTGGATGCGATTCACGCGATCGGTGGGCAGGTCATCGTCTGGACGGTGAATGACGTGTCACAGGCTCGATGGCTCGTCGACATCGGCGTGGATGCGCTCTGCTCTGACGTGGTCGACGAGTTGCGCGCGGCGGGCATCGGGGCGTAACCGTCCGTCGGGAACACCGCATAGCGGGTCTCCGCTCCAGGCAGCACATTGCCGTTGCGGTTTCTCCTCATGCTTGCTCCCCTTCGGAGGTCATGCTCGTGCGACACCTTCTCGTCCTGCTCTGTGCGGCTGGGTCCGCGCTTCAGGCGCAAAACCCGGCGACACCAGCCGCTGCAGCCAAGGCAACGGTTGCGCCAGGCACCGGCGCCGTGGCGCTCCCCAACGCCGACCCGTTCCCGAGCACATACCGAGCGGCACCGGCACGTGCGGTGCTGATCACAAACGCCACGATTCTGACGGCGGCAGGTCCGCAAATCGACCGCGGATTCATCCTGCTGCGCGATGGCAAGATCGTCAGCGTCGGCAGCGGTGCACCGCCTTCCGCAGGCGATGCTGAAGTGATCGACGCGAACGGCCGCTACGTCACCCCGGGACTGATCGACACCCACTCGCACCTCGGCGTGTACGCCGCGCCGTCGTCGGGCGCCAACGACGATGGCAACGAGGCGACCGCGCCCGTGACCGCGCAGGTCCGCGCCGAGTGGGGCTACTGGCCCGGCGATCCGCAGATCGGGCGCGCCCTCGCCGGCGGCGTCACCACCGCGCTGATCCTGCCGGGCTCGGCGAACCTGGTCGGCGGGCGCGGGTTCACCGTGGTGATGCGCCCCGGGCGGACCCCGGCCGAGGTCGCGTTCCCGGGCGCGCCGGCGACGGTCAAGATGGCGTGCGGGGAGAACCCGAAGCGGGTCTATGGCAACAAGGGCGGCCCGCAGACCCGGATGGGCGTGTACGCCGGCTTCCGCGCCGCGTTCGCCGAGGCCGCGGCCTACGCCGGGCGCCGCGTCGCGTACACCGCCGCGCGCGCGCTGTGGGAGAAGAAGCGGACCCGGGCCACCGAGTTGTCGGCAGGGCGCGCCCAGCCGATCAGCGGCGAGACCGGGCCCGAGCCGCCGGCCGCCGATGCCAAGCTCGACACCCTGGCCGGCGTGTTGCGCGGCGAGGTGCTCGCGCAGATCCATTGCTATCGCGCCGCCGACATGGCGCAGATGATCG
>JANNVN010000166.1:0-5391 GCA_031414435.1 Gemmatimonadaceae bacterium
CGGGGTTGTTGACATCGCTGGACGTTCCTCTGGGTGCTGTACAGTCGGCGGAGACGCGGAGTGCGTCAGGTGACCACGGGGCGATTGGCGGCGAACGCTTCCCATGCCCGAGTGGCGAGGATGTCATCGAGGGTTGCCACGGCAGCCTCGAGTTCCTCATCGGTCGTGTAGAAGTGCGGCGCCACCCGGATGCCCGCCCCGGGACGGTAATCAATCACAATGTCACGCGAGAGCAGGGCCTGCGCCACGGCTGGCCCGTGAGGAACGTCAAACGCCACCGTTCCCCCTCGCCGATCAGCGTCTCGCGAGGCGTGGACCGGGAACCCCCGGTCATCGGCGAGTGCAATGAGACGGCTGGTCTGGCGTTGGCTCTTGGCTCGGATCGCAGCCATCCCCGCCTCGGCGATGATCGCAGGGCCATCCATGGCAGCGTAGAGCGCCGGGACGGTCGGCGTCCCACCGAGCCAGCGCCAGGCCCCGTCAGCCGGCTCGAGCGTCGGCTCGAAGGCGAACGGCCGCTGATGGGCCTGCCAGCCAGTGAGCGCGGGCCTGAGCGCCGCCGACTGCTCGGGCGACACCCACATGAAGCACCCACCCGGCCCGCCACAGAGCCACTTCAGTACGCCACCCATGTAGAAGTCCACGCCCATCGCCTGCACGTCCACGGGAATCACGCCGACCGCGTGATACGCATCGAGTGCGACCAGCGCACCCACCGCGTGTGCCTTGGCGATGATCGGCGCGACATCCATGATGTACGCCGACTTGAACAGCACGTGGCTGATTGCCACCAGCTTCGTGCGCGGAGAAATCGCATCGACCACCCGCTGCACATCGATGGTCATGTGATCGTCGGTCGGCACCACGCTGATTCGCGCACCGAGCTTGGGAGCGAGTTCGTCGGTCACGTACCGCACACTCGGAAAATCCAGCGCCGTCATCACGATCTCATCGCGATCGGGGGTGAAATCCAGTGCTGAGAGGATCATCGCCTGCGCCTGACTCACCGTCGGCACCATTGCAACGGAGCCGGCAGGCGCGCCCATCAGCGGTGCGACGATGTTGCCGACCTCGATCGGGATCTGCCACCAGCGCGCCGCCCATGCCTTCACGCCGAGCGTGTTCCACGACTCGGCGTATTCGGCCAGACGGTCGGCGGTACTGGCCGGCATTGCACCGAGTGAGTTGCTGACGAGATAGGTGCTCTTCGACAGGATCGGAAAACGGTCCCGGAAGCGCAGCAGCGGGTCGTGCGACGTGGACGTCATGAGACGGGGGCGGTCATTGGAGTCAGCGTGCGGCGTGCGATCACGAAGATCAACGATGCGACGGCCAGTGTGGCTCCCAGCACGGTCCACTCCTGCAGCGTGATGGACGTGAGCAGCCAGGCGATCAGGGCGACGGTCACCACCGGGATCATCGGTCCGCCTGGCACCGAGAATGGCACGGCGCCTTCCTGCCGCACACCACGTTTGCGCAGCATCACTGTCGCGGCAGCGCAGGCCGCATAGAGCAGCAGCGCCGCCAGATTCGAGATGACGGCCAGTTGTTCGAACGAATTGAAGATCGCCAGCAGACAGACGAACGTCGTCTGCACGATGATGGCGACGTGCGGCGTGCGATAGGTGGGATGAATGCCACCCATGACCGGCGGCAACAGCCCGTCCTGCGCAAACTTCCAGAGCGCGCGCGGCACCGCCAGTGTCATGCCACTGACGTATCCGAACATCGAGATGGTGGCGCCTACCAGCAGCAGCAACCGTCCCGGGCTCCCCATGAACTGTTCGGCCGCCAGGGCCAGCGGCGCAACCTTGACGTTCGCCAGCTGCGGGCCGAGCACCCCCTGTGCAACGAGATGGACACTGATGTACAGGAGCGTCACACCAATCATCGCGATCGCCAGCGCGCGCGGCACGGTACGCGCTGGATTCTGCACCTCACCGCTTGGGACGAGTGCACTTTCGCACCCGCTGAAGGCGAAGAACAACACGATCGCGGCGCGAGCGAGACTCGAGCTGGATGGCATCTGTTCCACCACCAGATTCGCGGGCTGGATGAAGAACGCCCCGATGCCGACGAACAGCAGCAGTGGGAGCAGCTTCACGATGCTCACGACCAGGATCAACCGTGTTCCCTGCTTCACGCCGCGCACATTGATGAGCGCGAGACCGACGAAGGTTGCGATCAGAATCGGGTTGCGGAGCGTGGGCATCCCCACCATCGTGCCAAGTGCCTCACCAAACGCCGAGGCCACGCCGGCTACCGCCGTGGTGCCAAGCATCCAGAGCAGGACGCCGGCGAGGAAGCCGATGTACGGTCCGAACACCGCTTCGACATACGCGTACGGGCCACCGGTCAGTGGAACACGGCTTCCCGCCTCCGCGAAGCAGAGGACCACGCAGCCGATGACGACCGCACAGATCAGGTAGACGAAGGGGGCAGCCGTTCCTGCATCGGCTGCGGCGCCGGCGGGGAGCCGAAAAATTCCACCGCCAACTGTCACATTGAAGATGCTGGCCGCGAGTCCGAAGACCCCGACGGCGCGCACGAGACCGGGCGCGGATGAGGAAGAAGCGGGTGTCGTCACGCGCGCAAGATCACCGCCGTGGGGCCGAACTTGCAGGGGGCAGCCGCAGGTCGTGGTCGTGACGACGCCGGAACACGGAGCGTCACCTCAGGTGTACGAGCGCCGCGCGGCCTCGCATCTTAGTGCCGGTCATCCCATCGCTTCCCTCGCCCGCCGGAACGGAATGAATTCGGACAGCCCACGGATCGGACTCGTACTTGGCGGCGGTGGTCTGAAGGGTTTCGCCCACATCGGTGTGCTCGACGTGCTGCACCGCGCGGGCATTCAACCGGTGCTGATGGCCGGCAGCAGCATCGGCTCCCTGATCGCCAGCGCCTATGCGCTCGGCACGCCGATCCCCGCCATGCGCGAGCGCGCGCTCGGCATCCGGCGAAAGGATCTCTTCCGGGTGAATGCCAGCGGTTTCGCACGCGGCCTGCTGCGCAGCCCGAGCTTCTACTACGCCGAGCCATTGCAGGCGCTGATCGCCAGCGTGATTCCCGATCGCCGTTTCGACCAGCTCGCGCAGCCGCTGCTGGTGAACACCGTGGACCTCGAGCGGGGCATGCAGGTCGTGTGGGGCTCGCCTGGATTCCGGCACGCGTCGATCCGGGAGGCGGTCTACGCCTCGTGTGCACTGCCTGGGTTCTTTCCGCCCGGCGTGGTATCTGGGCGTGTGTGCGTGGATGGCGGCACGGTGGACAACATGCCCGTCACCGCGGCAGCAGAGGGGCTGGACCTCGTGATTGCGGTGGACGTCGGCAACAGTGAGGTGGAGCATGCCATCGATGTGACGGGCGAAGGCATCGCCGGGATCTTCATGCGGTCGGCGACACTCATGATGCGCATGCTGCAGCGCGCACCGCTGGTGAGCTGGTCCGGTCCACCGCTGGTGCTGATCCGCCCACATGTAAGCCGGTATGGCTGGTTCAACTTCGACAAGATTCCGACGCTGATCAGCGCCGGTGAAGCGGCGGCGGAAGAAGTCCTGGATGCCATCCCGCAAGCGCTGGAGGCTGCCCATGGGATCTTCCCGCGGCAGCGGGTGCGAATCAGCGTGACACAGGGCCTGTGCACCGCATGTGGGCAGTGCATTGCGATGGCGCCGCACGCAATGGCGCGCGGAGAGGATGGCAAGGCGGTACCGAAGAAGACGGAGTTCGACTGGAGTCCGGTGGCAAGCGACTTCAGTGTGCACTGTCCAACGGGGGCGATTCAGCTGGAGCGAAGCGCGGTGGTGAGCACCGTACGCTGAGCAGCGCCTGGGCATCCGATCACGGCGCGGTGCATTGCCGTGCGGCCCAGTCGCGCACGGTTCCTGTTGACAGCGGGTCGTTTGGGAGTCAGACCGCGAGTGCTGCGATCCGCGTCCGTGCAGCACCTTGGCCACATATCACTGCTCAAGGGCCGCCGTCGCCAGGCGCTCGTACGCCCCAACCGCTGCCCGCAACTCGGCGATCTCGATGAACTCGTGATCCGTATGCGCCACGTGAATGCTCCCGGGGCCAAACAGATACGGCGTGCCCCAGTTGCTCAGCTCCGGCACATCGGTGGCATACGCCACCACGTCAGTCTCGAAGCCCGGCACTGAACCAAGCAGTACCGGCTGCACGATGGTTTCGACCTGCAGTTCGCCGCGATCGCCAAGCCACTGCCGCAGCAACGCGACCGTCTCTTCGGCCGGCGTCACGATGCGGATCATCAGTCGTGCGGTCGCTTCCGGGGCAATCACGTTGTCCGCGACACCGCCCGCCAACCCGCCCACGTTCACCGTTGACTTACCAAGAATCGGATGCGACGGCAGCACGAGCGACTCGAGCTCGGTGAGCAGCTTCACGAGATTCGAGGTGGCACTGATGCCGAGTTCGGGATAGGCCGAGTGGGCTGCCTTGCCGCGGGTGGTGATCGTACAGCGAATCGCGCCCTTGGTCCCGGTAGCCAGCTTGGACTCGGTCGGTTCACCGTTGATGAGGACAC
Organism: Gemmatimonadaceae bacterium; assembly: GCA_031414435.1. Lineage (GTDB taxonomy): Bacteria > Gemmatimonadota > Gemmatimonadetes > Gemmatimonadales > Gemmatimonadaceae > JACMLX01. The sequence continues at coordinate 4,544 of JANNVN010000166.1, forward strand.
GGCAGCTGTTCTTCATGGCGTTGGCGGCGCGGGCACCGTCGTGTGGCGCTTCTTCACCAACCACCAGCAGCACGCCGACCGGCAGCCCCTGGTCGCGCAGCGCCGTGGCGGCGCAGATCATCGCTGCGGCAATTCCCTTGGCGTCGCAGGCGCCGCGGCCGAGGAGCCGGTCGCCGTCGATGTGGGGCGGGTGGTATGGCGGGACAGTGTCGAGATGCGTCGAGAAAACGAGCTCGACCGGTTTTGTGCCGAAGGCGAGGATGTTGTCGCGGCCCGGGGTGACCGGAATCCGGCGGACGTTCCAGCCGAGTTCGGTGCAGATGCTCTCGGCCACGGTGATGACCCGACCTTCAGCGCCGGTGGTGGACTCGGTGGCCATGAGTTGCATGGCAATCGCCAGCACGTCGGGAGCGGAGGAGGTTGTCATCGTCGAAAACTAGCCGACACTGAGTTGCGTGCGGTCCGCGGGACGGGGAGGGCGTGGGAGGGCGTGGGGACGAGGGCCATGGGGACGGAGGGCCATGGGGACGGAGTTCTTCCGCTCATGGGGACGGAGTTCTTCCGCTCATGGGGACGGAGTTCTTCCGCTCATGAACTCCGTCCCCATGAGCGGGTCCCCAACCCGGTGCCCAGGCTCCTGTCCCACTGCCGCTCCGTCCCCACGCCGCTCGCTCGCTATCTTCACGCCAGCCTGTCGACCCGGCCTCACGGCCCGCGGATCGGCAGTGGCTCCATCCATCACTTCGCTCCCGCCCACCGCGGGTGCCCCGGTTCCGGAGATCGTCGGACCATGTCCCATCCGAACTCCTTTGGTGCGCGCACGTCACTCGACGTCGGCGGCACTTCCT
>JANNVN010000167.1:0-7465 GCA_031414435.1 Gemmatimonadaceae bacterium
GGGTGAAGACGATCCCCTTCGCGAAATTTCCCATCGAGTTGAACAGCTCCATCATTGACAGATCCATCGGAAACTCCCAGAGCTAAGGTGTGGAAATTGGACCGGGCGAAGCCGGGAACTATCGGTTGAGCGCGAACGCGAACGGCTGCTGCACCAACATGCGGACCTTGCGGCCGCCGATTTCAGCGGGGAGGAAACGCATGCGCGGCAGCGCCGACCTCACCGACTGACCGAACGCGTCGTGCGAGGCACGCAGCACCTTGAACGAGCCCAGCTCTGCTCGTCCAGTCGTGTCGACGATGAACTGCACCAGCGCCTCGCCTTCCACACCGGAGCTCTTCAGCATTTCCGGGTACGCCGGTGCGCCACTGCCGGGAATCGAGGCGGCCGCTTTCTCGACCTGGAAGTCGAAGTACGGCTGGTCGCTGATGACCGGACCCGTACCCCCCTCAACACCCTTGGCGATACCGCCCTGAACGCCCTTGCCGCTGAAGTCGGCTTCATCGGTCGCCTTGCGGCTCAGATCGACGTCCGGAATCACATCCGGGACCTCGATTGGCGGCGTCAGCACCTGAAAGCCCTTTGGCGGAGCAACCTGAGCAACGACTTCCATTTGCTTGGGCTGCTCCTTCGGCTTCTCCGGCTCCGGCTCTTTCTTGGTCTCCGTGAGGACGACCTTCTCCTCTTTCGGCTTCTCGAGCGCGTCGGCGGTCTTCTTCGTCAGCACGACCGCGGCGGCGATGAGCACCGTGTGCAGCACGACAGAAATGATCGTGCCACCGGTGGTGCGCTCCTTCTTTTTCTTCGTTTCCAGCAATTGATCGAACATCCACCCACTCCATTGTGCCGGATGATGGTCGAACGGGACATCGCAATAGTGTCCGAAGGGCCATCGGGATGCGACGGCTGTTGCATTACGAGTTGCTTAAGCGTCCGTGACGCCGACCTCACGGTGATCGTCCGGCGGCACTTGCGAACCGTCGACACCATCACTACACGCTTGTTCTCCACTGCGACGTTCAGTCCGTCGCTGGACTGCGGTTCACGGACCATTCTCCGTGATCAGCCGCCGCGATCGATCGTGGGCTCGTCCCGAGCGGTGCGACGCCACTCCGCACGTGGCCGACGAGGCGTCCAATCAAGCCACGCGAGTTGGCGCCGCAGCATGGTCTGGGGAGGTGCCCCCGCGGGTCGCGTCGCGGCGCACGGCACCCGGCAGCGTGAGTGTGAACGTGCTCCCGCGGCTGAGGCGGCTCTGCGCGGTCAGGGTGCCACCGTGTGCCTGAGCAATGTACTGGCTGATGGCGAGCCCAAGCCCGGTCCCGCCACGCCCACTGGTCCGCGACCGCGCGCGATCCGCGCGCCAGAATCGCTCGAAAATGAAGGGAAGGTCTGCTGCCGCGATGCCCATCCCGCTGTCTTTCACCGTCAGGACCGCCGAACCCTGCTCCGACACCAGCGCCAGCTCCACGGTCCCGCCGACCGTTGTGTACTTGATCGCGTTCTCCACCAGGTTCAGCAACAACTGACGGAGTCGCGGTGCGTCACCTTCCACCGTCAGCGGTTCACACTCGGTGATTTCGACGGCGATCCCGTTCGGTTCTCCCAGAATCGTCGCCGTCTCGGCAATGTCCCGCAGCATGGCGTCGAGCAACACGACGTCACGCACCAGATCGAAGCGACCTTCGTCGGCACGCGCCAGGCTGAGCAGACTGTTCACGAGGTCCGCCATCCGCGTCACCTCGTTCAGCGCCTCTTCGAGAAACTCCATCTGCTCGTTCGATCCACGCCGAGCCATCATCGCGCGTTCGATGCTGGCCCGCAGTACGGTCAGCGGCGTCTTGAGCTCGTGACTGGCATCGGCGGTAAATCGCCGCAGGCCCCCGAAGCTGTTCTCCAGACGCCCGATCATGGCGTTGAGCGTACTCGTCAACCGCGAGAGTTCGTCGCCCTTCGCGTCGGCGCCACCAAGGCGTCGGTGCAGTGACCGGCCATCCGTGATCGCCTCGAGCTCAGTGATGATGCTCCCGATCGGACGCACCGCCACACCGCCGATCAGATACGCCGCCGTCCCGCCGAGCACGAGTACCACCGGGGCCAGCATCAGCATCGACCGCAGCAGGTCACGCCAGATTTCCTCCGTGGTACTGGTCGAGCTCCCGGCGACAATCCGTTCGATGGAGGTCGCAGGGTCGCGTTCGTCCCGTGCCGACAGGAAAATCTGACCTGAAGGCAGGGTCAGCAGCGTCGCGCGCGTCGCATCGGCTTCGATGTCGAGCGCTCGCTCGAGCAGCGTGGACAGATCCGCCTCCGGTAACGCGCGCGCCTTCTCCGACACGTACAACGCGCGACCCGTGGAATCGAGCACCAGGAGATAGTCCGGGATGACCTCCATCGCACTCGCCAGTTCAGGCGTCAACTGCTCGCCGATCAGCGGATCGCGCTTGATGGTGACCGGTCCACGCGTCTCAGCCTGCATGATGATGCGCACCGCCAGTTCCGCCTGCGACTGGACGTACCGCTGCAGCTCACGGTAGTAGGCTGAGTCCTTGCGCCCGATCCAGATGCCCCCGGCGAACACCGCCACCGAGAGCAGCAGTGCAAGCAGGAAAAGCAGCGTCACTCGAGCGCGGATCGAACCGATCACCGTATCACTCCTTGATCACGTAGCCCACGCCGCGGACGGTGCCGATCAGCTTCTGGTCATGATTGGCATCCACCTTCTTCCGCAGGTGCGTGATCACCACATCGACGATGTTCGTCCCCGGATCGAAGTGATACCCCCACGCATACTCGGTGATCAGCGTGCGACTCATCACGCGGCCCGGATGACGCATCAGATACTCGAGCACCTTGAACTCCTTCGGTGTCAGCTCGATGCGGGCGCCCGCGCGTGTCACCTCGCGTGTGTCGAGATCCACGACCAGACCGCCCAGCTCGAGGCGCGGCGACGTCAGCTGGCGCGGCCGACGCGACAGCGCTTCGATTCGCGCCAGCAGCTCCTCAAAGGCGAATGGCTTCGTGACGTAGTCATCAGCACCGGCGCGAAGCGTCTGCACCTTGGCATCCACCGCGTCCTGCGCCGTGAGGACCAGCACCGGTCGCTGGAAGCCGCGCGACCGAAGCGTGCGCAACACCGACAGGCCGTCCTTCCCGGGCAGGCGCATGTCGAGGATGATCAGATCGTACGTGTCTCCCTTCCCTGCTGACCGCTCGCCCGACTCACCGTCGGCCTCGAGGTCGACCGTCCAGTTCTGCTCCTCCAGCCCCCGCTTGACGAACTGCCCGACAATCGGATCGTCTTCGATGACGAGGATTCGCATCAGGGGCTCCCGGCGGACGAAGGAAAACAGGACGTGGCCGAAAGGTGTGCGACCGGATCGCGGACGGCGAGTGGTGACGGCCCGTCTGCGGTGTGCGGAGGCACCGGCGGCCAGACCATCCGGGCCGGCAGCCGAACTTCGATCTCCCCCCGCCTGCTTACGGACGGCACCACGGTCCGTTGGCTTCCGTGGGCCCGCTCGAGCCAGCGCGCCAGATCGTGCGCCTGAGCGTCGCGGCGGGTGCGAAGGACAACCGTCACACCTGAATCGACCGTCGCCCGAATGAGGGTCGCCAGCACCGCAGAGACCGTCGCCTGGGAATATTGCATATCCGCACGCTAACGGCGGCACGGCGCCGTGGGGAGCAAATTTCTCCCGACCGGTTGCCAATCAGCGCACCCGGACGGATGCGCTGACCGGCTCGCAAGTCAGGCGGCAGCGATGGCGGCGAGGATCTCGGCGTTCGTCCGGCTCTTACCCGGCGCTTCTTCGACGTGGGCCCACCGAACCATACCGTCGGCATCGATCAGGAAGTACGCCCGGTTCGAGAAGAAGAGTTCCTCGAGCAGCGTCCCGTAAACACGGCTCGCCTCACGCTTGAAGTCGCTCAGGAGCTCGACATTGAGAGAGTTCTTGGCCTTGAACTCCTTCAGCGTCGGCACGCTGTCGACGCTGATCGGCAGCACGGTCACGCCGGCCTTCGCAAACGCGTCGTAATCCTCGGTGAATGCACACATCTCCGCGGTGCAGACGCCCGTGAAAGCGAGCGGGAAGAAGGCCAGAAGCACACGGGCGTTCCCCTTGAATTGCGACAACGTGACGGGCTGGCCGCTGGTTGAGTTCAGCGTGAAGTCCGGGGCGGCAGTGCCGACGGCCGGGATGGGCATGAGAGATGACTCCGGAGAATGCCGAAAGGCTCGGCCCGCGGCGCAGTCGCCGGCGAGCCGAAAGAGAACCGAGCAAAGATGCCGTCTGACGCGCGAAATGGGAGCGGCGGCCATTGCCGGCAGCGATCCGGCCTCGGTACACTGCTCCGTCAGATGACGACCCCAGGACAGACTTCCATCACGACGGCAAACGGCGCTGCAACAGGGACCACCGGTGAAACGGTTGGCTTCATCCTTCGGCTTGCTCGCGCCCTGCACAACGCCGGATTCTCAGCCCACCGCCTGGAAGCGACCTTGTCCGATGTGTCGCGAAAGCTCGGCCTCGAAGCGCAGTTCTTCTCGACGCCGACGTCGATCATGGCGGCATTCGGGCCACCGGATGCCCAGCGAACGCACCTCATTCGTGCTGAGCCCGGATCGACCAACCTGCGCCACCTGTCCAGACTCGATCGGATTGCCCGCGACGTCATGTACGGCACCCTCGGCCCCGTCGAAGGATCGCTGCGTATCGAACGGCTCTTGAGCGAACCACCGCGCTGGGGGCCGAAGGCGGTGCAGCTGGCCTTCGTACTGGTGTCGGTGGCGGTCGCGAGCTTTCTGCACATCCGGCTCTGGGATATGGTCAGCGCCGCAGCGGTCGGCCTGATCTGCGGACAGATCGTCACAAGAAGCCAGCGGCACAGCGCTTGGGCCGACATCACCGAACCGCTGAGTGCATTCGTAGTCGCGACCGTCGCACAACTCCTCGCGGCACTCACCGACAGTGGCGCCGGCTACGCAATCACCGTCGCGGGATTAGTCGTGCTGCTGCCGGGCATGATGTTCACCACGGGGCTGATCGAACTGTCATCGCGGCACCTGGCGAGCGGTACCGCCCGTCTGAGCGGTGCACTCGTCACCTTTTTGGGGCTTGGCTTCGGCGTGGCGCTGGGAGCGAAGCTGGGTACCGCTGTGGGTGATTGGCTGGTGGCCCACCAAATCGTGCTGCACGTGGCGAACTATGCGGTACCGTGGTGGGTGGAAGGTATCGGTGTGATTCTCGCGCCTCTTTGCTTCACGGTGCTGCTGCAGGCCGACGAGCACGATGCGCCGTGGATCGTGCTCTCGGCAGCGGTGGCATATGTCACATCGCGCTTTGCCGGCCGCGCGCTTGGCGAAGAGCTGGGGGCGTTCCTTGGCGCGCTGATGGTCAGCGCTGGCAGCACGTTCATCGCCCGGCGACGCGACACGACGCCGATCGTCACGATTGTGCCCGGTCTGCTGATCCTGGTGCCTGGCAGCATCGGACTGCGCAGTGTGACCAGCTTCTCGCAGCAGAAGGTGGTCACCGGCGTGGAGACAGCGTTCAAGGTGGCGCTGATCGGTGTCTCACTCGCGGCTGGCGTCCTGGCCGGTCGGGCGCTGACCGGCGTCTTTCGCCGCAAGCGCCGCGATGAGCTGAGGACGGAGGTGACTCGCACCGACGAGTGGACCGTCTCGCGCGACTGGCGCTGAATGGATCAAACGACAACGACCCCTGTTCGGGGCCGTTGTCGAGACTTCATGGAGGTCCGGGGACTCGAACCCCGCACCTATTGCTTGCAAAGCAATTGCTCTACCAGATGAGCTAGACCCCCAACGCGCATTGTCATACTGAGGGAAAAATACGCAACTTCGTCGGGCGCGGCAAGTCTCTGACGTGAGGATGCAGCCGTCATCCGATGTGCGGCGCCGTCGTCTGCCGCTGCCGGAGCGATGTCGCCACACTTTGACACGGGACCAAAACAAAAGGGGCCCCACCGCGGGGCCCCGATGCTGCATCCGACGGCGCGTGGCTACTCGTGCGCCGGCAGAGGCTCCATCGTCCGGACGTCAACCGGGATCTGCACTTCATCGCGATACTTCGACGTCATCCAGCTGATACGCAGGCGTGGGAACGCCTCGAAGAACTGCACATAGCAGGTGATCCAAAGGCCGAAATACATCGCCGCCATTCCCAGCTCCTGCCAGCCGAACGGCGCGCCGTCCGTCGGTACCCCATACAAGGAGGGATACACTTCGATGTAGCGCTGCAGATAAGTGCCGAGGAGCGAGGCGACACCGAAGAGGATGTTCGTCGGGATGAACATCTTCGCGCCCTTCGAGATCAGTCCGGGGAATGGTGCCACGAACACCAGCATCAGCACGGCGAACGAGATCGGAAGCCACGGATCGATCAGGCGGAGACGGAAGAAGTGCGTCTCTTCGCCGATGTTGCCGTACCAGATGATCAGCAGCTGGGCGAATGTCGTGTAGCCCCAGAAGGCGGTCCAGCCGAAGCGAAGCTTGCCAAGATCGTGAATCTGCAGGTCGCCCATCACCTCGTACATCGTCGGGCTGTTGAAGTGCTTCCGCCACATGTAGAAGATGATGGCAAAGCTCATCAGCGCGCCGTTGATGCCGGTCATGAAGCTCCACCATCCCCACAGCGTGGAGAAGAAGTACACGTCGAGCGCCATCGAAAGATCGTAGTGCAGCAGCATCCAGCCGAAGCCAAAGACGATCGTCATGGCGACGGCAATCTTTCCCTGGAGCGAGTGCTGATCGTGCAGTTCACGACGTTCCTCACCCCAGCCCGATCGCATTTTCGTGCGAAGGCCAGCCGCCCACTTTGCGCCCCACTCCGGCAACTGGGCAACGTCGATGCGAAGTGAGTTATAGACGAACCAGATCTGCAGCGCGTACAGCGCCGTGAGAATTCCGATCTCGCGGAGGGCGAAAAAAGTGTGGTTCCCCAGCCAGAACATCCGCTCCGAGTTTGGAAGCGCATTGGGATCGGCAATCCACGGGAAGATGTGCTTGCCGCCAATCGTCAGACTCAGCACGAGGAAGAGCCACGACACCGGCAGGAACGCCACGTAGCCTTCCATCAGCCGTGCGATCGAGCGCGACCAGCGCGCCGTCACAATCCGGAAGATGGCCACGAACATGATCGCGCCGGAGCTGATCGCACTGAAGTACAACCAGTGATAGTGAAAGGCGCGCCAGATGCGATCCGGCGACATCAGCAGTCCGGCAATGAACGCGGCCACACCGACAGCCGTCGAGGCGAGCGCCGCGCTCTTGATCCAGCCGGCGATCGGCTTCGACGACGCGGCGAGCAGATCCGCCTTCGGCGGATAGGTCGGATTGTGGATACTCACTAGTGCTTCCCCTGCGGAGCAGGCGCCGCCGCCGGCACGTCACCGGCTGGCTTCGGTGCCATTGTGGGTGTGGTGGTCGGACGCCACATCGGAG
>JANNVN010000168.1:0-7002 GCA_031414435.1 Gemmatimonadaceae bacterium
CCTGGCGAACAGCTGGGTGAACGTCGACGAGCGATCCACTGGCCAGTTCACGCTCAGCGGCATTGCGGCGGCACCGCAGGACCTGATCGCCAGCCGACTCGATCCGCTGACCGCGGTGCCGAACAGACTGATTCTCCGTCGGGGGCTGAATCTCGGTGCTGTGGCCACGATTCCATCGATGGACTTCGATGCCGCTGAGGCGTTCGCGCCGGCGCAGGGTAGCGCGACGCTCGCAGGTCTCGGCAGTGACACTGCCGTGGTCACGACCGCATTCCGTGGTGTCGGTGGTCGCGCGAACGGACAGATCGGGCGGCCGGCTGCGTATCCCGGCAACGTCGGCACGGTGGCCTTCCCGGCGATCCCGATTTCGCAGCTGGGGAACAACGAGTTGCAGCAACTCACTGTGACCGCGTCGGCGGCAAACACCGCGACCAGCTCGCGTTCCACGACCGTCTTCTTCCGCGAAGCGGGACCGGTCACCGTGGCGATGGGATCAGCAATCACGCCGCCGATCGTCACTCGCCTGAGCGGTCCATATGGACGTGCACGAGTGCTGTTCGGGGTCGAGAGCCCGTACGGCCGATTCGTGACGGCGACATTCGCACAGCCATCGGCGTCTCGCGTCACATCGATTCTCGTGACACCGGGTATCGCCTTGGCACCCTGGGACTTTTCGATCCCAGACCTGAGTGACGTGCCGGGGTGGAACAGCGACTGGGGCCTGAGAACCGGCCTGCCGATCGCATGGAGTGTGACGGCGGCCGGCGGACAGAACTTCCGCCTTGGCACCACCGTCAGCGACGGCGCGGTGCTTCGCACGGCCACGCAGTCCGGAGTCCTGCCATCGCCGTAGGCGGTCGATGTCTGAAGGGGTGACGGTGGGCGGGTTCTTGCTGGGTTCCTGACGCTGCTCGTCACCGGTCCTGAGAGCGGCGCGACGCGCGACGATTCACTCTCGCGACGCTGGCACCAAAGCTTCACCGGCAGGTCTCGGATGCCACCGCCAGAGCGCAGCACTCACGAGCAGCGGCACCGCGGCACCGATCATCGGCGAGAAACGCGCTGCGGTGGCGGTCTGTATCGGATCGATCGTGAGCGCAACGAAGCCTGGCGCACCTTTCTCGCCAACGGCCCACATCGTGATGTTCACCGCGGCGTGCAGTCCGATGGGGAGGGCGAGGCCGCCGCTGACGATGGCGGCGGTGCCGAAGAGGATGCCGCTGGGCAGCACGCCGACGAGCACCGTCTCGAGTGGCCAGCCGAAGAGGAGATGAGAGGCGGCGAAGGCGATGGCCGTGAGCATGACGGCGGCGAGCGCATCGGTGCTGGCGATGAGGGCGCGCAGCGGATAGCCGCGGAAGCCGAGTTCCTCCATCAGGGAGAGCGCGAGAAATCCGAGCACCACCATCGTAGTGGCCTGCAGGCTGGGCGTCGTCGCCGGGATGCTGATGCGCAGCGGGCCGACGGTGACGCTGATGACGGCGAGGGTGAGCAGGTAGACCGCGACTCCGAGGATGAAGCCCACGCCGAGTTGTGGGAGTGTGCCTGTGTTGATGTGGAGTGGCGTGTGGCGGCGGGCGTCGACACGGAGCATCGCGATGGTGAGCGGCAGGATGCCGAGCGACGAGAGGGTGCCCCAGGTCAGGTCAACGGCGGTCGGCGGGACAAGGCCCTTCGCTATGGAGGCCACGAAGAGGATGGCGAAGTAGCCGACGAGGAAGAGGGCGACGAGCGCGACGCGCATGCGGGGGCCGGGGCGGGGTGCGATGAACCGGGCGGGCGCGGGGAGGGGGGGCCGGAACAGGGGCACCTACGGCGGCGTAGGGGGAACGTTTCCGGTGGGGGTGTTCACGCGAGCGATCAACGCCTCACCCGACTGACGGCACTGGTGGCTGTCCGGCCTCGATCTGCGCTACGAGGTCCAGCAGCCCGTCGGCTTCCCAGAAGCGATTGCGTTGTCCCGAGGTGATGGGAAGAAGCACGCCTGCTGCCACGAGCTGATCGATGCCTTCGTAGATGCGGCTTTTCGCACGAGCGGTGACCGCTACAGCTACAGGTGCAGACAGCATGGGGTGCGCGGGCAGGAGATCAATGATGGCCCAGGCGGCGGCGTCGGCACGCGGCACGTGCGACAGTGCGCGCAGCCGGGTGCGCCAGTGGTCCTGGAGAGTGCGCACCGCATCGACGTACGTGTGGGCGAGACGGGCGGCTGCGCGCATGGCCGCCGCGAAGTGCTCGAGCCAGATGGCGATGCCTTCCGTGCCAGGTTCACGAAACGCGGTGAGTGCAGCGATGTAGCGATCGCGGGCGCCCGCGAACATGACGCTCACCGGTGGGACGAAATGCGGGGTGAGGCCACGGCGCCTGAGCACGACGTGGACCAGCGCACGTCCGGTGCGACCGTTGCCGTCGTCGAACGGGTGGATCGTCTCGAACTGGGCGTGCACCAGGGCTGCCTGAACTATCGGTGCATGCCCGTCATCGTTGATGGCGTCGTAGAGGTCGGCAAGCAGGGCTGGCATGCGTTCCGGGGGCGGTGGTACGAAGTCGGCTCCGCATGGGGTGTAGTCATTGCCGCCGATCCAGTTCTGCGTGGTCCGAAAGTGGCCGGCGATCTGTCGGTGGGGGGCGCGCTCGAGCAGGCGGCGATGAATCGAGCGCACCTCCGCTTCGGTGCAGCGGCCTCCTTCTCCGGCCGTCTCGACGGCGAGCACCATCGCATCGATGTTGGCGAGCACCTCCAGCGCGGTTGATCCCGGCGTTCTCCCGGACTCGGCTTTTGCCTCAGCGCGAGCGAGATCGCGCACACTGGCATGCATGCCTTCCACCTTCGAGGACGCGATGGATTCCGTGCGGAGCAGAAGGCGCGCGAGCGGCGCCAGCGTCCCGCTTCGTTCGGTGTTCAGGTTGCGGAGGGCCTGTTCGGCCTCCGAGATCAGCGCTGCCAGCCCTGCGTCGAGGCGCACATCCAGCCCGGCGAGCGGGTCGGGCAGATGGCTGGCGTAGCCGCAGGCCCGCCGGTGGCGCGGCGGTGCGTCGCGGGTCGGATCGGACGGCCAAGTGCGTGCGATGGTGTGTCCGGGCATGGACCGGTGGTGGCGGAGGGCGGCTGCGGGTGGTGTGTGGTACGTCGCGGTCGGGCTGGATCTGGAATCAGGCAGTAATTCATAGTCCCGTTTATAATGTAAACGGGACTATGGCGCAAAGTAAGTTCCGTTTCCACGGTGCAGCGTGCCGGCGCAATCTTCGAGCGGCCGGAGTTCCGTCCTGCGCAGTGGGGCATCGAGGCGTTCGATGTGGCGACCGGGCAGTAGCTCATGTCGCACAACAGCGACCGGCTGTTTGTGCCCGGGTCCACGACGAAGGTGCTGACGATGGTGACGGCGCTCGAGGCGTTGGGGGAGGTGGTGAGTGCCGTTTGGGAGTCCATGAGGTATCAAGACGTCGCATCGTCGATCGACACCGTGTGACACAGAGTCATTCACGACGCGCTTCACCGAATTGATCGTACTTCGTCGCATTCCCCTTGGACTTCTCAACCGAGTACCGTGTCTCGTTGACCGCTAACTTGCGCTCCACTGCCGCCTGTACGTCGATGCCAAGATCATGGCAGAAGTAACTGAGGAGGATGACGACATCGGCGACTTCCAGCTCGAGCGAGCTCCGGAGGGCATCTGTCGGCCTGGTGTCGCCGTGCTTCATCCACTGGAAGTGCTCCAGCAGCTCTGAAGCCTCGACGCTTAGTGCGATCGCGAGGTTCTGCGGCGTGTGAAACTGCTCCCACTCGCGTGCTGCGCGGAACGCGAGCAGGCGCGCGAATAGTTCAGGCGGGAGTAGGGTCATGCCATCTTCTCGAAGACTGTTTCGTTGTGCCACTGCAGCAGTTCCGCGCGCGGGCGGTCGGAGATTCTCTCTGGGAGCACGGTGAGTTTCTGCCCATGAAGGCGGTTGTAAGCCTTGCCGTTGAACCATTGCTCCTTGATTCGCGAACTGACAACGATCGTATGCTCGGGCGTGACCGTCACTAGCCCCGCGTCAAAGAGCTTATGGAAGTCGGAACGGAGAAGAAGGCCGTTGTACGTGTTGTGAAGGCCTTCGACACTCACAGGTTTGATGTGCGCGGCTTCCAGTGCAGGTAGCGTGCTCTCACCTGTGATTGCGCAGCGACGGCTGTAGGCGTTGGTGACGACTGCCCGGAAAGCGCCCTGGCCACGTCGCGGGATGATGAGCCTCGGTTCGCCATACATCGCCGGCCTTTCGGCGACGATGTGTGATTGCTGCGCCAGCTGCCGCGCAATTTCAACTCGCTGCCAGAGCTCTCGCCCATCGTGCTCGGCCGTATCGAAAATCTTGCCGCTCACAATGTTGCGCGTGAACGAGGAGCCAATCGGAATCCACTGCTCTTGCGGAAAGAAGAATGGCGCACCGATGATACTGCAGCCAATGTCCTCGCCTTGTGTGGGCGAGCCCGCCCGGGCGCTCCGGATCAAGCGGGCGAATGCCTCGAAAGTCCCGGCACCGTTCTTCTCTCCAAAAGCTTCCCACGCAAGCCGCAGTGGCAATCGCTCGAACTTCACAAGGAATCCGCCCCCAGCAATGTGATTGTGGGGCGATTTGAGCTTGAAGAGGAACGGAGTTCCCTCAGCGAGGGTGGTGAACGGCGCGCGTCCGGACGGGTGCCAGAAGTTCACTTCGTCAAGCCCAGAGAGGGCGGCGAGATTGGTGAACCAGGTGTTGTCGGTGACGCCTGTCCAGAAGCGCATATCGATAGTATCGCACAGGAGCGATTGGATTGGGACGGTCCGGATGACGCGGTTGGACCTTCCGCCGCGTCTGTCGTGAGAAAGGGCGACAATTGCTGGCGTAGGCCGTTGATCTCGCGTGCTGCTTGGCACGTGGTCATGAGAGTCGGACTCATGCTGCTGCCCCCGAATACCAGCCCGCGCTTCAGCCGTTCGTTGGAGCCATCCGATCCCCGACCTACGGCAACAGCTTCCCCAGCGTCACCTCCAACGCCCCACCCCGCAGCCCCTCCGTCACCGCCACGATCTTCCCCGCCGAGTCCACCAGCACCGCCAATGGGAACTCCATCACGCCGAGTGTAGTGATCGCAGGCGAGTCGTTCCCCTGCGGCCCCATCCAGCCGTTGATCCACGGCATCTTCCTCTTGTCCTGCCGGAACTTCTCCACCGTCGCGATCGCCGGGTCGGTCGAGAGACTGAGGATGGTGAAGCCGCGATCCTTGAAGCGATCGTGCGCCTTGTGCAGCACCGGCATCTCGAACACACACGGCGGGCACCACACGCCCCAAAAATCCACCAGCGTGTACTTCGATCGGGTGAAGACCTCGTTCGTCAGCTCTGGCCCACCACCGATGGCCGCCATGCGGAACGTGGGGAAGATGGCGCCCGCGCGCAGGATCTTCGCGCGGCCCATCGCGGCTGGGAGCTTGGACACGAACCGGTTAGTGGGCATTGCCGCCATCGCCTCGTCGATCAGGCCGTACAACGCCGCGGTGTCCCTGGTGCTCTGCAGGATGTACGCCGATCGAAGCCAGGCGTTGATGCGATTCGACGAGTCGGCGGTACCGCGAGCTATGGGGAGCAGATAGTCGCGGACCTGACGAACGACCACCGCGCCGATCCGAGCGCGTGCAGTATCGGTGAGCGTGGAGTCGAAGAGCGATGAACCAATGGCGTCGCCAAAGGCGTCGAGACCATCGCGGTCGCGTGACAAGTTGGTGCCTGGAGGAAACTCCCGCAGCAGAATCGCGCCATACTTCGCCATCGAGTCAGCCTGCTTGCCGGACTGCGTCAGGATCGTCACCAGCGCGGTGCCACGCACGCGGGGATCGGTCGCGCTCGCGAGCAGCGCCTTGGCGCGCAGGATGCCCTCGTCACGGATCGACGTGCTCCCTGAATCGCGCCACCACTGCACGGCATCACTCGCGCTCCAGGCATCGGCGCGGTCCAGCAGCAGCTGGTTGGCGAGCAGCGCCAGCGAATCACGCGTGCGCATGGTGATCCGCGGCGCTGGCGTCAGGCGCCGCGGCAACGAGGTGTCCACCTCGAAGACCAGACTGTCACGTACAGACCGGAGCGTGCCGGCGTAGATCGGCGGGCCGTAGGGATTGGGCGTGGTAGCGTAGGATGACACGGGAATCCAGGCGCCACGCGATCCGCCACCGAAGCCAAGGATGTGAAAGCGCGACGAGTCACCTTTGAACGGAACTGCGGCGCGCAGGCGCCCGCGCTCATCCGGCTTCAGGGTGACGGCGGAGTCGTCGTCGAAGTTGTTGAAGTCACCGAGGACGCGCAGTGTCGTGATCGTCTTCCTCGGCACCAGCGCCCGCGGCCGGATGATGATGTCGGCCGGCCCGTCGGTGGGCAGCCAGAGCGTCGTCCGCAGTGGGACGTGCTCCGGCACCGACAGATCGAGTGCCACCTGCGCGGTGCCCGGCGGCAGTACGGCGGTGAATCGATTGGGAGCGGTGCGGGTGAGAGGCACCACCTGCGAGCCATCGTCACTGCGCACGGTCACCGTGACGATGTTCGGCGCGGTGTCGGCCGCCGTGAGTACGGTCAGCGCAAACGACGGAACGGCGACCGCCGGCGCGGTGCGGTGACACGCGGCCAAGGCCGCCAGCAGGATGGGTGCGGCTTTACGAATCAACCTCATTCGTGTGTCCCTGGCCATGCGTGGCTCGACGAACCCCATGCATTGATAGCGTCAAGACACCAGATCGGAAAGCGCTGCTCCAGTGGTGGGTGTCGGGCGTGACCGCGTATGCAATGCAGCCAGCCCGCAGCGCCGCGTCAGGCAGCCCCGTCCGCCTCACCCGTCTCGACCACCACCCACCCCCCGCGCCGCCGCTGCGTGATCGTACCGCTCTCCGAATCGATCCGGTGCAGGAACAACCACTCGTTCTCCACCAGCTGACGCACCGTCGCGTGCCGCGCGATGATGTCGTCGATGGCCTCGGCCGGTGCCTCGACGAACACC
>JANNVN010000169.1:0-6604 GCA_031414435.1 Gemmatimonadaceae bacterium
GCCCGATGGCGTGATCGTCCTTCAGATCCCGCAGGCGATCCTCGGTGTCGAGCGGATGCATCTCCAGTGCCGCCGCGAACACCAGGTGCCGCGGGCCGATGAACTCATCGTGCTTCTGGTGATCACGCAGCACGTGACAGACGTCCTGGCAGAGGAAACACTCGATGCATTTCCGGAATTCCTGCACCCGGTCCACATCCAGCTGATCCATGCGCCAGGTGCCGTCGGGGGCGTCCGGCGCACGCGGCTTGAACTTCCGGATCCGCTTCTTCACCTCGAAGTTCCACGAGACGTCCGTGACCAGGTCGCGCACATGCGGGAAAGCGCGCATCGGCTCCACCGTCACGGGCTCGTTTGCGGGCAACTGGTCCATGCGCGTCATGCACATCAGCTTCGGGTTGCCGTTGATCTCGGCCGAGCACGACCCGCACTTCCCCGCCTTGCAATTCCAGCGTATGGCGAGGTCATTGGCGTACTCGGCCTGCACCTGATGCATGGCGTCGAGCACCACCATGCCCTCGGTGATATCGGTCGTGTAATTGACGAACGCGCCTTTTCCGCGCTCGCCGCGCCAGACTCTGAATGTGGTTGTCGCCATCAGGACTTCTGCTCCTCGATAATGGCCTTCAGTTCATCCGGCATCGGTGGAATGTCATGTCGCACGAGCTCCATCTGGCCAGAGGGCCCCTTCTTCAGCGCGATGTTGAACGACGCGAAGGCGGGATCCTTGTCAGGATAGTCGTCGCGGAAATGGCCGCCCCGGCTCTCCCTCCGTTCTATCGCCGCCCGTGTGATGGCCTCGGACACCGTCATCAGGTGATGCAGATCAAGCGCAGTGTGCCATCCGGGATTGTACTCCCGGTTGCCATGCACTCCAACACTGCGCGAGCGTGCCTGAAGTTTTTCCAGGCCATCCAGCGCGGCGCGCATCTCCTCCTCCACGCGCACGATGCCGACGAGCTTCTGCATCATACCCTGCAATTCGTGCTGGATCGCGTACGGCGCCTCCGGACTTCCGTCGCGGCCGAAGGGCTCGAGCGCCGTGGCCACCGACGCCTCTGCATCCGAGACAGACATGTTCGTGGCCGGGTGGCCGAGGGCAAAGGCGGCGGCGTATTCGCCGGCGCGCTTGCCGAACACGAGCAGATCGGAGAGTGAGTTTCCGCCGAGCCGGTTGGCTCCGTGCAGTCCTGCCGCACACTCACCGGCGGCGAACAGGCCTGGCACGCTCGACATCTGTGTGTCGCCGTCCACGCGAATGCCGCCCATGATGTAGTGCGTTGTCGGACCGACCTCCATCGGAACCGCCGTGATGTCGATGTTCGCCAGTTGCATGAACTGGTGATACATCGATGGAAGTTTCTTCCGGATGTGCTCCGCGCCTTTCGGAATTCGTTCCTTGATCCACGCGATGTCGAGGAATACGCCGCCGTGTGGGCTGCCGCGCCCCTCACGTACTTCGCGCTGGATGCAGCGCGCCACATGATCGCGCGTGAGCAGTTCAGGCGGCCGGCGCGCAGTCTTGTCACCCTGCGTGTAGCGCCAGCCCTCCTCCTCGTTGTCGGCCGTGGAACTCGCGTAGTTGTCAGGAATGTCATCGAACATGAAGCGCTTGCCGTCCTTGTTCCGCAGCACGCCTCCCTCGCCTCTCACTCCCTCGGTGACGAGAATTCCCTTCACACTGGGTGGCCAGACCATCCCTGTCGGATGAAACTGCACAAACTCCATGTCGACCAGTTCGGCGCCGGCATCATACGCCAGCGAATGCCCGTCGCCGGTGTATTCCCAGCTGTTGCTCGTGATGTCGAATGCGCGCCCGATGCCACCGGTGGCGAGGATCACCGCGCCTGAAGAAAAGAGCTTGAATCGTCCGCGCTCGCGGTCGTAGGCCATCGCGCCGGCCACCCGCTCGCCGTCCCTGAGCAGCTCGACGACCGTGACTTCCATGTGCACATCGATGCCGAGATGGATCGCATGATCCTGCAGCGTGCGAATCATCTCCAGCCCGGTGCGGTCACCCACATGTGCGAGCCGTGGATACCGGTGACCGCCGAAGTTGCGTTGCAGAATACGGCCGTCGCTGGTGCGATCGAACACCGCACCCCAAGCCTCCAGCTCGCGCACGCGGTCCGGCGCCTCGCGCGCATGCAGTTCGGCCATCCGCCAATTGTTCAGGTACTGTCCGCCGCGCATGGTGTCGGCAAAGTGCACGCGCCAGTTGTCGCGGTCATCCACGTTGCCCATCGCCGCCGCCACGCCGCCCTCGGCCATCACGGTGTGCGCCTTGCCCAGCAACGATTTGCAGACTAGCCCGACACGTGCGCCGGCGGCCGCGGCGGCGATTGCAGCGCGCAATCCCGCCCCGCCGGCACCGATCACCAGAACGTCATGTTCCACGCGCTCGTATTCGGCCATCTAGTGTGGTGAGTTGGAGGTTCGCAGCAGAAGCAGGGCCGAGTGGTTTTGGGGTCTGGCAAGGCGAAAACCGCAGCAATACCTGCAGGTATTACGAGGAATTTCAACGCAGCCAGGCGCCAAAAGGCCCGGCCGTGCTGATGCGAACTTCCAACTCATCACACTAGTGGCGTGGAAGCGAAGTTCCGGAAGCAGTCGCCGGTCGGAGCATCCCAGCTGGCTACGTTGAGAATCCTCGCAATACCGCGGGTATTGCTGCGGTTTTCGCCTTGCCACCCGGGCGCCCCATCCGGCTTGGTGCTCTCCGAACTCCGCGTCCACGCCACTACAGAATCCTCACATCGGTCAGCACACCTGACGCGCACAGGCGAATGTAGACGTCTGTGAGGGCCACCGAAAACAGGCTGCACCAGGCCCACCTCATGTGCCCGCGATTGCACGCGCTCGAGCAATCGTACGCGAGCTTGCGGACCGGTGCCTTCGACATGCGATCGGACATGCCGCCCAGCACGTGGCGCATCGAATGGCACCCCAGCGTGTATCCCGACAGCAGCACCACGTTGACGAGCATGATGATCGTGCCGATGCCGACGCCGAAGCCACTCGCTCCACTCCCGTCCGCGAACCAGAACGCCAGGTACGCGTCGTGCCACAGGAAGACCAGCAGGATGAAGGAGAGCAGCAGACCGTAGCGGTGCACGTTCTGCATGATCAGCGGAAAGGAGTTTTCACCGAGATAGCTCTTGCGAAGCTCTCCCACGGCACAAGCGGGTGGGTCACCCCAGAACGCCTTGTAGTACGCGCCGCGGTAGTAGTAGCAGGTGAAGCGGAAGAGCGCGGGCACCGGAAGGATGAACAGTGCCGGTGAAAACGGCACGAAACCCGGCCACCACGCTGGCTTCGGGCCGAACCAGGCGTGCGATGAAGCGCCGAAGAGTTCCGGCGAGTAGAACGGCGAGAGATACGGACCGTGCGTGTAGTTCGTGTTCTGGAACGCGGCCCATGTGGCGTAGGCGAGAAAGCTGCTGAGGATCGTGACCACGATCACGTTCGGGACCCACCACGTGTCGCGGCGGAGGGTTTCACCGAACTTCCGTTGCTCAATCACCGGCAGCGTTCGCGGCATGCGGCAGTTCCTGCGCAGGCGTGATGTCTCGCGACGCTAGGGCGCCGCGCTCAGGTATCTGGCTCGGTCTCGGGCTGGAACGGGTCAGGCCACGGGGGCCTGGACAGGACCAGAAGAAGATGGACAGCGTCGCAGCGGTCAGCAATGCAGGAGTTCGATGACTCGCCTTGTTCGCCTCATCCCCCTCCTGCGTGCGATGCACCGAGGGTCAGAACGTGCATCAGGTGTGGATGACTCCGCCAGCAGCCGCGCGCTTACCGTCAGCTGACGTTGCATCGGCCTGCCCGCTCGCCCACACCTGACGGAACGCATCCCGATAGGACGTCGCCCTCATGTCGAACGCCCGCGCCAGCTTGGCACTGCTGAAGTGGTACGGCCGCTCGAACTGATACATCATCTCGACCTGTTCGCGCAGCACCGGCTGAAACATGCCGAGCGCACGAATCATCCAGCGCGGAGCATTCTGCAGCTTGTCCGGTCGGCCGGAGATCTCGCACGCCAGCCTCACCAGATCGCGCCCGGTGAGTGCTTCGTTCGCGGTCAACGCATGCCAGGTCTGCCCGAATGCGTCGGAATCGGTCCCAAGCATCGCCAGCGAGCGCCCGATGTCCGGTGTGAAGCTGAAGCTGTGCGCTGCGTCAGGATTACCCATCCACTGCGCGGTTTTCGATGCTCGAAGGCGATCAAAGACAATGGCGTTCAACATGCTGGTGGTGGCACCGGCCGACTGCGGATAGTAGAAGTCCGCCGACCGGACGATCATTGCGTTCACCTCACGTGTACGCATCGCGTCGAGCAGCGTGGTGGCAATCGCCGCACGGATCTCACCCTTGTGACTGCAGGGATTGAATGGGGTGTCTTCCGTCATCGCGCCGTCGACGGCCCCATACGCGTAGACGTTGTCGAAGAACACCAGCGACGTGCCGCTGCGGGCGCAGGCCTCGATCACGTTCGCCATGATACGCGGCCATTGTGCCCGCCACTCGGCCGTCGAATACGGCACTCCGGCCACCAGATACGCGACCTCGCTGCCTGTAACGGCTGCGGCCGTGCTGCGCGCGTCGAGCAGATCGGCGGTCACGAGTTCGTCGCCGGGCGACTCCCGGTGCGGGTGGCGTCGGACCTGACGCAGGGTGTGCCCGGCGTCCAGCAGGCTGCGGGAAAGCTCGCGACCGACCGCCCCGTTGGCGCCGAGCAGTGTGTGGAGTGCCATGGCTCAGCGCTCCACCCGGATTTCGATCCGGGTATCGGCGGTTACGTCGAACTGCGCTTCCGTGAAACGAGGCGCTCGCATGCTGGGTCGCACCTTGGCGGTGGTTCCCCACGGCTCCTTGGGCACGCCGAAGAGGTTTGAATCGAGCTTGCCGTTGCTGTTGAGATCGTGGTAGACGGACACGGCGTATGTGCCCGGCGCCACCGCCTTGAAGACGAAGCTGTCAACCGGCGCCGTACGGGGACGCAGCAACGTTTGCGCTGCTTTGGCCCGATCACCGGGAAAGCCCGGCGCCGCGCTGAAGAGGGCGGCGCCGAGTTGCCCGCCGTCCCGGTCGGCACCGGTCACGACCACGGTCACAGAGTGTGTCGCCGGCCGCCCGGTTGTCTTTGGGGCCAGGTCGGTGCCTCCGAGCAGGAGCAAAGGGACGAGGGGTGCTGGAAGCAGCTTCAAGTGGTTCGGCATGGTGCTGGGAGCGAGGGGGAAAGGTGGCGGCGTGCCCTGAGATGTGAACATCGAACACATAATTGCATTTTATGTGATCGTTGTCAACATTTAGGTATGCCTGTCGACCGCTACCACCACGGAAACCTCCGCTCCACCCTCCTCGAGGCCGGCCTGACCGCTGCCCGGCTCGGCGGTCCGGCAGCCCTTCAGCTGCGCGACCTGGCCACTGCATCAGGGGTGTCGCCCTCCGCCGTCTACCGCCACTTCCCCGACATGGCGCATCTCAGCGCCGAGGTGTCGCGGTCGGCACGCGAGGCGTTGGCGAACGCGATGCAAAACGCCGCCAAGGCCGTCGTCGAGGATCCGGCAGACGCAGGCATTGGCGCGATCAGGCGACTGCATGCGATTGGTCGGGCGTACATCGAGTTTGCCGAACGTGAGCCGCAGCTCTTCGACACCGCGTTCATGACCGCCGGTGCGGCGCCGTCATGCGCGGATGATCCGTCGGCGTGGGACGTGCTCATTGGAGCACTCGATGATTTGGTGGCCACCGGCGAACTTCACCCGTCGCGACGACACGATGCGCCGCTGATCGCGTGGAGCGCGGTGCACGGAATGAGCGGCGTGCTGGTGCGGGGCATGCTCCCGCTGCCGTACCTGCCGGAGGAGGCGATCAACGCGACGATCGCCGGAGTGCGCGACGCGTTGCAGTTGCGGCATCCGCCGGAATACGCCGTCACGCGCACCTGAGGCGCGGCCGTGACCGGGAGAGACTCAGCAACATGGCCGCAACGATACCCATGCGGCCCGCGCCGTCACGGTCGCTTCACGCTCTTCCGGCGTCTCGCGCCGGAATCGGCCAGCGACACGACGTACGCGGCGGCCGCAAACCGACCGGCATCGGAGAGTGGCTGGTGCGGCATGACCCCGAACCGCGCAACTTCTTCCTTGGGTAGCAGGCTCTTCTCGATGGTTGGTCCCTCCAGCCACTCTGCAATTCGCGCGGCAGCTGCTGCGCGCGAACCGAGGCGTTGCACGTAGTACTGCGCGATTCGTGAAAGCGCTGGTCCACCCTGCACGGGCGGCGTGACGGTATGGCACCCGCGACACGTCGATTCAAAGATCCGCTTACCGCGCGCGATGGTGTCGTACGGAGCGCCGAGTGCCTGCGCCGAGAGTGGCGCTGTTGCAACAACCGGTGCAGCCAGGACCGCCAGCGCGAGATGTGACAAGCGATGCGAGCGCATCTACTCCTCCTGCTGAAGACGATGAGTGACGCACGGACTGATGAAGTATGCTGCGATGCAAATCACAATGCCACGCATACGACCCCCGTGCTGCTACCCAGCCCACGTACCACCTCTGTGGCACATGCTGGCGACAAAGGCCCGCACTTGCATCAC
>JANNVN010000170.1:0-6356 GCA_031414435.1 Gemmatimonadaceae bacterium
CGCTTCGAGTCGTGGAACGGGCGACCAGCGCGCGTGCGCGGGAATCGCAGATTCCATCGTTCGACCGCTGGCAGCAGGCACGGAGGCCGATCGCACCACGTTGCATCTGCACACCAGAGGTCCTTGATCGACAGACGTTCATTTCGTGACGCGGGACGGCGTGGCAGCCAAGTCCGGCAGCCGGGCTGCGACGAGTCGGGCGCGAACCCGATACCGCGGATGGTCTGACATAGCCGGAAGATGGTCAACGGGTCTGGCGCGGTCGAGAGGCCTGCCGTCCTGACGTGAGGCTGCGTTCACCCTTATTCTGTGGAGACCTTCTCACCTGGGTGAAGCTGTATCATCGCTCAGCGAGGCTCCGCCCCCAAAACGCGCGTCGATCGACTCAGGAGACACCACGTGGTTGCTCTGCCATCCCGCCCAGCCGTTCTCGCCCTGATGATTACCCTTGGCGCCACCGCGACCCTGGTTGCGCAGGCCCCGGCGAAGCAGAATCCCGCCACTGCAAGACCGGCGGCAGCAGCCACGGACAGCGCCGTGCCGGGCGGACCATTCGACCGCCTCCACTTCCGCTCCATCGGCCCCGCCAGCATGTCTGGCCGCGTCGATGACATTGCGGTCTCCGAGCGCGACCCGCGCATCTTCTACATCGCCGCCGCCACCGGCGGACTGTGGAAGACGACCAACAACGGGATCTCGCTGCGACCGGTGTTCGATTCCGCTGGCACGGCATCGATCGGCGCGGTGACGATCCCCGCTGACGACCCGAATCTCGTCTGGGTGGGTACCGGCGAGAACAACAACCGGCAGAGCTCGAGCTGGGGCGATGGCGTCTACAAGTCGACCGACGGCGGCGTGCACTGGACAAACATGGGGCTCCGCGACTCGAAGCAGGTCGCGCGCATCATCATCGACCCGATCGATCACGATGTAGTGTACGTCGCGGCCCTCGGAGATCTTTGGAAGTCGGGCGGGGAGCGCGGCATCTACAAGAGTACCGACGGCGGGGTGACGTGGACGCGGGTGCTCGACGCCGGGCCCGATGCCGGCGGCACCGCGCTGGTGATGGACCCGACCAACAACAAGACGCTCTACGCGGCCACGTATCAGCGCCGACGCGCGAGCTGGGGGTTCAACGGCGGCGGCACGGCGAGCGCGCTCTGGAAATCAACCGACGCCGGCCGCACCTGGACGAAGCTCACCAACGGCCTGCCCGAAGGCGCGATGGGTCGCATCGGTATCGACATCTTCCGTCGCAACACCAGCGTCATCTACGCGCGCGTGGAGCATCCGAAACAGGGCGGCGTCTATCGCAGCGACGACGCTGGCCAGTCGTGGAAGAAGATGGGCAGCACCAACATGCGGCCGATGTACTTCGGCATCATTCGAGTGGATCCCGAGAACGACCTGCGCGTCTACTCACCCGTCACACCGCTGCAGATCAGCGACGACGGTGGCAAGACATTCCGTTCCGACGGTGCGAAGACGATCCACGTCG
Organism: Gemmatimonadaceae bacterium; assembly: GCA_031414435.1. Classification (GTDB taxonomy): domain Bacteria; phylum Gemmatimonadota; class Gemmatimonadetes; order Gemmatimonadales; family Gemmatimonadaceae; genus JACMLX01. The sequence goes on from JANNVN010000170.1 coordinate 1,499, forward strand.
ACTTTCACGCGATGTGGATCAACCCGAAGGACGCCAGCCACATGATCATCGGCGGCGACGGCGGAGTTGGCCTGACATACGACAAGGGACTGACGTGGATGTGGCTGTCACACCTGCCCATCGGACAGTTCTATCATGTGGGGTACGACATGTCACAGCCTTACAACGTCTGTGGCGGCCTGCAGGACAACAACTCCTGGTGCGGGCCGAGTGCAACGCGGTCACAGCACGGCATCGGGAATGACAGCTGGCAGACGGTCTCTGGCGGCGACGGGTTCGTCAGCCTGACCGACCCGATGAATCCGCGCGTCGTATTCGCGGAATCGCAGGACGGCTACATGAACCGCATCGACCGGGTGACCCTCGAATCGAAGAGCATTCGCCCAGAGGCACCGTCCAGTGAAAAGCCGTATCGATGGAACTGGGATACGCCGATGATATTGGCGCACACCGACCCGGCCACCATCTACGCCGGTGCGAACAAGGTCTTCAAGTCAACCGATCGCGGGCAGACGTGGACCACGATCAGCGGCGATCTCACCATGGCCATCGATCGCGACACCATCGAGTTGATGGGCGTCAAGGGCAAGGACATCAAGATCGCAAAGAACGACGGCGTGGATCAGTACTCGGCACTGTTCACGATGGCCGAGTCGCGGAGGAAGGCGGGACTGATCTGGACGGGCTCTGACGATGGCCTCGTGCACGTGACACAGGATGGTGGAGCGAGCTGGACCAACGTGACGGCGAAGATTCCCAGTGCTCCACGGTTCGCCTATGTGTCGAAGGTCGAGCCAAGTCGGGTGGACGAAGGGACGGCGTACATCTCGTTCGACGCGCACCGCACGGGCGACTACGGCACGTATCTCTACGTCACGACGGACTACGGTGCGACCTTCCGCTCCATTGCTGCCGCGCTGCCGAAAGGCGAAGTGGTGCGCACGGTTACGGAGGACCAGAAGAATCCCAATGTGCTTTATGTGGGTACGGAGACGGGGCTCTGGGTGAGCCAGGATCGTGGCCGCGGATGGCGACGTGTACGGGCGAACCTGCCGACCGTACCGATCTACGAGATCACGCAGCACAGCCGCGACAACGCGATGATCCTCGCCACACATGGCCGCGCCATCTGGATTCTCGACGACATGACACCGCTGCAGACGTGGAATACGGCGGCGGCGCAAACGGGCTTCGTGTTCGGGAATCCTGGCGCCACGCTGCGCGTTCCGGTGTCGGATCAGGAGCGCAGTTTTCAGGGTGACATGTTGTTCCTCGGCGAAAACCCCGCCATGGCAGCAACGATTGCGTACCACACGAAGGTGAAGCCGGATAGCGTGCGGATCGAGATCACGGATGCCTCCGGAGCGGTGATCCGTCAGGTGAAGGGCGACACTGCGAAGGCAAAGCGACCAATGGTCGGCCTCAACCTGACACAGTGGGACCTGCGGATCGAGCCACTGCCGGAGCGCAAGCCGGGCGAGGGCACCGCCAATCCCTTTGGCGGTGGCGGGGAGCGCGATGGGCCGCTGGTGCTGCCGGGGACGTACGTGGCGAGTGTATACGTGAACGGCACGAAGATCGGCAGCACCGACGTCGCGGTGCGATCAGATCCGGAGTCGCAAGTCTCGGTTGCAGACCGGAAGGCGAACTTCGAGCTGCTCAAGGAGTTGCATCAGCTGAACGGCCGCCTCGGTGATGCCGTGGCGGCGGCGAAGCAGATGCAGACGCAGCTCGGCGCGATCAGGAAGGAACTGGCGGATTCCGCCAAGACGCCGGCGACGTTGCGTGCGACACTGGACAGCATCACCAAGGACTTCTCGCCGCTCCGAAAGAAGTTCCTGCTGACGGATGAAGGCGAAGAGATCGATTTCACGGCCGAGTTGTTCCGGTCGGTTCTGCCGTTCAAGGTTGGTGGGCTGGCCGGCGACCTGCGCGGATTCCTCGCGGGACCGAGCACACAGAACCTGAAGACGATGGACGAGGTGCGGCGCGAGGTGCCGGCGGCGGTGACAGAGACGAATACGCTCGTGACACGGTTCGTGGCGTTCGTCAAGCAGCTGAGTGATGCCGGGCTGTATCCGGTGATGCCGAAGGTGGTGAAGTAGCCAGAGGAAGCGCGTGCTGTGCGAGGACGGGCGGGCAGCGCTCGTCCAGCGCGGCGCACCTCTGATGTCACCGTCTCGTCATGTCAGAATGCCGTTGACCGCCATGATCGGCGGCGGTACATCCGTGTCACCCAGCATCTGCCGGAGATCAATCTCGATCATGCGGCTCATTTGCGTGATCGGTACGTCATTGGCACTCCCTTCAAACGGATTCTCCGTCCCTTCGCCGATTTTCTCCATCGTCGTGAAGATCCAACCGGCGAGCGCGCTGAACGGGATCAACAACCAGATCAGCTGACCGCCGAGCTTTTCGAACTCCTGTAGCATCCCAAGCGGCACCAGCACGACAAATATGCGCACGAACCAGAGATTCATCGTCGCGTACTGCCGCGGATACGGAAAATTCTTGATCCGCTCTGATGCCCCCTGTTGGGTGAGCAGTTCGCCGAGCAGGCGCGTCATCTCCATGTGGCGGAGGTCGTCGATCACGCCGCGCCGCCGCAAGCGTTCGAGATGCGCTGACTGCAGCGCCAGGATTTGCGCGGCCTTGTTCGACTGCGCCATCACCGCCGCGTGTTCGTTCACATCCAGATACGGCAGCAGTGCCGCATGAAGGTCATGCTGCACTTCATCGACCTGAAACCAGCGTTTCCTGAATTCGACATTGTGTGGCAGACGAATCGCTTCCCAGGCCCGCGGTTCGCGCAAGGCGTATCGCAACGCTGTGAGCCACGCGTAGTGGCGGTGGAAGAGCACCCGGCGCGCCTCAGCGACCTCGCCGGGTGTCACGCCGCCGGCGACGACGCGATCACTGACGTAGTCGCGCGCCATCATCCCCCATGTGCGGCTGGCGTTGACGATGGCGCCCCAGATCCGGCGTGCTTCCCACAGACGATCGTACGAGGCGTTGTTCTTGAAGCCGGTGAGGAACGCGACCGCGGTGCCGAGCAATGCCACCGGGAGCCAGGGTATCGCCAGCCAGCCCCAGCCGAGCACTTCGTACGCCACGGTGATGGCCGTCGCGACGGCGAGGTGCTGGAGAATGTCGCGACGTGTCCAGGACAGGACCTGCAACGCCGGGGAGTGGTGGCCCGTCTGCATGTCTCAGCGCAGCCGTTGCATGTAGTCCTCGAACAGGTCGAGCGTGTCGCCGGTCTGACGGTCGCGCACGGAGACGTGGCGCGGCTCAGCGAACGAACCGACGTCGTGGTCGCCGTTGATCAGGATCGCTCCGACCAGAAACACATAGCGGCATCGATACGTCGTTGCATCGACGAGGGTATTGATGCGTTCGTGCATGGCCTCGTAGATCACTTCGGTGGCTTCGCGCAGCTGGTCCGGTGCCGCGAGAATACGTGCCTGCTGCGCCAGCAGAAGCTGCTCGAGGATGTTGATCTGATGATCGAGCTCGGTGACGTGCGATGGCGTGATCCGGCCGGCAACGAGATTGGCCAGCGCAGCCTTAGCGGCGCCACAGCATCCCGTCGGGCGTGATTGCCCGATGCGCAACAACTCGCCGACCACTCCAGCCTTCGAGATGCCGATGTGCGGGGCGTAGAACACGAATGCCGCGCCATCGTCAGGCACGTGCCCGGCGAACGCGGCCATCCCAGTCAGTCCAGTGAAGGGAAAGCCATCCAGACCACCCATCTTGAACGGGCCGAGCATCTCGTACGCGCGCGCCGGATACTCGATCGTGTTGACGTCGTCGCTGCAGAGGCTGTCGGCGAGCATGATCTGGTGCGGTTCCAGATCAAACCGTGACTCCAGCAGGTCGAAAAGCGCGTCGACGCTGTCGCTCGTCGTGACAGCCTTCGGGTAAAAACGGCGCATCAGTGCGAGCTTGTCGCGCTTCTTCATGGAACCATCCGTGAAGATTCAGGAAGTCGGAACAGGGGGAAGTCCGCCTGACGGGACAAGAGTTCAGGCGCACGCATCTGAAACTGCCCCGGGATTCCGGCCTCGGAAGCCCCCCAGTGCGCCGGAGTGCTTGGGGATATCCTCTTCCAGTCGTTACATCTTCGATACCAACGACTGGAAACAGCGCGCCGGCAACCTATGCCGCGGCCACCGGCTTTCTCGCGTACACGCCATACGCCGCAATCAGCCCGTAGCAGATCGCCGGCAGCGCCAGCGCCACCTTCAGCGAGCTGGCATCAGCAATCAAGCCTGTCAGCGGTGGAATAATCGCGCCACCGACGATCGACATGGCAATGATCCCAGAGCCTTCTGCCGCGCGCTTCCCGAGCCCTTCGCTCCCCAGTGTGAAAATGGTGGGGAACATGATTGAATTCATCAGGCCGATCGCCAGCAATGACCACCCTGAGAGCCACCCTTTGCTGAGTGCGGAGATTAGAATCAGCGTGATCGAGCCAGTGGCCACCGCCGCCAGCACCTTACCCGGCGAAACGAGGCGCAGCACCGCAGCGCCGATGAAGCGGCCGACCATCGCGCCGCCCCAGTAGAACGCCACATGCTTGCCCGCCGCTTCGGCGCCAAGTGCGAGTACGTCAGACTGCATCAGGTAGTTGACGATCAGCGAGCCGATGGCGACTTCCGCACCGACGTAGAGAAAGATACACGCTGCGCCGAAACGAAAGCGTGGACGCTTCAGCAGATCGAAGGACTTCAGAATGCTGCCGCTCTCCTCGACGACATTCGGCAGGCGATTGCGACGCGTCCAGACGACGGCGGCGACGATCACCAGTGACGCGGCCAGCGCGAGATAGGTGTTCACCACGACCTGCGTCTCG
>JANNVN010000171.1:0-14634 GCA_031414435.1 Gemmatimonadaceae bacterium
GCCCCAAGCGTACGCTTGAGCCCTGCGGAATCGCTGCCCGCTTCAGCCTGCAGCGCGGTGATGCTCTTTCTGGACCAGAGTCCCATGAGGCCTGCGCGTCTGGGGTAGTAGGACGCCCCCTCCAAGCGGACGGGGGCGAAAATGACATGGCAAGCTGGCACGGCTGCAAGGCGGCTGTCAATCACCGCCGCCATAACCACCAAAAGTTCACTTCGTGTAGTTCGGGGACTCCCGGGTGATCGTCACATCGTGCGGGTGGCTCTCCCGGAGCCCGGCCGACGTGATCCGGACGAACTGGCTCTCAGTCCGCAGCGCGTCGATCGTGCCACAGCCGACGTAGCCCATGCCACTCCGGAGGCCCCCGACCATCTGGAAGAGCACGTCAGCGACAGCTCCCTTGTACGGCACCCGTCCCTCGATGCCCTCGGGGACCAGCTTTCGGGCGCTCATCTCGCCGTCCTGGAAGTAGCGATCGGCACTGCCGTCCTGCATCGCCGACAGGGAACCCATGCCGCGAATGGTCTTGAAGCGGCGCCCCTCGAGCAGGATCGTTTCCCCCGGACTTTCCCCGGTGCCCGCCAGCATGGAGCCCATCATGACGCTCGATGCGCCGGCGGCCAAGGCCTTCACGATATCGCCTGAGTACTTGATGCCGCCGTCGGCAATCACGGGCACGTCGCCGGCACCCTCGATCGCATCGAAGATCGCCGTCAGTTGTGGCACGCCAACCCCCGTCACCACGCGCGTGGTGCAGATCGACCCCGGGCCGACGCCGACCTTGACCGCGTTAACACCGCGCGCCACCAGCGCCGCCGCGCCTTCACGGGTGGCAATGTTGCCCACCACCAGCTGCGCGTCGGGAAAGGCTTCGCGCACGCGCGACGTTGCCTGCAGCACGCCGTCGCTGTGTCCGTGTGCGGTGTCGATGCAGAGCACATCGGCGCCCGCATCGATCAGCGCCCGCGCCCGCTCGAGATAGTCGCCACCTGCTCCGATTGCGGCCGCGACCCGCAAGCTGCCTTCGGCATCCTTGTTGGCGTTGGGAAACTGGCGGCGCTTGTGGATGTCCTTCACCGTGATCAGGCCCTTCAGCACGCCGTTGCCGTCGACCACAGGAAGCTTTTCCACCCGGCGCTCACCCATGATCCGTTCAGCTTCATCGAGCGTCGTTCCCATCGCTGCGGTCACCAGACGATCCTTCGTCATCGCATCCTGCACCGGCCGATCGAGGGCCCGTTCGAACTGCAGATCGCGGTTGGTCAGGATGCCCACCAGCTTGCCGTCACCGTCCACGATCGGCACGCCGCTGATCCGGAACCGCTGCATCAGTGCAACCGCCTCGCGCAACGAGGCCTCAGGTGTGAGCGTGATCGGATTGCGGATGATCCCGCTTTCGCTCCGCTTCACTCGATCAATCTCGGCGGCCTGTCGATCGATTGACATGTTCTTGTGCACCACACCAATGCCACCGGCCCGCGCCATCGCGATCGCCATCTCGCTTTCCGTCACCGTGTCCATGGCAGCGGCGACGAGCGGCACATTGAGCGTGATGCCGGTGGTGAAGCGGCTGCTGGTCGTGACGTCCTTCGGATGAATCAGCGAGTGCCGTGGCACCAGCAGAACATCGTCGAAGGTCAGCGCGTCGTCTTCGCGAACGCGCATGCGGCCGACCAGTGCGGTGGACTGCCCGTCGGGCGTGATGCTGCCGCGGACGGGAGACGAGATTGGGGGACGAGACGTGGTTGCCATCTCGAAAACTAGTGGATCGCAGGCCGGATTCGGTATGCGCCACGCAGAATCGCGTCCGGCAGCTAGCCCCGCAGGGCGCGCTTCACCCGGCGCCGGATACTCGGCGGCAAAAAGAACGCCGCCGCCGCCAGGGTCGCCGACAGGTTGATGGATCCCAGCGACTCCGGGTCGCCCGTCCAGTGATCTCTGAGCACTGATCGGCCGGCTCGGCTGACCATCCGCTGGAGCGCCAGCACCAGCAGGTAGATGTCATCCACCTGCCCGAGGAAGGGAATGAAGTCGGGGATGACGTCGATCGGGCTGACGATGTAGATCGCCGCCGCTGCGACGAGCAGCTTGTCGACCAGCGCGACACGAGGGTCCCGCGCCAGCCCCCACAACAGCCGCAGGTAGTCCGGGATTTCGCGGATCGCGCCGAGCACCGTTCGACGGGCGCCCGTTCGGGGCTGCCCAACCGGCCGGTCCCCGTCAGGAGCCAGCCACGGTTCCTCGGAATCCACCGGCGGCGCGCCACGCCCGGCATCAGGAATGCCAAGCCGGGGTGCCTGGTCATTGCGACGCTGGGTCACCGTGCCGGTCCCTCGCCCGCGCCGGGTGGCGACGCCGGATTCTGCGGCGCGGCAGCGGCGGACGCACCCTCACCCGTCGCGGCGCGCGCCACCCGCGTCGCAGCACCGGCGAGATCATTGGCAACGCTCTGGCCCGCCGCGGCGACACCGCTCAACACGCCAACCGCCTTCTGCATGAACCCGAGCGTTTCGGCCACGCTACTCGCTGAGACCTTGCCCGCGCGCAGACCGTCCTCGACGGTCTCCTGCAACTTGACCAGGAGGCCGGCAGCTCCGGTCGGCGCTTCGAGACGGCTGTACTTCGATTCGAGAAACTCGGCATAGTCGAGGATCTGGAACGCACGCTCATCGGAGAGGGTGTCGAACTTGGCCAGCAGGCGATCGCGGAGGTACGAGCTGAGCGGCATGACGGTCGGATGGCAGGAGAGTGGCGTCCCGCATCGCGGGAACGCAGGAGAAGTCTACCCGATGCCAAGCCAGTCGTTCATGGACGGGTCGCCCTGAACTTTGCGGCGGCGGTGGAGAACGGATCGTCGACCGTACGTGGATTCGATGAGGATGGTGACGGGCGGCCGGTTGTTGAGCGGGCGTAAGCCGCCTCGGATCGGACGATGATGCCCGTCGTGCCTCGTCGCGATGGTGCCGCAGTGCGACGACGCGAGACCGTGACGCGCTTCCGGACTGCAGCGTTGCGATTGCCTCGAGCGCGGGCTGGGCGAACATCCGGCTTCGGAGCTGCGACCGGCACGGCAGCCGATAGCGCCGCGGCTGTCACGGCGGCGGCCGGGGCCGGTTCTGATTGAGTCGACGCCTTCACCGCCGCGGCAATGGAGTCGAACGTTGCGTCAGCGGGAAGCAGCGAATCGACCACCGCGCCGCGACGCACACCGCCCCGCCACCGTGCCCGGTTTCCGCGGACGTCGATGTGCACATATGGCCAGCCACCACCGTCGCTGGTGATGTACAACCCGATGCCACCGACCAGATCCGGATACTTCCGTTCCACGATTTCCGCAGCCGACGCGACCAGCCGGGCATCGACTTCAGTGAGACGCCCGTCATTGTTCGCATCAATCGCGATATCTGCGGCATCACCGAACATGTGCCGACTGTCCTGCGCCGTACCGGTGAGCTGGCCATTGTGTGCCGGGCTGCGGAACCCGCTCGCGACATGCAGCGTGATCGCCGCGGCGTTCCCACCGCGCATCTGGGCGATCTCTGCCACAGTGAGTTCGATCTTGTCGAGGAGCGGCTCACGCACGTGCAGGTACTTCGGGAACCCATCCTGCGCATCGTGCACGACGAAGTCGCTCAGCTTCAGGTGCGGTGAGAGCGGAAAATCGCTGATGCGTTCGGTCACCTCGATGAATCCACGCGGCACAACACCATTCGAGGCCCGGGGCCAGCGTCCCATGTGATAGCCGTTGATGCCCGTGGCCATCCGATTGGGCATCGGATGTTCGACCAGGAGTGCAAGATCAGCGACCGTGTCGGCCACACCGCCGCGTGACAGCACGAGCCAGAACGCGCCTGGACGCGACGGCGCACGCAGCACGGCGTCGCCAGGCCACGGAACGGTCGCGTCATTCGCCTTCCCATCGAACGCGATCCACTGCGCCTGCATTCCCGCGCTTGATCCACGGAGGACCATTGGCAACGCGACCGGATCCTTCGGCAACACGACGCGCACGCGCACCGCGCCGCTGTGGCCAAAGGCACCGCTCGCGAACGTGCGCGCGGGAAGACGCACGACCGCAGACCGTGACGCCGCTGCGTCGTCCGGGGCAGGGCGCTCACTCGTTGTCACCGCCGAGAGTTCGGCGGCATCGAGACCTTCCGGTTCGCTGACGCGATGCGCGACGACCGCAATACCGACCGGGAACGCGAGCGCCATCGCATACTTCGCCATCCGCCAGCGGCGCGGCGGTGGCGCAAGTGGACGAAGCTCGTCATGCGCGCCTGAATCGACCAGCGTGAGTCCAATCAATCCAATCGGCGTTGGTTTGCGCGCCAACGTCGGCTGCTGATCCGCGGCGGCCGGCTTTGGCGTGGATGATGGCTCTGAGTTCATGGATTGCATGATAACAACCCATACCGCCAGTCAATGCCCTTAGTGCCGTTTTCGCGGCTGCGGCCGCAAAGGGACCAGATCGGTGTCAAACATCGTGACACAACGGACACATACGCTGTGTTCGTGACATTTGCACCTCGGGTGGCGCGACGTGCCTGCTTTCACGTGTCGCGCGCCTCCACAGGTGAGCGCAGGCCACGGTCTACGGGCGGGCGCGCGCCCGGTTCAGCGAGTCGATCTGTTCGCGCAGTTGGAGCAGAGTCCGCAGACCGAGCTCCACGCGCTGCGCGTCAGTCACGCGCAGCGAGTCGATCGGTGCCAGTGCGCATCGGGCGTTCGGCGGACCGCCGCAGCGCAGCACCGTCCCGAACCACTGCGGCTGCCCTTGCGCCATCTGCAGCTGGTCCCAGGCGGCAGCCATTACGCGCCACGACGCACGATCCGCTGTATCGGCGATCACCGCGCGACGCGACCATCGGTATGCACGTTCCAGCGTCTCGGCACCGAGCTCGCCCGCCGACAGGCCGACCTGCGCCGCCGTCCGCAGATCGCGTGGCGACGTGACTCGCCCACAGGCATCGAGCCAGGCCGCGCGATCGACCACGGATTGCAGATACTGGCGCAGCGCAACGGACTGTGAATCAGTTGCGCGGCGGAGGGCCGTCGCAGTCGAATCCGTGGTGATGGCGAGGCGAGCCAGATCGCCGGAATCAACGGCACTGCGACACTGGCGTGCCGAAGACGACGCACAGGCTGAGACCACCGCGAACAGGACCGGGAACAGCAGCGCCGACACTGCGATCCTGCGGCCGCGTCCGGATTGCGTGAGGACGCGCATCAGTAGATGTACACCGTGGCCCCGACGGGGATGATGCGATACAGCGTCTCGATGTCCTCGTTGCGCAATCTGACGCAACCGTGACTCACACTGCGGCCAATCGTGTTCGGCGCATTGGTGCCGTGCAGCGCGTAGCCATCACCAAGATTGAGGCGATGTGTTCCAAGAATCTCCTTGTAGCGACGCGCGTTGGTGCCAAAGGGCGGAATGATGATGCGTCCGCCGGCAGCCAGTTCCCGCCCGTCGGACGCGGTCATCGGCGTCACGGAGCCATCGCGATGACGCTTTACCACGTCACTCCCGCGCGTGGTGATCTCCCCATCGGACACGCGAATCACCTGCCCGCGCTTCATCCGCAGGAGTCCGAGTTTCTTCTTGTTGGCCTGTTCGACGAAATGCCAGTCGGGCGGCACCCAGGCTGGTGACGTCTCCTTGCTCTTCACGGTCAGTTTGCCTCGCGGTGTGTCGAACCGGAATTTCTGATTGCTTCCGGCACCGATCAATGTGCGTCCGCTGCCGCTGGCAACCCGTGTGGAAAAGAGCTCTTCGCCGCCATCACGAACCCAGAGCCGGTTGTCCGCAAGACTGATGATGACATACGGCTGCGTGTCGACGGCTCGGCCGCGCGCCTGCGCCTGTCGGACGGAATCCGAGACGGCGCGGAGCGTCCGTTGGGCGTCCACCAGCGCCGTGCGTTCGCGGGTGTTCGCATCGCGAACGGCGTTGCGGGCCATGAACGCTTGCGCGGTCCGCTGCCCTTCGTAGGCGATCACGCCGAGCGCCGCAACAGCAAGTGTTGCGGCGAACCAGATCGCCACGCGACCCGATGCGGCCATTCGCGGTTCGGACGCCATCAGAACAGCACCGCCTTCATGCCGCGCACCAGATTCGGGCGCACGGCAGCGAAATCGCGACGAGACAGCAGAATCGCACGCGGGCCGGTTGTGGCGTCGATACCGCCCAGCAACACCGATCCGGCATCATCGCCCTCGAGGACGGTGCCGTCGCTGAGCATCACACGCTCGATCTTCATCTCCGGCGCGGCTGCGACAGCATTCCCGAGCGAGTCCACCGTCGCCGCGACGGCCTCGAGCACAGATTCCACGACCTTGTCAATTGTGAGCACGCCACGCGAGGGGCTGCCACGAAATCGCACCGGCATGCTGCGCAACGTGATGCCATCGCGGACGAGCGCGATCGTACCGCTGTCCACCGCCACGACGAGATGGAGTTTGGGTTCGTCGCGCGCAGCAGCGCGGGCACGTTCGAGCGTGAGGGTGGCGCGTGTCTGCTCCTGCACGCGGCTCAGCGAATCGCGCGACTGGGCCGAATTAGTGCGCGCGATGCCAAGCGTCTGCGCCTCCTGCAGCAGCGCAGTCCGCTGCGCGCGGAGGAGCGGGACCGCCATCGCGGCGGCCACGACCAGTGTGCCCGTGGCGAGATAGACGAGGCGTTGCCGCGAGAATCCCGTGGTCATGGGGGTGTGATGGCCTCGACGTCGAGGATCGGCACGTTCGTTGGCGATGATCTCCCAATGCGGACACGCGCGATGATCTGCACCACCGTCAGCGGAACGATCGCCTTGGCATCGTTCACCAGCGCGGGCGGCAGCGCCAGGTACAGCAACGCGTTCTCGCCTTGTGGGCCGCGGGCGAGCAGGTACGGTTCGCCGATATTGAGGTCGCGCCGAAGCGCATCGGCCCGCTGAAGGGCGAGGACCTCGACCTTCCACCGGATCAGCTTGCCCTTTGATCCCTCGGGATCGGCGCGCAGGTCGGCCGCGCTGAGCGATGTCCTCAGGGAGGAGTCCACGGGCAGCAGGTCCTGCTCGCGCACCCACCCTTCGAGACGGACGCGCACCCAGCCGCGCTCACGCGCCAGCGGGATGACGGTGCCCGGCGAGACTACACTGCCGAGCACCGCGCCATCGGGCGACGCGCGAAGGTCCGTCCGGGCCGACGGGCGGAGCGGGATGGTTGCGGGGCTGACAACCAGCTTCGTTCCGGTCGAGTCCGTCACGGCCTGCGCCTGCAGCCCGATCGCGGCGGGAAGAAACAGAAGGGAGGTCAGCGTGTAGGCAGCGACGCAGCGTCGCGCATTCGATGGTAGTGCCCACCGGCGGGGGGTACATTCAGCAGACGTCATACCTACGACATTACTACCCTGCCCCACCCTGCATCCATGCCCTCGCAATCTGTCCGACCGGTTTGCCTTGTTGTGCTCGACGGTTGGGGGTATCGCGAAGATGCCACCGCCAACGCCATCGCACTTGCCGATACCCCGAACTGGGATCACCTGATGGGCTCGGTGCCACACACCCTGCTCGAGGCGAGTGGCCGACGGGTCGGGCTCCCGGAAGGGCAAATGGGGAACAGCGAGGTCGGCCACATGAATCTTGGCGCTGGTCGCGTCGTCGAGCAGGATCTCGTCCGCGTCGGAGCGGCCATTGAAAACGGCGCATACTTCACGAATACGGCGCTGGTTGCCGCCTGTCGCGACGCGGCCGCGCGCGGCGTGACGCTGCATCTGATCGGGTTGCTGGGCCACGGCGGGGTGCACGCGCTCGACAAGCATCTCTTCGCGCTCCTGGATCTCGCCAATCGCGAGCAGGTACCGACCGTCGCCGTGCATGGTTTGCTCGACGGCCGCGATACCCCGCCGAATTCGGGGCGCGGGTTTCTGGCCGAGTTGCAGACGGAGATTGCCCGGTATCCGGGTCGCGCCGTGCTCTCGACGCTTGGCGGACGGTACTTCGGCATGGACCGCGATCATCGCTGGGCGCGAACGGAGAAGTGGTACCGCGCCATGGTCGACGGCGTCGGTACCGCGACCACCGCGGCTGCCGTCGCAGATTCGCTCGAAACCGCGTATGCGGGCGGCACCACCGATGAGTTCATCGAGCCAATGGTGCTGCATGATGCGTCCGGTGCGCTGACGCCGCGGCTGGCCGACGGCGACGTAGTGATCTGCTTCAACTTCAGGAGCGATCGCATGCGGCAGCTCTGCGACGCCATGACCTCACCGAGCTTCGACGGCTTCTCCATCGACGGTCGGCCGCGCCTCGCGGTCACGACCATGATGGAGTACGACCCGACCTTCACCTATCCGGTGGCCTTTCCGGCGACGCAGCTCACCAACATGGTCGGCGAGGTGATCGCCGCCGCCGGCATGACCCAGCTGCGGACGGCGGAAACGGAGAAGTACCCGCACGTCACTTTCTTTTTCAACGGTGGTCGTGAAGCGCCGTTTCCTGGTGAAGAGCGCCGGATGGTGCCAAGCCCGAAGGTGGCAACCTACGATCTGCAGCCTGAGATGAGCGCCGCGGGCATCTGCGACGGCCTCGTCGAGGCACTCGAAACGCGGCGATACGACTTCATGCTCTGCAATTTTGCGAACTGCGACATGGTTGGGCACACCGGGTCGCTGCCTGCCGCCATTGCCGCCGTGCAGGCGGTGGATGCCTGCATCGGCCGCATTCTCACCGCCGCCGCCACTGGTGGCGCGCGCGTCATATTCACTGCCGACCATGGCAACGCCGACGTGATGGTGGATCCGGTTACCGGCGCACCACACACGGCACACACCACCAATCCCGTTCCCTTGGCTATCGTCGATCCTGATGGTGTCGTACCGCTCCGTGCCGGCGGCGCCCTGTGTGATGTGGGGCCCACGGTTCTCGAATTGCTCGGCCTGACCGTACCAGCCGAGATGTCAGGTCGGACGCTCCGGGTTGCGGCGGTGGCCGAATGAGTCCGCGTCATCTCCTTTGCGTCGCGACGCCGCTGTTGCTCTGCAGCATGCCGCTCGCCGCGCAGGTCGGGACGACACCTGACAAGAGTCCGTTCCGCGACATCGAGAAGCGGCAGGATGTGAGCGTGATCGCTGGCCAGAGCTTTGGCGGCAAGGACAAGGCTGGTGCCGCGCCGCGAGGTGGCCAGGCGATCGGCCTGCGATACGATGTGCGACTTGGTGCCAGCCCGCTGGCGTTCACGTCGAGTTTTATGCGACAGTCAGCCAGCCGTGACATCCTGCAGCCCGGGTTGCCGTTGTCGAACCGCGTCGGCGCCACCGTGTCGCAACCGCTCTACATGCTCGATGCTGCATTCACATTGCTGCTGACGGGCGCCAAGAGCTGGCACTCAGTGCTGCCGACGTTCACCGCCGGTGTCGGTCTGGTGACGGACAACAAAGCTGTGACCGACTCATCGCAATTCAAGTTCGGGACGCGCTTTGCGCCGGTGATCGGCCTGGGCGTGAAGTACGCTCCGCTCCGTTCTCGCTGGACGCTGCGCGCCGACCTCACCAACCGCCTCTACAGCGTTCCGTATCCGCAAACCTTCCGCGACTCGACGCCGGGTGTGCCGAGGGTGGTGGCCGGGAACGTCAACAGCAAGTGGACGCGAAACTCGATGCTCACGCTCGGCATCGTGCGCGAGATCGGGCGGCGATGAGCGGCAGCACCACGCTCACGCGCCGCGTCCAGTTTGCCGCGGCGCATCGGTACCGTCGCCCGGCGTGGGACGACGCACGGAACGAGGCGACGTTCGGTCTCTGTGCGCGTCCGAATTTCCACGGGCACAGCTACGTCTGTGATGTGAGTGTGACCGGACCGGTGCAGCGCGACACGGGGATGCTGGTCGATCTCGGCATGCTCGATGCCGTGTTGCACGAGGAGGTTCGCCTTCGCTTCGACCATCGCAACATCAATCTCGACGTTCCGGAGTTTGACGAAGCGACTGGCCTCGTGCCGACGGGGGAAGAGCTGGCACGATTCATCGCCGAACGAGTGCAGGCGCGGCTGCCGTCTGGGGTGCAGGTGACACGCGTCGTGCTGGCGGAAGACGCGACGCTGAGCGCGACCTACGAACCAGCGTGATGACCACGCCGCGACGACGATGCGGCGTTCTGCTCGCCGGTGGTGCGAGCACACGGTTCGGCGGTACGCCGAAGGGACTGGCACAACTTGGCGGGATGCGGATTGCCGACTTCGTGTTGCGCGCCCTCGACGCCGTCTGCACGGAGACGATCGTCGCGGCCAATGATCCAGCCGCACGAGCGTGGTTCCCACAACACCGTATCGTGGCTGACTCCACGCCTGGCCGCGGGGCCCTCGGCGCACTCGAGACCGCGCTGACCGCTGCCACGGCGCCGACGGTGGTCGTCTGCGCGTGGGACATGCCCTTCGTCACCGCGCCCGTGCTCGAGGCCCTGGCCGCGGCGGTTGACGCCGGCGCGAGCTGCTGCGTCCCCACGTATGCCAACGGGACGTCTGAACCACTCTGCGCCGCGTACGATGCGGCCGCGGCTCCCACGGCCACAAGGCTACTCGCACGCGGCACTCGGGCGGCGCACGAGCTCGTGACGGTGCTGCGCGGCACGCAGTGGATGATTGACGAGGAAGTGATGGGGTCCGACGTTCCGCGAATCTTCCAGAACATCAATACACGCGACGACCTCGCACAGGCCATCGCGTGGCACTCTTCGCTCCATTCTCATTCGTGACCCATTCGTCTTTGCTGACCCTCGCAGCCTGTTCCGGCGCGCTGATCGCGTGTACACGCACGACGATACCAGTCACCGCACCGGCGCCTGCACCCAGCGTAGCGGTCCCAGCGCCCTCGATAGCGGCACCGGCACCGCCGCGGACGATCGGATCGCTCCAGTCGTACGTCGATTCCCTGGTGGGCCTTCCGCAGTTCGCAAATACGCACTGGGGCATCCTGATCGCGGCACCTGACCGACGCGATACGCTGGCGAGCGTGCAGCCCGATCGATTGGTCATGCCGGCGTCGAACCAGAAGCTCATCACTGGCGCAGTGGCGCTGGCGCGCCTCGGACCGGAGTACCAGTGGCAGACGACCTTTCTCCGCACAGGACCGATCGTCAAGGGTGTCCTGCGTGGCGATCTGGTCATCGTCGGGACGGGAGATCCCAGCGTGTCAGCCGCAATGCGCGGCGATCCGCTCGCAGCGTTTGATTCGCTCATCACGGCACTCCGTGGCAGCGGCATCACGCGAATCGCGGGTCGAGTGCGCAGCAGCGACGGCCATGCCTTTCCTGGCAGCCCGCTCGGCTTCGGCTGGGACTGGGACGATCTCGACGCCCCTTACGGCGCTGGCGTGAGTGAACTGATGTTCAACGATTCGTTCACCGATGTGCAGGTGCGCGGGTGTCGCGCTGCGGGACTCGCGGCGTGCGTCACCACGACGCCCGCGCGCACGACGCCCGTGATTCGTTCGCAGGTCACGAGTCGCGTTGCACGCACGGGCGTCGCTGACATCCAGTGGTGGCGCGACTCGGCGGCAACGCCCGGCATCGTGGTACGCGGCAGTATCGCATCGGGCGACTCGGTGCAGTTCAGCGCAGCGCAGCCCGACGTCCGCGGCAGCTATGTCGCCGCCGCGAGGGAAGCGCTGATCCGAAGCGGGATCCGGGTGGCCGATCGCGTGATCCCCTCCACCGGCGCCGACACCATCGCCGTGCTTCGATCGGCGCCGCTGCGTGAGGTACTCAAGGCCATGCAGAAGCCATCGCAGAACCAGGTTGCCGAAGCGCTCTTCCGGACACTCGGGCTTGAGGGGACCGGCGTTGGCACACCAGACAGCGCCCGCGCCGTGGTCGAACGGCAGCTCGATGGGTGGGGCGTGCGTCGTGATGCCCATGCCATTCGCGACGGGAGCGGCCTGTCCCGGCACGACTATCTCACGCCCCGGTCCATTGTGCAGGTACTCGATACGATGCGCCGGAGCGCGACATTTCCGGTGTTCTACGAGTCGCTGCCGGTTCCCGGCGAAGATGGCACACTGAAGAACCGGATGCAGCGATTTTCCGAGCGTGTCAGGGCAAAGACCGGGACCATCGACAAGGCACGGGCACTCTCAGGGTTCGCCACCACCAGCACAGGGGAGCTGATCGTGTTCTCGATTGTCGCGAACAACTTCACCGTCTCGAACCGCGAAGTGGACCGGATCGCAGAACTGATCGTTGAACGGCTGGTGACGATGCGTGGAGTGACACCATGACGGAGCAGGCACGCGTCCCGGTTGAAGTCGCCATCGGGCGGATCCTCGCCGCTGTCCCCTCCCTCGCCGCCGAGACCGTCGATGTGCGCGCGGCGCTTGGCCGGGTGCTCGCAGAGCCAGTGGTCGCGCGGTACACGCACCCTGCGTGGCGCAACAGCGCGATGGACGGCTATGCCGTGCACGCCGGTGATGTGCGCGGTGCAACGCCGGAGTCGCCTGTCACGCTCGCTGTCGGCGGCACGATTGCCGCTGGTGATGCCCCGCCGTCCTCCATCGCCCCGGGCACCGCGTGGCGCATCATGACGGGCGCGCCGGTCCCGGATGGCATCGATACCGTCGTGCGCGTCGAAGACTCCGACGCGGGTCTCTCGCGCGTCGTGCTTCGCAACGATCGCGATGCCGGGCGCAATATCCGACCCCGAGGCGAGGACTTCAGTGCGGGGCAAACGCTCCTCGCCACCGGCGCAGAGCTTGCGGCCGCGCACCTTGGTGTGGCCGCGGGCAACGGCTGTGCCACACTCGCGGTCGTGCGACGACCGCGCGTCGCAATCCTCAGCTCCGGCAACGAGCTGGTCGATGTCGATCAGTTCGACGACGTGCTCGCCGGACGTCGAATCATCAATACAAACAGCTACGCGCTCGCGGCGGCCGTGACTGAAGCGGGCGGCGAGCCGATCACCCTCGGCGTAGCGCGCGATGATCCAGCCGCGATTGCCGAGCGTATCACGGGTGCGCCGCCGTTTGATGTGCTGCTCACGTGCGGTGGCATCAGTGTCGGTGCGTTCGACTACACGCGGGATGTGGTGCAGCGATTGGGAGCCAATCTCGACTTCTGGCGAGTACGGATGCGGCCTGGCGGGCCGTTCGGGTTCGGCATGCTCGGCGATCGGCCCTGGTTTGGCTTGCCGGGCAATCCCGTGTCCGCGCTGGTGACGTTTGAGGTCTTTGTGCGACCTGCGCTGCGGCAGATGGGCGCTCATGCGCAGATCAATCGGGCGATTCGGATGGTCCAGTTGGCAGAACCTGTGACGACCGCCGGTGGCTTGACGCACTTTCTTCGCGCGCTCGTGACCGAGTCTGGCGAGGCGCGCCTGACGGGGCCACAAGGGTCCGGACTGCTGACGTCGATGGCGATGGCGCAGGGCTTGCTCATCGTGCCACATGATGTCGCGTATCTTGCAGCCGGCGCGAGCGCGCCAGTCATGCTGCTGCAGCCTGGCCACACACCGCCGGTGAATTCTTGGACCTACTGACTCCCGACGCGCTCGAGCTCGATCTGCGCGAGCGGTTTCGCACGATCGAATCGCCTGTCACCATCGCGGACGGCGAGGTGATCCAAGTGCTGCACCCTGCCAATTCCGACGACCTGATTTCGGAGCAGGAATTTGCGATCGATGACCGGCTTCCGTACTGGGCGGATCTCTGGCCCGCGTCAGTTGTGCTCTCGCGGTTTCTGCGCGGGCTACGCGGTGCGGGCCGCACGCTGCTGGAGCTGGGCTGCGGCAGCGGCGTCGTGGCGACGGCGGCGGCGCGCGCCGGATTCGAGATCACCGCGACCGACTACTACGCGGATTCGCCACAGTTCGCACGTCTGAACACCTGGCGCAATGCACAGGTCGACATCACGGCGCGCTGCGCCGACTGGAATCACTGGCCGTCTGATCTTCGGGGCTTCGATCTGGTCGTGGCATCCGACGTGCTCTACGAACAGCGCAATGCCCCGCTGATCGCACGCGTCATGGCCCAGTCGCTCGGGCCGCATGGTGAAGGCTGGATCGCCGACCCAGGCCGAGTTGGATCAGCCGGCTTCCCGGACTGGTGCATCAGTCACGCGTTGAGCTGCGAAACGGTGGCCAAGGTCCCCATCGAGGCGGGCGCGCACCTCCACACGATCAGCCTGTATCGTATCACGCGCTGAGGGCCTCTGCCGGAACTGCGGAACTGCTTGACGCAAAGGCGCAGAGGGCGCAAAGGCGCATGGACGCAACACGCGTTCTGCGAGAGGCCGGGCGATACGCTCGCTCGTCAGAGTCTGACTTACAGAGCTGTTTGGAAACGTCACAACAATGTTTTCGAACAGTCTCGAAGACACTTTACGCCTTTGAGCTTTGCGCCTCTGCGTCAAGCAGTTGCTCTTACGGTAGCCCTTACGTTTGCCCTTGCCGTTCAGTCCCCAGCCACCAGCTCACGCGAGCGGACAGGCGCGAGCTGCTGGGCGACGACCTCGCTGATGTCCAGCACGCTGACGTCCTTCTCGAGCTTGGCGACGCCGTCGGTCATCATGGTCATGCAGAACGGGCATGCGACCGCGATGACGTCGGCGCCGGTGGCGATGAGCTCCTCCGTCCGCTCGACGTTGATCCGCTTGCCGACCTTCTCATCGAC
>JANNVN010000172.1:0-1650 GCA_031414435.1 Gemmatimonadaceae bacterium
GAGGAGGAAGGGCTGGCAGTTGATGCGTACGGTTGGTATCTCGATTTGCGGAAGTACGGGACGTTCGTGCACAGCGGGTTCGGGCTCGGACTCGAACGCCTGGTGGCTTGGCTCTGCGGCACGCCGCACATCCGTGAGTGCATTGCGTTCCCGCGTCTGATGAATCGCCTGCGCCCCTGATCAGGGCGCGATGGTGGCCGGAAACCCTGGCAAGCGCCGCACGATCGTCGCTTGCCAGAGGTGTCGCCGCTCGTGCGCGAGCAGCAGCGCCAGAACGGCACCGAGCGAGAGGCGCACCTGCCGTAACTCCGGCAGGCGGACGCGGACGTGCGCGAGGTCCAGGCCCGCGGCTCGCTCCATGCGAATTTCCAGGTTCCGCTGTGCGACGTGGTACCGGTGCCGTGCGTCTGTGGGCGCCTCGCTCGGATTCGGGCGCAAGTCGCGTGGTGATCGCATCCGAACCCGAACCGGCGGTTCCATCGTCCAGACCACGAGGCGGCTCAGGATCGTCCCCTGAAATGGTCTTTCACTGTACGCCGCATCCGAATGCCCTCGCGCAATCGCGACATCGAGCTCGGTGACATAGAGCTCTGCGGTCGTCGCGAGATGTCCGCAGATGTCCGCCAGGCTCCATTGTTCGTCAGTCGGCCGCCACGCGAGTTGCTCGGGCGACAGGCCATCAAAGAGCGCCTGAGCGGTCTCGCGATTCACCGACAGCTCGCGGAAGAATGGTTGCATCGCGGTCAGCGAGCGCGGCGTCGCGACGGTCTGGAGCGCGCTCATCCGCCGGCCCGCTTCACATCGTCCCAGAGAAGGTCGAGCTCAGCGAGCGTCGCCGTACCGATCGGTACGCCGCGCTCCGCTGCGAGGCGCTCCACCGCCGAAAAACGGCGGACAAACTTCACATTGGCCCGGTCGAGCGCGACCGCCGCGTGCACATTTGCCTTCCGGCAGAGGTTGACGACCGCGAAGAGCAGGTCGCCGAGCTCCGATTCGACCGCGTCGTGTGCCGCAGTCTGGTCGTCGCGCGGCTGCTCGAGCTCTGCCGCGACCTCGTCAATCTCCTCGCGCACCTTGGCGAGAGGGCCGGCCACGTCATCCCAATCGAAGCCCACACCCGCGGCCCTGTCCTGAAGCCGGTGTGCCCGATGGAGGCCGGGAAGCTCCACCGGCAGCCCATCGGCGAGCGAGAGTCGTGTCTTCGCCTTCTGCCGTTCCCACGGAACCGCCTCTCCATCGCCGTAGAGATGCGGGTGACGCTTCCGCATCTTGGCGATCAGCGCCGCAGCCACGTCGTACAGGTCAAACGCCTGGCGCTCCTCGGCGATGACGCTGTGGAAGAGTACCTGGAGCAGCAGGTCGCCCAGTTCATCCCGGAGCATCGAATCGTTGCCGATTCTCAGCGCATCATCGACCTCGTGCGCCTCCTCTATCAGGTACGGGCGAAGCGACTGGTGCGTCTGGGCCGCGTCCCAGTCGCAGCGGGCGCGCAGATCGCGCATCAGCGCAAGGGTATCTTCAAGACTGGCTTTCGCTTGCATCGTTACGACCGCTCCCGGTAACTTCATAGGCTGTGACCGCCATTCCCGCCGACGCCCGCGCCACGAGCGCCATGCTCACCGTGGACCTCGCCGCGGTGCGGGAGAATTA
>JANNVN010000173.1:0-7300 GCA_031414435.1 Gemmatimonadaceae bacterium
TTGACGGGCCCTTGAGCCATGAGGTGGGCTGTCGCCTGCCGTTCCATATATCGATGCCTGCATTGACGCGTACGACCCGTGCCACGAAAGCCGCTTCGGAAGCCCTTGCCAAGCGTGCCGCGCAGTTGATGAGTGAATTCAAGGGCGTGGACATTCAGGTGCTGTCACTGGCCGGTCTGACCGACATGACGGACTTCTTCGTGATTGCATCCGGAACGTCGGATACGCACGTACGCAGCATGGCGGATCATGTCGTCCGGCAACTGCGGGAAGAGGGGGAACGGCCGACCCATGCGGAAGGCGTTGAACAGGGCCGCTGGGCACTGCTGGACTACACCGATGTGGTGATTCACGTGTTTCACCCGACGCTGCGGAACTTCTATCAGCTCGAGCGGTTGTGGAGTGATGCGGAACGTATCGCGTTTGAGTGAGGCTGGGCTGAAGCCTCTGGTCGCAACGGGTCCGGGAGGACTGGCAATGCGAATGCTGCGGAATCTGGTGATGGGAGTCACCACCACACTGGCGCTGGCCTCAACAGCCGGTGCACAAGGCTATTTCGGCAAGAACCAGGTGCAGTTCAACCGGTTCCAGTGGCGCGTGCTCGAGACCGAGCACTTTCGCGTGCATTACTACAAGGAAGAAAAAGCAGCGGTCGAAGATGCCGCGCGGATGGCCGAGCGATCGTATGCCCGTCTCTCGCGTGTGCTCGGCCACGAGTTTCGGGAGCGCAAGCCGATTGTCATCTTCGCCAGTCGCACCGACTTCGCGCAGAACAACATCTTCGGCGACCTCGGTGAAGGCACCGGTGGTGTGACTGACGCCGCGCGGCAGCGCAATGTCTTGCCGCTCACGGGCGATTACCGAACGTTCGAGCATGTGCTGGCCCACGAAATGGTGCACCAGTTCCAGTACGATGTGTTCTCGCGCGGTCGTGCCGGCGCCAATCTCCAGGCCTTGCAGACGTTTTTCCCACCGCTCTGGCTGGCGGAGGGCATGGCGGAGTATCTGTCGCTTGGATCGGACCACAAGTTCACCGACATGTGGATGCGCGACGCAGCGGTGAATGGCGACATCCCGTCCATCGAGCAGATGACGCTCTACCCGGATCGGTATTTCGCCTACCGGTTCGGCGAATCCCTGATGCGCTACATCGGCGAACGCTGGGGCGATCAGGTGATCGGCCAGATTCTCGAAGCGCTGCCGAACGTTGGCATCGAACGCGCATTCCGTCGGGAGCTTGGGCTGTCGCTGGAGGAACTTGGTGACGACTGGAAGGATGCGCTGCAGAAGCAGTTTCTTCCGACGGTCGTGAACCTGGATCGTCCGCGCCGCTTTGCCGACAACATCCTCAGCCCGAAGAAGAGCGGTGGAAACATCTTCCTCGCGCCGGCGCTCTCGGATGACGGATCGAAGATCGTTTTCCTGTCTGACGGCAATTTCCTGCGCGGCGAAGTGTTCATCGATCTCTGGCTGGCTGATGCCCGCACGGGGAAGCGGATTCGCCGGCTGGTGAAGAGCAACGCCAATCCGAACGCGGAGGAGCTGCGCCTCCTGTACAGCCAGAGCTCTTTCTCGCCCGATGGCAATCAGGTGGCGTACGTGGGTCAGCGGAACGGCAAGGACGTGCTTTACCTGACGCGCACCCGTGGCGGTCAGACTCGTCGCATCGATCTGCCCGTGAGTGGTGTGCTGAATCCCGTCTTCACGCCGGACGGCCGCCACATCGTCTTCAGCGCCAACACCGGCGGCATCACCGATCTCGCCATGGTCAACGTTGACGGGACGGGATACCGGGCGCTGACGAAAGATTTGCACGGCGATTTCATGCCGAGCGTATCGCCTGATGGCAAGACAATTGCCTTCGCCAGCGATCGCGGCGCCGAAACGGATTTCGATGTGCTGCGCTTCAGCCGATGGAAGATCAGTCTGTACGACATGGAGTCCGGCCGCATCACGGTGCTGCCGAACCAACCCGGTCTGAGCATCAACCCGCAGTGGTCGCCAGATGGCAAGAGCATTGCTTACATCACCGATCGAAACGGTGTGCCGAACGTGTTCCTGTACGTCTTCGGCAATCGCGAGCACTATCAGCTGACGAACGTGGCGGGAGGCGTCTCGGGCATCACGGAGTTCAGCCCGGCACTGTCGTGGGCGCGGACTGCCGATCGCCTGGCATTCGTGCACTTCGAAAAGAAGGGCGACTACACCGTCTGGACGGTGGACAATCCGCGCGCCCTGAAGAAGGAGCCATACCGTGCCCCGGCCGCCGGCACACCGGCGTTGATCGCGTCCGCTGGTGGGACCAACGGTGCGATCACGGTCACGGCGATTCCGAGTGCCCCGTCACCGACGGCCAGCGCGGGTACAGTGGCGGTCGCGCCGGCAACGCCGGCAAGCCCCGCGACGACGCCACCTGGGCGTCCGACGTCGCAGCCGCCCCAGGGCACGGTCCCCGGTGCAGGCGCACCGACGACACCTGCGACCACACTGCCAGGGGCCACGTCACCGAAGCCGTCCGTCCCGACGCCGGCATCGATCTCGCCTCCGCGGAACGCAGTGGCGGGGAGCCCAAGCTATGGCGCCCGCTCCGTCTACCGCGCGACGGATGGGCTGCGGTCCTCGGACTCACTGCCACCGGCCGGCGAACGGGACTCGAGCGTGGTGTCGGTGAATCAGCTGCTCGACAGTGCGGATCTGGCCCTGCCTGACCCGACACGCTTCCGCGACGGCCCGTACAAGGTGAGCTATGAAGCCGACTACGTGGCGCGTCCAAGCATCGGCTACGCGCAGGACAATTTCGGCCGCGGACTGTTTGGCGGCACGACCATCGTGCTCAGCGATCTGCTTGGCAACAACAGGCTGGCCTTCACCGCGCAGGTGAATGGGCGACTGCAAGACGCCATCATTTACGCCGGGTACACCAACCTTGCCGGAAAACTGCAGTACAACACGGCGATTTCGCAGTTTCCGTTCTTCTTCCTGAACGGTCAGGACATCGATCAGGTGTCGCCTGGGATTTTCCAGGAAACACAAACGTTGTCGCGCTTCGTGCTGCGTGACGCGGCCATCACCTCCCTCCTGCCACAGAACCGCTTCAAGCGTTTTGAGCTTGGCGTGGGCCTCCAGAACATTGGCCGCTCGAATCTGCGTGTGGCGCGTCAGTTCAACCAGTTCGGCGAGAGTACGCAGTTCCAGATCGTGGGTGATGAGAATCTGGGCTCGCTGACACTCCTGCAGCCGAAGGTCGCGTTCGTCTCGGACAATTCGCTCAACGGCTACACTGCCCCGATCATGGGACGCCGTATGCGGTTCGCCTACGAACCGACGTTCGGCAGCCGCCAGTGGCACGAGGTCACGGCGGACTATCGTCGATATGACCCCCTGCTCTTCAACTTTCTCACTATCGCCACGCGCGTCACAGGCGTGTTCCGGGCGGGCCGCGACGAAACGTTCTTCCCGAACTACATCGGGAATCCGAACGGTCTGATGTGGCTTCGCGGCTACGACCGCGTGAACGCGCTCGATTTCGGTTGCAATCCTGCGGTCGGCGCATCGGGGTCATGCAGCAACACGGAACTCCTCGGCGCCCGGGCCGTGGTGGGCTCGACGGAGTTGCGCTTCCCGCTCATCCGCCGATTCGAGCTCGGGGTCCTGCCGATCCAGCTGCCACCGGTGGACGGTGCGGTGTTCTACGAAGGCGGTCTGGCATGGAGTGCAGGCCAGAAGGTGTCGCTCAGCCGTCCGGCGAACTACGACCCGGATGCACAGCGCTTCCTGCTGCGCAGCTACGGATATTCCATCCGGCTGAACCTGTTCAACTTTGCCTTGCTCCGGTGGGACTACGCCATTCCCCTCGATCGACCGGAGCGCAAGGGCTTCTGGCAGTGGTCGCTAGGCATGTCGTACTAGTGGCGTGTCGTTGAAGTTCGGCTAGCAGAAAGCCGGGTGGGGCGCCCGGATGGCAAGGCGAAAACCTCAGCAATTCCAGTGGTATTGCGAGGATTTTCAACGCGGCAAGCCGGGATGCGCCGACCGGCGACTGCTTCCCGGACTTCAGTGACAGGCCACTTGGGCAACTGACGCACAACGATTCAGGCGGGCGCCGGCGACAAGCCGGCGCCCGCTGCATTTCAAGGCGTTTTCAGCCCGCTCTGTCACGGCTAGGTTATTCGGGTGCGATCCCCCCGGTTTCTACTCGCCCTGGTGCTGGCCGGCTGCAGCACCGCGGATGACCGCGGGGCGACAGCTGCCCCCGTCGCCCCACTCGGCCCCGACGCCATCGTCCTGCGCGTTCCCGCCCAAGGTGGCGCGGCACGGGCGTATCGCTACCCGGCACTTGACACGGTCATCTGGACGACGCGCGCCGCCGTGCCGCCTCAGATGCGCTCGATTGGATTCAGCATCGACGCCGGGACGTTGGTGATCAGCGACGCGGCTGGTTTGGCATGGCGCCTGACCTTCGGCAGCGGCCAGCTCGATCGGGCGATGGCGACACCGCTGGCCGAAACCGCGAGTCTCGACGGGACGAGCATTTTCGGCACGAGCGGCGGCGCCGTACTCAGGCTGATGCCCTCGGAGCGGGAGCCATGGCAGGTGCGCACTGCGGCTACCCTGAGCCAGCTGCAACCACTGCGCGACGGTGGTGTGCTGCTTGTGGGGCAGCGCGGCTCGGAAACCATCCTGACCCGTTTCCGGCCACCGGCGACCACCGCAGTGGACAGCGCGGTCTTTGAGGGGCAGGCCCGGCTGATCTCGGCGGCCGGCGGTGATCGTTACTACCTCAGCGATGGTCCGGAAGGACTGGTCAGCGTACGTGCACGCGACCTCAAGACTTTGGGCAGGGTCAGTCTCGGCGACTCCCTGCGAGCGACCGCATCCTCGCCCAGCGGCGACCGCGTGTACGTCCTTGGTGCGGACAACGACGACGCGCGCATTCAGGTGATCAACAAGTACACCGATGAAATCGCCGCACGTCTCGACGTCCCTTCGGACGCGAGCGCCCTGCGGATGGATCCGCTCGGACGTTATCTGCTCGTCCACTTCGGGGGCGACGCGGACTCGGTGCTTGTCATTGCGGTGGCAACCGACAAGGTGATCGGCCGCCTCGCATCGCCGTGGCGACCCGACCTGCCGCTCGTATTTCCCGACGGGCGCCTGGCCACGCTGCGCGGCGACGATGTCGTCGTGCTCACCGCCGATACGTTCCGTCCGGTTGCGGTGATTCCGGCAGGAGCGAAGGACATCTGGACCGTCGTACAGTGGAATGGGTTCCGCCGTCGGGCTGGTGACGCCCCGATCCGTGCCACGGCTGTAATGAGCGATACCACCCGACGGGCCGGGAGCGATTCGACGAAGCCGAAGGGCACCCGAGACTCTGCGGCGACACGCGACTCGAGCGAAGGGCTGTCGGACTCGGCGGCGCTCCGACGCAAGGCACGGCGCGACAGTATCGCGGCGCGGAGCGATACGACCCGTCGGCCACAGCCACCGGTGCCGGATTCGCAGCCTAAGGGCCGACCTGTCGCGGTCGAGACGCCTCCTGCGGCGGTCGGCGAACGGGGCACTTTCGTGGTCCAGTTCGCAGCGCTCAAGGCCGAGCGCCCCGCCCAGCAGCTGGCGGCCTCGATCAAGGCGAATGGCGAGAAGGCGAGAGTCGTAAAGACAGCGACGAACGGCGTTGAGCTCTATCGGGTTATTCTTGGTCCTTTCCGGACGCGTGATGACGCGGAGCGCGCCGGACGGGCAGCGGGTCGTGACTACTGGGTTTTTGAGGGGGGATCGAACTGATGGCAGCTGGTCTCACGCTGGGGCTCGACTGGGAAGCGCTTGGCGCAGAAGCATCGCCCGCTGTCGCGGCGGCGCACGCCATTCTCGTGACCGGAAAGGATCCGGTCGCCGCGGCACGTGCGGCGCTGGGGATCGGTCGCGCGCAATCACGCACGCGTCGGGTGGCGATCGGCGATCTGGTCGGTGAAGTCGAGCCATTGCAGAGTCTCGTCACTGGTGACGACCCGCATGGCATCGTGGACAGTTTTCTCTACGGCGTGTCGCTGAACAAGATTGCGCGACAGGTGGACGAATCCGGTACGCTGTTTGTGATGCCGAGCGGCACCGAGCCCGTGGTCACGCCTGACATTCTGCGCAATGAGCGCTGGAGCCGTCTGGCCGCCGGGTTCCGTGAGGTGGGTGCGCTGCTGGTGCTTGTCGCGTCGAGCGATGCCGACGGTGTGCATGAATTGGCGTCCATGCTCGACGGCGTCGTGGTCGTGGGCGACGCAGCCTCGGTGTTGTCGGTGCCGCGCAACTCGGTACTCGCACACGTCGATGCCCCGCCGGTGGTGCCCGCGCCAACTGACGTGATCGACACGACGGTCGCCGCGGTGCCGCGCAGCGGTCAGGCAGCGTCGAAACCGTCGCCGGTGATGCTGCCAGCGCAGGACGTGGTTGAAAAGCGCGTTCTGACACCATTCCCGGCGCAGGACCGACGACAGCAGGGCCTGATTGCCGCGGCAGTCGTCGTCGCGCTGCTCGGGGCGTGGTTTGCGTACACCAAATTCAGTGCGCCATCGCCTGGGTCCGGTGTGGCGACACCGACGACGTCGGCTGTAAATGTTGCGGATACCGCCGCAGCCGCGCCCAGTGCGAGCCCGGCACCGTCGGCCGCCGCGTCGGCGCAGCTCGATTCCGCCGCAGGGGCGCGCGTAGCGAACCCGCAGGATTCACTGAAGGCGGCGGCGTTCGGCGTGGTGATCGTCGCGACCAATGATGAAGCGCAGGCGCTGGCCCGGTGGGCCGATCTGGGATTGAGCCTGCCGGCGGGGACTGTGACGATGGTTCGGATCCGCGGCGAACGGGGGCGGTTCTTCCAGATGCAGGCCGGGGCCTACGGCAAGGCGCGGCAGGCTGACTCGCTGCTCGGCGCGCTGCGCGCAAGCGGAAAGCTGAAGGCGGACGCGGGGCGCGTGGTGGCAACGCCGTACGGCCTGATGCTCGAGAGTAAGGTGTCACGCCGGGCCGCACAGAATGTCGCCGATGGTTACGGGCAACGGCAGATCGCCGCTTATCCATTGCTGCAGGCTGATGGCAGCGCGACGATTTTCGTCGGCGCATTTGAGTTACCCGAACAGGCGATTCCATTGATGGCTGAATTGAAAGCCAAGGGTGTCGGTTCGACGCTCTATTACCGTACTGGGAGAAGTTTCTGACGTGCGCCTGACCAAGTTGACACTGCACGGCTTCAAGTCGTTCGCGGACCATACGGAAATGCTGTTTGAGCCTGGGGCGACGATGATCGTCGGCC
>JANNVN010000174.1:0-1740 GCA_031414435.1 Gemmatimonadaceae bacterium
CGGCTGAAGGACATTCTGGAACTGGAGCCGATTGGCGAGGCAACGGGCCTCGACCGGCCTGTCACGAGCCCGGAGGTTTCCTCCCCCGGGCTCGTTCTTGCTGGATACGTCGAGCGGTTCGTGCCGGATCGCTGCCAGATCCTGGGTGAAACGGAGATCACGTACATCACGTCGCTTGAAGCGGCGCAGCGACTGCGCGTCCTCAGGCAGTTTTTCCGGCTCCCATTCCCCTGTTGTTTCATTACCAAGGGGCTCGAACTCTCGGCGGAGTTTCTCCGCGAAGCGGCGGAGGCGGGGATGCCGCTTTTTCGCTCGCCGCTGAAGACGAACGAGTTCTACCGGCGCATCAAGCCCGCGATGGAAGAGGAGTTCGCGCCTCGCACCACGCTCCACGGCTCGCTTGCCGACGTCTATGGTGTCGGACTGCTGCTGGTGGGACAGAGTGGCATCGGGAAGTCGGAGTGCGTGCTGGATCTGGTGGAGCGCGGGCATCGGATGGTGGCCGACGACATGGTCATCGTGCTCAAGCGCGGCAATGACGTGCTGATCGGCAAGGGGCACGAGTTGCAGCGGCACCACATGGAAATCAGGGGAGTCGGCCTGGTCGACATTCCGGCACTCTTCGGCATCCGGGCCGTCCGACAGCAGAAGCGCGTGGAGGTGGCGGTCGAGTTGGAGCTCTGGCGCGGCGATGCCCATCTCGATCGGACCGGACTCGATCTCGAAACGACGGAGATTCTCGGCGTGCCGATCCCGCGTATTCGAGTCCCGCTGAATCCAGGCAAGAACATCACGGTGATCCTCGAGGTGCTCGCAATGAACCATTTGTTGCGCTATGCAGGTGTCAATCCGGCGGAGCAATTCAATGAGCGCCTGATCGCCCGGATGCGAAACGCGTCAGATGCGCGCGCCGTCACCCGGGACGTTGAAGTCCGACGCTATCTGCAGGAAGACAATGAGTGACCTGGACGCGCGGCCCGCCGCGCTGGTGATCGGGCACAAGGACTTCGCCGCTGGCATCGTGTCGGCGGTAACGGCCATCACGGGCCGCACGGATCTTTTCCGCACGGCCACCAACTATGGGCTCGATACCCGCGCGACAGAGGCGATGCTGCGGGAGGCGATCGCAGACGGCGTGCGCGTGATTTTTTCGGACCTCCCGGCGGGTTCAACGACGATGGCTGCCCGTCGCGCGCAGCGCGACTTTCCGGAGGTGACGGTCGTGACGGGCATCAGCCTGCCGGTACTGCTCGACTATGCGTTTTCGGCGCCGGATGCCGCCGACGCCGCTGACACCGCCGTCGAAAAAGGGCGGGCGGCCATGATGGTGACGCGAGGGGCCGCACGTGCCGATTGAATTGCATCGCATCGACGATCGCCTCATCCATGGACAGGTGGTCGTCGGCTGGGGCCAACCGCTCGAGTTGCGCTTTCTGGTGCTGGTGGACGACGAAGTTGCTGCCAGCGAGTGGGAGCAGGAGTTGTATCGGATGGGTGTGCCGCCAGACATGCGCGTGGAGTTTGTGTCCGTCGCACAGGCCATCGAGCGGTACACGGCATTTGCGGCTGATCCCAAGCCTGGCATGCTGTTGACGGGCGATATCGATACCATGGCGCGGCTCTGTGCGGCCATCCCGGCGCTGCGTCGTGTCAACCTCGGTGGCATCCATCACCGGGCGGGACGCGCCCAGAAGCTCCGCTACATCTTCCTGACCGCATCGGAGGAATCGGAGTTGCGCG
>JANNVN010000175.1:0-2459 GCA_031414435.1 Gemmatimonadaceae bacterium
CTGCGATTCCCATCGTGCAAGGCGACCATCTCGCGAACCGCGGACTGTACGACCAGTGCCAGCGGCGCCGGAAATGGAATCCGCCCGTCGGACGGGCGACCGTTGTGACGTTCGTCAATCTCGAGATCGTGCGGCTGAATGATGTTGGATGTCGCGAGGAGTGTGGCACGCTCCATCGCGTTGCGCAGCTCGCGTACGTTACCCGGCCAGGGATGCCTGACGATCAGCGATTTGGCACTTTCTGACAGCGCCGGCTCCGCGATCCGGTAGTCCGTCGCAGCCTTGTTGATGAAGTACTTCGCCAGCACCAGCACGTCGCCACCGCGATCACGCAGCGGCGGCAAGGTGATGGACACGACGTTCAGACGATAGTACAGGTCCGCCCGGAACTCGCCTCGCGCGACGGCGCGCCCGAGGTCCACGTGGGTTGCCGCCAGCACCCGGACATCGATCGCGAGATCCTTGGCACCACCAACGCGGCGCAGCACACGCTCCTCGAGCACACGCAGCAACTTCCCCTGCAGCGTGAGGTCCATGTGCCCGATCTCGTCCAGCAGCAGCGTGCCGCCGTTGGCGACTTCGAACAGACCGGGCTTCAGCGCATTCGCGCCGGTAAAGGCGCCCCGCTCATGGCCAAACAGTTCGCTCTCCAGCAGGTGCAAGGGAATCGCCGCGCAGTTCACGGCAACGAAGGGCATCGCCCGTCGCGGGCCGTTGTAGTGAATCGCGCGCGCGAACACCTCCTTTCCTGTGCCGGTCTCACCGGAGAGGAGGAGTGTGAGCCGCTCATGCGGCAGGACCCGTTCGGCACGCGCGATCGCGTCCAGCAACGCCGGGCTGTCCCCGTAAACGCCCTCGAATGTGTGACGGCGCTGCTGTGCCGCCGTGAACTGCGCGGCGCCCGGCTGCCCTTCGATCTCCGCGATCGTGGATCGGATGTGGCTGCGAATCGCATCCACGTCCTCGGGCAGGCAGAAGTAGTCCTGTGCACCGGCGCGCACCGCGTCGATCGCGACCCGCCGACTGGAGTCGACACCCACTGCGACCAGTGGGAGCCCGTGCGGCGCGGCATCGCGAACCAGCTCCGCCAGCCGAACTTCGTCACCCGCCGCAACCAGCACCAACTGCCCCCGCGCCCGGCTGGGTAGCGCGTCCAGCGCCGGCAGCATCACGCAGGGCAAGCCGAGCTGCACTGCCAGCGCCGGCCACAACGAGGCAAGGGATTCGCCGAGCGAGTAGACGAAGAGCGATGGATGCCCGGAGGCGGACGGCTGGGCCGGTGGAGTAGCGTGTGCCATCAGTGCTGCAGGCGTTGGGGCTGTACAGCAACAGTTCCGATCATGCCAAACACCTGACTCGTGCGAATGTGAACACTTGGTAACGGACCGGCAACGGGTCGCACTCCGTCATCAGTGCACGACGCATGCGCGCGGCACCAGTGCAAGGAGAAGGACTTTCCCCTCTGTAGTCGGGCGAGCGACCGCGACGGTGCTGCCTCATTTCGCGACAGCTGTCCCAAAATGAGGCAGGAGAGCGGTTTTCGCAGGTGGTACCTGCTGCAGGCGAACGCCCTGCGCTCGTATCGCACCGACCCAGAGTGATACAGCGATCCCAGAAGTGGCATGAAAATCGCAACCTCTGTCGTCGCGTCGCGCAGGCGCGGTCAATCACGAGGAACACATGCGAACACCACGATCAATGCGCTCACGTCCGTCTCGATCATCCGCTGTTGCACTCCTCATCGGGGTCATCGCCGCGGCCTGTGACTCCGGGCAGGGGCTGACTACGCAGCCGCCCTCGTCGACGGTTGCCGACGCGTTGTCCCCGGCCCGTCCAGGCGCAACGCCGGCCGGCACGAACGGCGCCACCGGATCAAGCAACACCGGAACCGGCGGCACAGGCGCTCCGGCCACCACCAACCTCGATTCGATCCTGCTCCGCGAGCTGGCGCGCATTGCGGACCGCCAGATGGCAGAGAGGAGCATCTACGACGCACTCAAGGTCGAGTGGCAGCGTGTGCTCGACGACACGACCGGGCGGTACCGTGATTCTTTGATGTGTGACCCGAAGCAGTATGTCGCCACCGTGAAGATCGTCGGACCTGAAGGAGCAGAAATCAACTTCGGCGAACACTCACTGCGAATTCCGAGCGGAGCACTCACGGCACCGGCGGTGATCACCGCCGAAGCGCCGACCTCGCTGCGTGTCACGGCCATCTTCTCACCGCATGGCACCCAGTTCGTGGCGTCGCGGCATCCAACACTCGAGCTGAGTTACAAGCATTGCAAGGGCCCTCTCAATCGGCCCGCGCGTATTGCATACGTCAGCAGAACGACCGGTGCGATTCTCGAGTGGCCGCCATCGCAGGACTTCCCTGATCTTGGCCTGGTGCGTGGTCTCATCGGGCACTTCTCGAACTACATGGTGGCATACTGATTCGCACGACACCGTGAGAGCGT
>JANNVN010000176.1:0-6819 GCA_031414435.1 Gemmatimonadaceae bacterium
GGAGCCGGCGTGGCGTTCTGCTGGGGACGCAACAGCTTTGGCCAGCTTGGCGACGGAACGACCACGACTCGCCTGCTGCCGACGCAGCTCGCTGGCACCATCAGCTTTGCAGCGCTCACGGCATCGACGAATGGCAGCTGCGGTGTCACGCGGACCGGTGTTGCGTACTGTTGGGGCGGCAACACGTTCGGCGAAGTTGGCGATGGTACAACCGCTCGCCGCACCGCACCGACTCTGGTCAGCGGCGGGCGCACCTACTCATCGATCACGGCGCTGGGTCAGCACACCTGCGGCGTCACCAGCGTCGGTACCGCGTTCTGCTGGGGGCGCAACATCGAGGGACAGCTGGGTACCGGCACCACGAGTGTCCTTCCGATCACGATGCCGACGCGTGTCAGCGGCAATCAGAGTTTCGTCACGATCGCACCGGGCGAAACGCATACCTGTGCGTTGACGACCACGGGCACCGGCAGCTGCTGGGGCAGCAATCTGAATGGGCAACTGGGCGATGGCAGCACGCGCCGCACCGCGCCCGCCGCCGTCAGCGGTTCGCACACGTTTGCCACGGTATCCGTCGGACAGCAGCACAGCTGTGGACTGACTGGCGGTGGAGCAGCATTCTGCTGGGGCACGAACGGCAACGGTCAGATCGGCGATGGCAGCCAAAATGAACGGAATACGCCAACGTCAGTGGCCACTGGTGTGACGTTCGCGTCGCTCTCCGCTGGTGCGCTGCACAGTTGCGGGCTGACGAGTGCGGGTACCGCATACTGCTGGGGCTCCAACCAGTTCGGGCAGATCGGCGATGGGTCAACGACCACGCGACTCGCGCCAGTGGTCGTGAGCGGTGGCCTGAGCTTCACGTCGCTGGTGTCGGGCGGGTCGCATACGTGCGGTATCGTCAGTGGTGGCGCCGCGTACTGCTGGGGACTGAACGGTACTGGCCAGCTTGGTGACAACAGCACGATCAATCGCACCGCACCCACGCTGGTGGGCGGCAGCAATACGTTCACCGCTCTGGCGCTGTCACAAGCCGCAGGCGCCGGACACACCTGCGGCGTGACCGCGGCCGGTACGACGTTCTGCTGGGGCCAGAACCAGAGCGGCCAGCTCGGCGACGGCTCGACCTCGAATCGAAGTGCGCCGACCCTGGTGTCAGGCGGCCAGGTCTTCGCATCCCTTGCGGCAGGCGCTGCACACAGCTGCGGTCGGACTGCGATCGGCACGACACTCTGCTGGGGAGCGAACCAGTCGGGACAACTCGGGGACGGAAGCACCACGAACCGCACCGCTCCCACCGCGATCAGCGGCGGCGCGCAGTTCGCAAGTCTGACGGCGAACAACCACACGTGCGCACGCACGAGTGCCAACGACGCCTACTGCTGGGGGTTGAACACCAGCGGTCAGATCGGTGATGGCAGCGTCACCAATCGCACTGTACCGACACTCGTGAGCGGAGGACTTTCATTCGCACAACTGGCGGCGGGCGGCGCACATACCTGTGCGGTCACGGGTGCGGCGGCGGCTTACTGCTGGGGCAGCGATCTCCAGGCGCAGCTCGGGCTTGGTTTGCCGGTGATTCGGACGGTTGCGGGTGGTATCGGCTTCCGCGTGCCGTAGTACGGAGCGTCCCGGCGCACGCCGGAACGCTCCGCGCGTCGACGCGCAGTGCGCATGAATCGACGACGTTTCATGGTACGAGCGGCCTTGTCAGAACGAGAAGCCAACGAGCAGCTTGCCTTGCACAAACGCGTCCTCTTTCCCGTTCCGCGGGCCGATGATGAGCTTGTCATTCAGCCCCTGGAGATATCCGATCTGCGGAGTGACGTAGAGGCGGCGACGCTCGCCGCGACCGACCGGAATCCGGTACCCCGCATTCACTTCTGCGAACTGTACGAAACCTTCGTAGTCTTTCCCATCGAAACGATTGCGTTCTCCCCAGACGTACCCTGCGTAGTACTGCGCTTCGGCATGCAATCCCCGCCTGAAGTACTGCCGATACCCGATGGAACCCATGTACTCGCTGATGCGTGTGGCCACGTCATGTGTGATGTTCGGTCGTATGAACACGCCGAGCATGAGGTCGCCGTGAGACACGGAAGGCATGCCGACGACTGTCCGCGTGGCCTTGATCGTGCTGATGTTCACTTCGGGGATGAAGGGTTGGATGAGGTCGACTTCGAGTCCCCATCGCCGCACGTCGGGCGCGGGCGCAACTTGACCGCGTCCTGTTGTGGCGGAGAGCACTGCGACCGCTGCTGCTGTGACAGATCGAAACGTCCATTGACGAACAGGCATGGCGACACTCCGGGTTGGGCCAGTGGAAGAAGTCGAGCCTGTTGACCGGCGGTGCAAATCACCGGCGGGTGACAGGCCCGTGTGCACGTCCTGCTAGAACTTCCAGTTCATGCCGATGACCGGCAGGAAGCTGATTTGCTCCTGGTACTCGACCTTGTTGGTCTTGGAGTTCCAGATTTGCACGGACTGATTGTCGCGTCCGGTGACGTTCTGCAGCTCGAGATACGTCGCGAGCGTGCCGCGTCTGACCGTGAATCGGCGATCGAGTCGCAGGTCAAGACGGAAGTAGTCAGGCGCGCGGAGCGTGTTGAGGCGGCCGGCGTCAAGCACGAGGCGATCCTGCGTCAGCGATTCGCTCGCGAGAATCGGTGTGATCGGACGCCCGCTGCCGTAGCTCGCACGAGTGGAGTATTCCCATTTCGTTCCGCGCTTCTGACCGAGAATCACCGTCGCGAGATTCGGCACGTCAAACGCGCCAGTGCGGAGCACGCTGTCCCGTCCCCGATGGCGAGTCTCAGACCATGCGTAACTCAGCTGCCCATAGGTACGCCCCGCGAATTTCTTCTGCAGAAAGAACTCTGCGCCGCGTACGCGTCCGGTGCCTGAACTGCGGAGCGGCGTCAGCGCGCCATCGGCCAGACTGACCTGATCGCCCGTGTTCGCAAGCGAGAGCTGCCCGTACTGGATGGCAACGGGATAGTCCGCATACTCCTTCGTGTACCCCTCGAGCGAAATCCGCAAGTCTTCGCGTGGCCGCCATGCCAGTCCGGCGATGGCATGGTCGGCACGAATGGGATCAAGCGTACGGTTGGCCGACACGTTGATGGCATAGACGAGCGGGACCTGCTGGAAGTACCGCCCGACCGTTCCGGTCAGGTCGAACGTGGGCGTGACGTGCACGACAACCGCGGCGCGCGGCGAGAACCTGGTTTCTTCCGACAGCGAGTAGCGGTCACCACGTGCACTGAGCGTGAGTTCTGCGCGATCAGTCACACCGCCGGAGAATTCGAGATATCCGCCGGCGATCGACGTCGTGACCGATGTATCGATCGCCACGGGATTGACGCGCGCTGTGATCGAGAAGGGATTCTGGACGCCGAATGGTGATGCGAGGGCTGTGGAGATGTTCAGCGACTTGATCGAGGCACCCGCGACGAGTGTGCCGATACGAGGCAGCGTGACGTGCACATCGTATCGCGCGGTGTATTCGTTCTCCCGGGCGTTGTTGCTGAACACCGGCGTCGTGCCGAGTGCGGCTTCGATCACGCGGACGTTCGATGACAGAGTGCTTGCGGAGAGCAGGAGCGTACCGTAGCTGTTGGCACCGAGCAGGCGCTGCCATCCGAGTCCTCCGGTCCAGCGGTCTCCACGCACCCTTGTGCTCCCGATCGGATCCGGATCCGCCGTGTCCGCCGCCGTGCTGGTGAAGTCGATGCGATCGAATCCCCCGAGGCCAACGGCCCACAGTCGGTCGCGGCTCGACGGCTCGTAAGTGGCCTTCGTCTGGAAGTTGGTGGTGTACGGGACCGCCGTAAGCCCGATCGCAGGCGCGATCAGATCGAGGAAGCTTTGCCGTCCGGAGACGATGAGCGACCCCTTGCGCGTCAGCGGCCCTTCGAAGATCAGACCGGCACCCGCGTTGCTGACGTCGAGCTCCGAACGCCACCGTTCGCGATTGCCCTCGCGAAGGCGGACGTCGAGCATCGACGACAAGCGATTGCCGTATTGCGAGCTGAAGCCGCCCGCGACGAACGTCGCTTCGCGGAGCAGTTCGTTGTTGAGCATCCCGATCGGTCCGCCGGTAGACCCCTGCACCGCGAAGTGATTGATGTTCGGGACTTCAATGCCGTCGATGAGCATCAGGTTCTCGGTGGGGCTGCCGCCTCGCGCGATGATGTCGTTGCGCGTATCGTTGCCCGTGAGCACCCCTGGCAGCGATTGAACCAGGCGACTGACGTCGCCGATGGCGCCGGGTGAGCGCCGGATCTCTTCATAGCTCATCTGGATCCGCGACGTCGGCGTCGTGGCCAGAGGCGCCAGCGCCGTCGACGCGGCGACAACGCTGACGCTGCCGAGCGTGTTGGGCGCGTCCTGCATCTCGATCGCGACCTGAGTGGTGCGTCCACCGTTGACCAGCAGATCGGTGATCAGGACCGGCCGCATACCGATCCTGACGGCGCGGACCGCACGCGTGCCGACAGCAACTCTGGCGATGAGAAACCGGCCGGCTGAATCACTGGTGGCGGTCGTGGTTGTTCCGGGAACCGACAGCTGGACGTCGACCAAGGGGCGCCCGGATGCGCGGTCCGTCACCATGCCGGCGATGCGTCCTTCCTGCTTCGCCTGTGCTTCGGCGCGAGACTGCCAGGCGCCGGCAACGAGGAGCGAAGCAAGTAGCAGATGCCACGTGGCAGGGAATCGATATTGAAACGGCAAGGTTTTGTAGTTCATAGGTTCCTCGAAAGAGTGACTCACTTAAAAAGAACAGTGTTCCGTTATGGGTACAAAGCAGGGGTGGACGGCCCTCTCTCAGCTTCCCGCCATCCCCCGTATCTGCGAGTCAGCTGCGCTACACGCCAGGGCTTTCACGTCGACGGTCGCCAAGATTGGCGTCGCGACGAGCAACGCGGCGAATCCATGAACCGTCGCCCAGAGCGTCAGGGCACCTTCGAGCACTGTGCGCGAACCCAGCCGGCCCTCCGCTGCAAGGAGCTCGACGCCCTCCACCAGCACGGAGAATGCCGGGTCATCCCGCAGCGATACATTCTCGTGCAATCCGATATCTGACCGATCCATGAACATGACGCGGTAGAGCGTCGGATTCTGCATCACAAAATCGATGTATGCGCCAGCCTGTGCCATCAACGATTCACGACCTGTCCGGTGGCCGTCCGCAGCCGTCCGCAGCGCACGTGCGAACCGGTCAAACCCATCGCCGAGCACCGTCGCGAGCAGATCGTCCTTGTCCCGGAAACAGCGGTAGATCGTCGTCGGCGCGTACCCGGTTCGTTCCGCTACCTCGCGAAGCGAGAACTTTTCGTAGCCATGCTCGATCAGCTGGTCCGAAGCCGTGGCAAGGATCGCTGCCCGCAACTGTCGGCGTTCGGTCTCACGTCGCGCAGCGCTACGCTCGCGCAGGCGCTCGGCGCGTAACGGTCCGGCTGTTTTGGAAATGGCCACGCGAGCTCCTGGAGCAGTGTTCTTGAAAGGAACACTGTTCCGATTCTTTGTCAACCCCGTGCGGTAGTATGAGGCCCGAACACGCCGACAACTAAGGCCGAGCGAGGCTGGCGGCGTCCAGCTGCCGCAACGATGCCTTGAAGTCGTCATCCTTCGGATCAATCGCGAGCGCCTTCTGATACGCCTCGCGCGCAGGTGCCACCTTGCCCTGCTTCTCCAGCACCTGCCCCAACCGCCACCACGCCAGATCGACCGTTGGCTCCGTCATCAGAATCGGCCCACCGATGTACTTCCGCAGGGCCACTTCCGCCTCGGCCAGCCCTACGCCGTGGATCGCGGCCAACTGCCCGAGGGAATAGAGTGCGGCGCGATCGGTCGGCATCAGCGACGAATACTTCCGCAGCGCCTCGAGCGCGACATCGGCCCGGCCCAGTCGGTACGCCAGATCGCCCAGCGCGAACCACGCTGGTGCGCTGTCCGGTGCCGTCGTGACCAAGGTGCGAAACGTCGACTCGGCGGCCGTATTCCGGCCGCTCGCACGGTCGAAGTAGCCACGCAGCAGCGCCCCGCGATACGGCGACTGTCGCTCCAGTCGGCGCAGCATCACGTCCGCCTCGGCCTTGCTGCCGCCGGCCAGAGGTGGCAGCAGTCGCGCAATCCACGCCAGTGACTCGAGGGCTTCAACACGAGTCGAGTCGCGCTCCAGCGCACCGGTGAACGCAGCGCGAGCCCGAGTCGCCGAGCGCAATCGGGTCACGACACTGCGCGGTGACCCCTTCTGCATGTAGGCCTGGCCGATCAGCGCCAGCTGGTCGGGCGAACTGTCGCGCGATGCGGACAACACCACCAGGGCCGAATCCGGCTGCCCACGCGCGAGCAATGCATGCGCATCGCCCGGCATTGGAGCATCCTGTCGCACCAGCATGATTGCACCCACGGCAAACACCAGCCCGAGGCGCGACGCGGTTGATCGCTGCGTGTTGCTGCTGGTGCGCCGCGCCGGGTAGTTGCGTTCCACAGCGGCACACATGCCACTGATCTTCGCCGCCAGCTCACGCGACACGACGGCGTCAGTGGCACTCGACAGGCGACGCACATCAGCCCACAGCGTCTCGAGTTGCGCTGCGCCCTCATCACGGCGTGTGCTGACCAGTTGCATCCGTTCGCGCGAACGAGCCAGTGCGTCGCGCTGGTTGATGAGCAGCTCCACTGCTTCCGGATCACCCGACTCCGACTCGTGCAGCACGATCTCGGCCTCGAGGCGCTCCAGCTGTTCGCGTGGCGCCGTCTTCTCGAGCAATGCGAGCTCCCGCTCGTGTGCACTCAGCGTCTCCAGCAGCC
>JANNVN010000177.1:0-12809 GCA_031414435.1 Gemmatimonadaceae bacterium
GATAGTGCCGGAGGCCTTTCTTGACGGTCACCCACCACGGCGCGCTCCCGGGCAGTTTGAGCGGATCGATATCCAGTGTCAGGAGAATTCGGCGCTGGGCGCGAACATCCGCGCCCGTGGCCGGATCGATGAAGTCGGTGATGGTGTGCCCGATTGAGAATCGCAGCAGGTCGGGCCAGAGGCGCCGCGCGCGCGCTGGCAGCAAGGTGTCCACGTCCACGGAAAGCCAGTAGGTCTGGCCGCTGTAGTCGACCGTCGGTCGCAGATCACCGGGAATCAATCCCGCCTGCGTGTTCCTGAGCGCCTGTGTGCGTCGATACGACATGGTCGGCATGACGGCGCGCATCGCAGGAACGAAAGCATGCGACAGCGACAACCCCTGTCCGATCGTATTGAACAAGAGGTCGGGCGGCGAAAAACCATATCGGGCCTGCGTACCGTCCCAGTATTCGATCTGCAGCTGAAATGCTGCCGCATAGGCCACCGCCCACAGCGTCGCCTTCTTCTCCGACATACATGCGGCTTCGAGGAGCTCGCGGCCTCCTTCGCTGAGGAGGTATCCGCCGATCAGGTGCCCGAGCTTGTCCTGATCGCGGAAATTTCCGTCCCAGTCATAGTTGAGAAAGAACGGGGCGCGTTCGCCAGACCACCAGGCGCGGCGGAAATACTCGTACAGCGCGAGGTTACCGCCGACGAAGGTGCCGGCAACGGCACTCTGTGCGATGCGTCGGCCACGGGTGCCGCGCCCACACCACTTGGGTGTCGGCGGGCTCACGGATGTCACGCTGTCGGACGGCGCCGGCGAAAGAGACACTGAGCGAAGCATCTGCGAGCTTGTGTCGCTCGGCACGCGCAGCGCGGCGGCCGGATCGGCCTGAGCGCGAACGCATGCTGCGCCCGCAATCACGGCCACCGCAAGGACAATCGGCCGGATCACGCGATCATGTGCAGGGCGTCGTATGCGGCGAGGACTTCGGCAGGCGTGACCGTGGCCGCGCCCAGTTTGCCGACTTCGACGCCGGCCGCGTAGTTCGCAATCACCGCCGCTTCACGCGCGTCGGCGCCCGCGGCGAGCATCAGCGCGAGGTACGCCGTGACGGTGTCACCGGCGCCGACGACGTCGTACACCTCGCGCGCCGTCGTCGGGATGCGGGTGATCTCACCGCCGCGCGACACGAGCGCCATGCCATGTTCGCTGAGCGTCAGAAGCAGGTGCGCCACGTCGAGCCGCTCGAGCGTCGCCGGCAGCGCGGCGGGGTGCGCGAGATCCACGGCGGCACCCAGAGCCTGCTCCAGCTCGCGGCGATTCGGCTTGAACACGGTGGCTCCCCGGAAACTGAAGAAGTTGCGGAACTTGGGGTCTACCACCACCGGTACATTTCGTTCCTTTGCGAGCGCAATAGTGCGTTCGATCACCTGCGGCACGAGGACGCCCTTGTTGTAGTCCTCGAGAATGACGGCGTCGGCCGTGGCGAGCGCCTCGGTGAGCGCTGTCAGGACCCGCTCGACGTCGGCGGCGTCCAAGTCGGCATCCTCCTCCTCGTCGAAGCGCAGCAGCTGCTGCGACCGTGCGACGAGTCGCGTCTTCGTCGTGGTAGGTCGCGCCACGGTGACCAGTGCGTCCGTCGCGCCGCCGAGCCCGTGCAGGAGACCACGCAATCGCTCGCCGGCGGTATCAGCACCGACCGCCGCCACGAGGGCGCACCGTGCATCCACGGCCAGCACATTTTGCGCCACGTTGGCGGCCCCGCCAAGGGCGTCGCGCCGATCGCGGATCCGAACCACCGGCACGGGTGCTTCCGGCGAGATTCGCTCCACATCGCCGCGAAGGTAGACGTCGAGCATGGCGTCGCCGACCACGACGACCCGGCGGCCACGTGCGGCCTCGAGCAACGTCGCGAGGCGGTCGCGTGAGATCGGTGCTAGCATATCAGGCGCAAGCTACTCCTCGTCCGGCGCGCCGGGCAACGCGGCCTACACGATTCGGTGCGTCGCTCGTGCGATGGTCATGCTTCCCTCATCCGCTCACGTGCGTCGTCTCATTCAGACCGCAGTGCTGTCCCTGCAGGATGTGCTGCTCCTTACATGGCAGACGCTCCGGGTGTTCCCTGGTGGACGCGGGGGCGCCCACCGACTGCTGGCACAGCTGGACGCGATCGGCGTCCGCTCCGTGCCGATCGTGCTGCTGACTGGCCTCTTCACGGGGATGGTCCTGGCGTTGCAAGCGTCCGTCCAGCTGGCGCCCTTTGGTGCGACACTGTTCGTGGGGAGGTTTGTGGCGGCCTCGATGCTCCGCGAACTGGGGCCCGTCCTGTCTGGCATCATGGTGGCGGGTCGGGTCGGGGCGGGCATCGCCGCGGAACTTGGCGCGATGAAGGTGACCGAGCAGCTGGACGCGCTCCAGACGCTCGGCGCGGAACCCGTGCGGGTGCTGGTCCTCCCCCGGGTACTCGCGGCGGCTGCCGCCGTGCCGATTCTGGCGCTCATCGCTGATGCAGCCGGACTGGCCGGCGCCGCGCTCGTGTCATCGGCCTATCTCGGCGTGCCGCTGCGCGCATTCTGGGGGGCCGCCGTGGATCAGATCATCCTCGACGGATTTGTGGCTGGCCTCATTCCGGCAGATCTCGTGCAGGGACTCGTGAAACCGTTCGTGTTCGGCCTGATTCTCTCGCTGTTGGCGTGCTATCATGGACTGCGTGCCACTGGCGGAACGGCCGGTGTTGGAGTGGCGACGACACGCGCAGTGGTGAGTGCGAGCATCACGATCCTGATCACGGACTACTTTCTCACGCAATTGCTGCTGGTCCTTGTCTGAATGACACCTGTGAATCCGATGGTCGATCGCGTTGCCACGGTGGTGGATCTCGACCATGTGTCCGTCGCTTTTCAGCGCCCGGTCCTGCGCGATGTCTCGCTGCACGTGGCACCGGCCGAGACGGTGGCGATCGTGGGTGAGTCCGGTACGGGCAAATCCACGCTGCTGCGGCTGATGCTTGGATTGCAGCCGCCTGATCGCGGCGCCGTTCGCGTGATGGGCGCTGATGTCAACGGCATCGATCGTGAATCGCTGCGGGCGCTTCGTGCGAAGGTGGGAATGGTCTTTCAGGGTGCGGCGCTCTTCGATTCGCTGACGGT
This sequence comes from Gemmatimonadaceae bacterium, assembly GCA_031414435.1. GTDB lineage: Bacteria > Gemmatimonadota > Gemmatimonadetes > Gemmatimonadales > Gemmatimonadaceae > JACMLX01. The sequence goes on from JANNVN010000177.1 coordinate 3,136, forward strand.
GTTCGAGAACGTCGCGTTTGGATTGCGCGAAGCGGGAGTGCTCAGTGAGGAGGCTGTGCGTGAGCGCGTCTTCGAGACGCTGGCTCTGGTGGACCTCGATCCCGCGCAGATCGCGCAGACGTTGCCCGCCCAGTTGTCGGGCGGGATGCGCAAGCGCGTTGGCATTGCGCGTGCCGTGGCGCCAAGGCCGGCGCTGCTGCTCTATGACGAACCCACCGCCGGGCTCGACCCGCTGACCAGCGCCACCGTGACCGATCTGATGGAGCGCCTGCAACGCGAACTGCACGTGACCAGTGTGGTAGTCTCGCACGATATTCGCGCGATGCTTCGGATCGCTGATCGTGTCGGGCTGCTGCGGGATGGTGCGTTCGTCTTTCTTGGCGCGCCTGAGGCGATGCGGGCGAGTGCGGAGCCATACACGCAGGCCTTCCTGGCGGCGGCATGAGCCTGCGGCCGGAACCGGGTGAAATGCGCTGGATGCAATTGCGGGTCGGACTCCTCGCCGCCGCCGTCGTGGCAATCGTTGCGGTGGCGATTCTGCGACTCGATGCCGTTGGTTCGCTGTTCGGCCAACCCGTCGAATTTACGGTGCGCCTGCGCGACGGGCTTGGCCTCCGTACGGGCAGCCAAGTCACAGTCGCTGGCCTGCCGGCGGGGATTGTCGCCGACCTGGTCGTGGTGCCCACCCGCCACGACTCGGGGACGGTGGTCGCGGCGCGCGTGAAGATGAAGGTTGAGCAGTTTGCGCTCTTGCGTGACGACACGCGCAGCCGCATCCGCGCGCTCGGGCTCCTCGGCGATCGACTGCTCGACTTTTCTCCGGGCACGCCGACGCGTCGGCGCCTCACCGCGAATGACACTCTGGACGCGGAGTCATTCGCCGAACTCGGCGATCTGTTTGCCGCGGCGGATACCGCACTGCGGGCCGTGACCATCGTGAGCAGTGACCTGCGCAGCATTGCTGCCCAACTGAAGAAGGGTGACGGCACGATCGGTCGACTCTTCACGGATGCCGGTCTGTACGACACCCTGCTCATTGCGGTGCGTCGTGCCGATCAGGTGCTCTCGCAGGTGCAAGGCGCGCGGGGAACGCTTGGCCGTATGCTGCGCGATACCACCTTGTACGGCAGCGTCACGCGTGCCGCTGAGGCGCTCGACAGTGCGGCGTCATTGCTGAACGATCGCAGTGGCGTCATCGCGCAGCTGCAACGCGACACCGCTTTCCTGACACGGCTCCGTCGCGCCACGACCGGCGTCGACTCGCTGGTGCGTGGACTGAATGCCGGTCGAGGGACGGCCGGGCAACTGCTGGTGGAACGTGAGCTGTATGACCGCCTTCTGCGCGTGACGGCATCGTTCGATAGCCTCGCTGCCGATGTGAAGCGGAATCCGGCGCGATACACGAAGGGTGCAGTGCGCCTCTTTTAGCAGCGTGGCCTGATGCCACACGATACGGCGCAACACGGGTCATCGCCGCAGAGGCATGCGGGCATGGTGCTCGCTGTCGCGGTCCTCGGTATTTCGCTGGCCGGGCCGCTGATTCGGCTCTCGAGCGCGTCGCCCCTGATCGTCACGGCGTGGCGGTTGGCCATCGCGGAGACGGTGTTGTTGCTCATGCTCGTCGTGCGCGGCGACGGGCGCGCCTGGCGACAGCTCCCGGCGCGCGAGCACGCGATCGCGGCCGGGGCCGGAGGGATGCTCGCGCTCCATTTCTGGAGCTGGAGCGCTTCGTTGACATATACGACCGTGGCGGCCTCTGTCGTACTCGTCAATCTGCAGCCCGCCATGGTCGCGGTCGGCTCGATGCTGCTGCTCAAGGAGCACATGACGCGGCGTCAAATGCTCGGACTGCTGGTCGGCATGGGTGGCGCACTGCTGGTGGCGGCGCCGGCTCTGCTTGGCGGGGCCGCCACCCCCGGGCTTCGGACGAACGCTCCCTTTGGTCTGCCGCCGCGGCTCTTTGGCGATCTGCTGGCGCTGCTCGGCGCCGTCACGGCCACGCTCTACTATCTCGCTGGCCGCCGGTTGCGCGTGACGCTCGATCTCGTCCCGTACGTCTCGCTCGTCTACGGCTGGTGCACGCTCGCCATTGTCGCCCTCGCTCTGGCACGCGGGGAGCATTTCTGGCCGTATCCCGCCCGGGAGTGGGCGATCTTCGCCGCGCTCGCGGCGGGACCAATGCTGCTCGGTCACACCGGGATGAACTGGGCTTTGCGCCACCTTCCGGCCCACGTGGTGAACCTGACGGTGCTCGGAGAGCCGGTTGGCGCCTCGCTCCTCGCGATGGTGATTCCAGCCATCGGAGAACGGCTTGACGGCTGGACGCTGGCCGGTGGGCTCCTGATCCTGACCGGGGCCGTCTGGGCGATGCGCGGTGCCGAACCGGGTCGAAGTGCCCCGGCGCAGTAGCTTACGTGGATGTTGTGCCTCCTCTCCCTCACCGGCGAGCTCCTGCCGCGATGAGGACGCTCGATCTGGACGTCGTCGTCACCCGCGGTTCCGCCGTCGAGTCGCGGCACGTCGTGCATGCTGCCGTGGTGGCGGCCGATGGTACGCTGCTGGCCAGCTCAGGCTCGGCCGACTTGATCGCGCACTGGCGCTCGTGCGCCAAGCCATTGCAGGTGTATCCCTTCGTCGAGGCGGGGCACCTCCAGTCGCTCGGATGGGGAGACGCGGAGTTGGCCCTCGCCTGCGCGTCACACGGTGGGGAGGATGAGCATGTTGCGATTGCCGAGTCGATGCTGCGGTCGATCGGGTTGGGCGAGGCCGATCTTGCCTGTGGCCCGCACGAGCCGCTGACCCTCCGCGGAACGGCGCAGCTTCGCGCGCGCGGTCAGGCGCCAGGCCGTCTTCACAACAACTGCTCGGGGAAACACGCGGCCATGCTCGCCGCCGCGCAGGCCAATGGGTGGGCGACCGCGGGGTATGAAGTGCCCACGCATCCGCTGCAGGTTTCGATCCGGCAGCGGCTCCAGCCGTGGACGGGCCTCGATACGGGGTCGATCAACATCGCGACTGATGGGTGCGGTGTGCCGGTCTTCATCCTGTCACTCCGCCAGATGGCGCTTGCGTACGCCAGGCTCTCCCGCGCAGCAGGCGACAGCGCTGTGGCGTCTCGCATCCTCGGCGCGATGGGAACACGTCCTTTTCTGGTGGGTGGAACGGATCGCTTCGATACGGTGCTGATGGAAGAGACCGGTGGTGCGATCATTGCGAAGATTGGTGCGGAGGGGGTACACACCGTGCTGCTCCGCGACAGGGGAATTGGGTTTGCGATCAAAGTCGCAGACGGCCAGGCGCGCGCGCAGTATCCGGCAGTACTCCGGCTTCTGCAGCACCTCGACGCGCTGCCCGGCACTCTCCCGACACGTCTTCACGATCTGCTGGTGACGACGATTCACGACACACGTGGCCACGCAGTTGGGAGTATCCGACCCCTTGCGTGATTATGAACCGATTCCTGACGCTTTGATGACAGCCTTACCGACTCCGACTGCTACACTTGCGGTGCTTGACGACCAGACCCGCTGTCTGGTGCGCCTTGCCGCCATCATTGGCGCAGGGTCGGAACGTCAATTGCGCGAACATCTGGCGGAGGCCCGCGTGTTGCCGGCGCTCTGGGTGGAGGAAGTGATCCTGCAATCGTATCTGTTCGCGGGTTTCCCGCGCACGTTGAACGCGGCGCGCCAATGGCGCCGGATTTCGCAGACCGCGGCGCCTGGCTCGGATGTCGATGCCGACGCCAACGAACCTGGCAACACCGATGCGTGGCGCGACCGTGGTGAACACACCTGCGCCGCGGTATACGGCGACATGTATGACAAGCTGCGGGTGAACATTGCGGCACTGCACCCCGCACTCGATCACTGGATGATCACGGACGGCTATGGAAAAATTCTCAGCAGGCCGGGGCTCGACCTCATCCGGCGGGAGCTCTGCGTGGTCGCCGTCTGTGCGCTGGCGCAGCAGGACCGACAGCTGCACTCGCATTTTCACGGTGCGCTGAACGTTGGCGCCACACCGTCGCAGGTGCTCGGCACGCTCGCCGCGCTGAGCGACCTCCTCGATGGCGATACGCAACAGCGCTATCGCCTGCTGTGGAATCACGTGCGCAATGCACATACTGAACAGGCCCAGGGGCCGTCATGAGCGTCCATAACGATTTCATCGATCGCGTTGTTGTTCGTATCGCCGCCGGCACCGGCGGCTCCGGTGCGACGTCCTTCCGGCGCGAGAAATTCGTCCCGCAAGGTGGGCCGGACGGCGGTGACGGCGGGATGGGGGGCAACGTGTACCTCCGCGCCGATGCCAACCTGACCACGCTGCTCGACTACACCTATCGCGACCGATGGGCAGCGGAACGCGGGCAGCACGGCGAGGGCAACAACAAGACCGGACGCAGCGGTGTCGACATCATCATGCCGGTACCGCCGGGCACGATTGTGCTCGATGCGGAAACGAAGGATCAACTCGGCGAGGTGCTCGAGCATGGTCAGCAGATTCTGATTGCGAAGGCCGGCCGCGGGGGCAAGGGGAACGCGTTCTTCGCGACCGCGACACACCAGTCCCCCCGCGAGTGGCAGCCCGGTGAGGAAGGTGAGGAACGCCAGGTGATTCTGGAACTCAAGCTGATCGCGGACGTCGGGCTGGTCGGTGCGCCGAATGCCGGGAAGTCGACGCTGCTCTCCGTCATTTCGGCCGCAAGACCGAAGATCGCGGCGTACCCGTTCACCACGCTGTCACCGAATCTTGGCGTGGTGCCGATGAGCGATCATCGCAGTTTCGTGGTGGCCGACATCCCAGGCATCATCGAAGGCGCATCAACCGGGAAGGGGCTTGGGCTGCAGTTCTTGCGGCACATCGAGCGCACGCGCATTCTGGCGTTCATCATCCCGATTGATGCGATGGATTGGCAGACGGAGTATGACCAGCTCCGCACAGAGATTTCGTCCTACTCGGCGGAACTCGCCGCCACGCCGCACTTCGTCGTTTTCTCGAAGCTCGATCTGATGGGCGAGGACGACTACGTTCCGGAGCTCGATGCACCTGGCGCGTTTGCGATTATCTCCCTCAGCGCCGCCAATCGCACGCACCTCGATCACTTCCTCGATACCTGCTGGCGTAAGTTGCTGTCGATGCGCCACGCCAACGACGCCGCGACGCGAGCGGCAGAGCAGGTGCTGCCGTGATCTGTGCCGATGCTCCCTGACCGTTCGAGCGTCCCGGCGCACGCGGCCTTGACGCTGCTCGCGCTGCCTCGCATCGGAAAGAGGGAGTGGCATCGTCGGGTGCGCGAGTACGGCAGCGCGTCGGCTGCGCTGTCGGCCATCGGTGACACGCCGGACTACGCCGCCGCCGCGGCCGTCGCCGGTGACGCGATTGCCCGAGCGGAGCAGCTGGGTGCGTTGACCATCGTCTGCGGCGACGACGCCTATCCCGTCGCGCTGCACGACCTGACGGCGTGCGAGCAGGCGGACATTTCTCCCGCGCCGCCGGTGCTCTTCGCACGCGGGGATTTCGGGCTGTTGCGTCAGCCCGCTGTGGCGATCGTCGGCACCCGCCACGCCACGGCGACGGGCTTGCGAGCGGCTGCACGCATTGCGCGTGAGTGCGCGGACGCCGGCGTGCTGGTTGTGAGCGGTCTGGCACGCGGGATCGACGCGGAATCGCATGTAGGCGCGCTCGATTGCGGGGGTCGAACCGCTGCCGTAATCGGCACAGGCATCGATGTCGCCTATCCCTCCGATCATCGCGGATTGCAGCAACGGATCGCACGTGATGGCCTCCTGCTGACGGAATCCCTGCCGGGACAGCGCGCGACGCGCGGGTCGTTTCCGGAACGGAATCGACTGATCGCGGCACTCACCCAACTCACGATCGTCGTGGAGGCTGGGCACCGGAGCGGCGCGCTCCTGACCGCGCAGGCCGCAGAGAAACTGAACCGGACCGTCGCCGCCGTTCCCGGTTCGTTCGATTCCGCAGCTTGCCTCGGCTCCAACGAACTGCTGCGCGACGGAGCACACGTCATCGCGACGACCGATGATGCTCTGGCGCTGTTGCATGTCGCGCGGGCGGATCGGCATCCGGTCATGCCGTCGGCCGGCCTCTCCCCGCCGGAAAGGGCCATTTGGGATGTACTGGGCGAGGCGCCTCTGGAGCTGGATCTCGTGGTGGAACGCGCCGGCTGGGCCGCTGACGCCTGTTTCGCGGCGATCACCACCCTTGAGTTGAAGGGGCTGGTGCGCGCGACACACGCAGGTGCATTGCAGCGCGCATGAGTCACACAGCGAGGCGCGTGTATGTGCACGTCCCGTTTTGCGCCCGTCGTTGCAGCTACTGCGATTTTTCGATCGCCGTGCGGCGCAGCGTTCCAGTGGCAGAATACCTCACGGCGCTGGACGCGGAGCTTCGCACGCGATTGCCTCGCGAGGCTGTACCGCAACCGATCGACACGCTGTATTTCGGTGGTGGTACGCCGTCGCACCTCGGCCCCGATGGGGTCGCGCGGATGCTCGACATGCTGCGGCGGTGGTTCACCTGGGACGCCGCGGCAGAGGTCACGCTGGAGGCGAATCCCGATGATGTGACGCCGATGGCGACCGCCGCATGGCGGCGCGCGGGCGTGACGCGCGTATCGCTCGGGGCGCAAACCTTTGATCCCGGCGTCCTCGAATGGATGCATCGTTCGCATACCGCCGCGCAGATTGATCTCGCGGTTGATGTGCTTCGTGAGACGCATTTCGACAGCTGGAGCTTCGACCTCATTTTTGCGTTGCCGGAATCGTTGCAGCGAGACTGGGCCCGCGACCTCGATCTGGCATTGGCGAAGGAGCCGCCACACCTGTCGCTGTACGGGCTGACCGTCGAGCCAGGAACCGCGCTCGGTCGCTGGAGTGCACGCGGCGACGTGCAATCAGCTGATGAGGCGACCTATGAGCGCGAGTTCCTTCGGGCCCACGCGCAGGCTGCCGAAGCGGGATACGTGCACTACGAAGTCTCGAACTTCGCGCAGCCGGGACACCAGGCGCGGCACAATCGAGCCTACTGGCTCGGCGTGCCGTACCTCGGCTTCGGCCCCTCCGCGCACGGTTTCGATGGCGTCCAGAGACGCTGGAATCAGGCCGCGTACGCCGCCTGGCGCGATACGGCCGCCAGCGGCTTCGACCCGATGGCCGGCAGCGAGACCATCGGCCCCGGTGAGGCGGAACTCGAGGCGGTCTATCTCGGGCTCCGGACGACCGACGGGTTCAAACTGCGGCCGGGCGACGAGGAGACGGTGCGCCAATGGGTGGCCGCAGGCTGGGCACTGACCGATGGGTCCCGTGTGGTGCTGACACCCCTTGGCTGGCTCCGACTTGACGGTCTTGCGGGCGCCCTCACTGCCGTAAACGCCCTCAGGTAGCTAGCTGTTCAGTATGTCCATGCAGCCTGAACTCACGGAACGCGAACGGCTGGTCCTCGACGCAGTCATCCAGAGCTACGTGGAGACCGCCGAACCCGCCGCCTCGCGCACCCTCTCGCGACGGTTCGGGCTGGGGGTGTCGCCGGCGACGATTCGCAACACGATGAGTGATCTGGAGGAGAAAGGCTTCCTCTTTCATCCGCACGCGTCAGCGGGGAGGATCCCCACCGACCTCGCGTATCGAGCCTACGTCGACGCATTGCTCAAAGTGCCGGTCATCAAGACCGCTGAGGAGGCCGTGCTTGGCGAGGAGCTCAGCGGCTCCAGCACCGCGATCGAGTCGATCCTGCGTCGTGCGGCGCAGTCGCTCGGCGTCCTGACGCAGGAGCTGGGGGTCGCACTCGGACCGCAGCTCGACGCGGCGATTCTCCAGCGCGTTGAGTTGGTCCGGCTGGCCAGCGATCGCCTCCTGATGGTCCTCGCGCTCGAACGGGGCGTCGCCCGGTCGATCTACATCGAGCTGCCGATCGTGATTCCCGACGACGCGATCGGGGCAGTGGGTCTCGTGCTGAATGAACGGCTCGGCGGGTTGACGCTGCGCGAGATCCGCTCGTCGCTGGCCGTTCGGCTGCGCGATGCTCAAACACATGTCGACGCCGCAGAGCTGCTCAACATCTTCGTTGAAGAGGGGGAGCAGTACTTCGCGAACGCCGCCCGATCAGAGGACGTGGCAGTCGTCCTCGGTCAGCCGTCCCTGCTGGCCGAGCATCCGGAGTTCGCGACTGGCGACAGCATGCGCAAGCTGCTGGCGTTTACCGAGGCCCCGGCGCACATCGCCGACGTGCTCAGAAGTCGCTCGGCGCAGCCGGGAATTACGATCACCATCGGGAATGAGCACGACGATCCGCTGCTCAACCGGTTCACCATCGTGACGGCGGAGTACCATTTTGGCTCGTTGAGCGGAGTCATCGGTGTGATCGGTCCGACACGGATGCCCTATCGCAAGGTGATTTCTCTCGTTGGCCACGCCTCACGACTCGTCTCGGATATGCTCTGAGGCAGCCAACGCCACGGGGCTCGCTCCGCGCCCGGCCAACCGGCTGGCTGGCGTCCAAAGTCTTCGCAGGCGATCTTTGGAAGCTATCAAGCGCCCGGCTTCGTGATGCCGGGCGCTCTTGCGATGCACCGGAACGTGCCGGCGCTCGATTTCTCTCCTGATGTGACCGATGGCTGACTACTACGCGACTCTGGGCGTCGAGAAGACGGCGTCCGAAGACGAGCTCAAGAAGGCGTACCGAAGGCTGGCCATGCAATACCACCCCGACAAGAACGCGGGGGCCAAGGAAGCCGAGGAGAAGTTCAAGGAGATCACCGAAGCGTACGATATCCTGCGCGATCCGCAGAAGCGGGCAGCGTTCGATCGCTATGGCGAGGCCGGGCTACGCGGTGGTGGCGCGGGCGGGGCGGGGGGCTTCCACCATGTGGACCTGTCCGAAGCGCTCAACATCTTCATGCGCGACTTCGGGCTCGGCGATCTCTTCGGCGGCGCGGGCGGCGGCCGGCAGCAGGCTGGCCCTCGCTCTGGCGCCGATGTGAAGGTCGACCTCGACCTCTCGATGCTCGAAGTCGCCACCGGCGTCGCGAAGCAGGTGAAGATGAAGCTGCTCGACCCCTGCGAGCGCTGCAAAGGCGAGGGCGCCGAGCCGGGCACGAAGACGCAGCGTTGCGCGACCTGCGCCGGGCAGGGCGAGGTGCGGCGCGCGCAACAGAGCTTCTTCGGTCAGTTCGTGAGCGTGGCCGCGTGCCCGACCTGTCGGGGCGAGGGCGTGCAGATCACGAGTCCGTGCAAGTCGTGCCGCGGCGAGGGTCGCCAGCGAGGCGACCACGCGATCGACATCAAGGTGCCGGCCGGTGTGTCGTCGGGTCAGTACATGCACCTGCGCGGCGTCGGTAACGCCGGCGTCCGCGGTGGTCCTCGCGGCGACGTGATCGTGGTGTTCGACGTGGTGGAGGACGAGCGGTTCGAGCGCGACGGCGAGGATCTCTACTGCGAGTCGCTGGTCACGTATCCGCAGTTGGTCCTCGGTGCGGACATCGAGGTGCCTGGCGTGACGGGTCCGCTCCCGCTCAAGATCCCTTCCGGAACGCAGAGCGGCCATGTGTTCACCATGCGCGGCAAGGGTCTGCCGCGTGTGAACGCGAGCGGCGTCGGTGATCTGCATGTGCGCGTGCAGGTCTGGACTCCGCAGGAGCTGGGACGCGAGGAGGAACG
>JANNVN010000178.1:0-12761 GCA_031414435.1 Gemmatimonadaceae bacterium
ACAAAGCGCAATCGGGGATCCTTGAATCGATTCGTAAACGCCGAATCCAGCGGGAAATCCGAGGTGAAGCGCGTTTGCATCTCGACCAGGGTTGGCACGAACCAGGTGCCATTCCTTGCGAACCGCGCGCCCAGCTGCTGGCACTTCTCCGGGCTGTAGGTATTCAGTCCCAGCACGAATGCCGAGTCCTCCGTGGCCGCATAGCGTTGGTCATCGAGACTCTGTCCGATAGTGATGAGGTCCCGCAGCAAGCGGCGGATGTCCTCCTCCGCCGTCGCACAGGACATGCGATGACGATAGGAGTGTTCGATACTGCGCATGCCGGCGTCTGATGCCTCTGCCGCCGTGACGGACAGCGGTACGTGCCCGGCGAGAGGAATGGCGAGCCGCTTTGCTTCATCGGCCGCGACGAGGAAGACATCGCGTGAAAGCCGCGTGTACACCTTGATGAAGTCGAGCCCCGCGCTCTGGCGTTTCTGTATCTCTGCCCGCATTGCCGACGGGCTGTCGACGGCCACGTACGTCCCGCGTGACTTGGGTGACCCGTCGATGATCGTACCACTCGCGATAAACCGCGGCCCGAATGCCTGTCCACCTTCCACCGAACGGCGCAGCTGAACGATCGCTTCCGTGGGCATGACTGCTCCCGGATCACGAAAGCCAGTCACGCCGTTGGCCACATTGAGCAGGGATGACCACTCCCACCGGTCCAACGAGTGGCTGTGCATGTCCCACAAGCCGGGGATCAGGACCTTGCCTCTCGCGTCGATGACACGGGCGCCGGCCGGAATGCGCGCGTTTGGGCCCATTGCGACAATGCGCGTGCCGGATACGACGACGGTGTTGTCTTGGGACATCTGGCCGCTCTCAACATCGACCACGGTAACGTGGGTGAGCGCAAGCGGAGGCGACAGCGGAGGCGACAGCGGTTCACGTCGGGCCGGTCCGGTTGTCGTCGAGCGCGGCACAGTCGGAAGAGACTGGGCATCGACAGCCACGACCCAGACTGGCAGGCAGCACGCGGCTCGCATGAACACGCGAAGCAGAACGTTCATGGTGCTCCCGGGAATGTTGTGCTTCATCCGCGTTGGCTTGTCAGAACCGCGCAGCATCGGACGAACAGCGGCGGGATGCATGACACGCCTACGACCGCAATCAGCAACCCGGCGGTTGTGATGCCAATGATCAAGTTCCCCCGATCGACCGGCGTGCGCAACTCCTCGACGATCACCGGTGCGGCGGTGATCGTCGAATCGCAGAAGGCGTATGCCGATTGGAGGCCGAACAGGTACGGGATCGATTCACTTTTCGGTGTCGTCTATCAGCCGCGGCACCAGATGGTGATCATCGACGGCCAGAACCTGCCGTGATTGGGACACATCGTCTCCAGCCTCACCGCACCCCGCGCCAGTGGTGAGCCTTCAGGCCGAGGGCGTCAATGACGGGCGTACAGCGCACGTTACGACGGACCGAGAGTAGCGGACTGGACCTCTCGTCGCGTTGCGGTTGACGCTGCAATGTCGCAGCTTCTCTGCTTCAGAACACGATTCGGGAGGAACAGATGTCCGTCCTCGATGAGTTCCTGCACGGTGTGCAACCGGAGCACCGCGACCTGATCCGGGAGCTCGACGCGTTGATCCGTGATGCGGTGCCTGATCTGTCGGCGAGTCTGAAGTGGGGCAACCTGACGTATCACGACGAGCGTAATGTCTGCGCGCTCGTCAATCACGCACGTCATGTCAATCTTCAGATCTGGGTCGGTGCCCACGTCGAGGACCCCGGACATCTGATGCAAGGCACTGGCGTTGACATGCGCCACCTGAAGTTCGTTGCAGGATCGAAGTTCGACCATCAGGCCGTCTCGGCGATCGTTCGGCAGGCCGCCGTGGCCGCGCCGAAGTGACGCACGATTCGATTCGCTGGGAATGGGGGAGACTTCTCGTCGGCCTGACGCAACGCCCGCGCTTGAGCAGCGGCGGCTTCATGATCCACTGGGCCGCCGTCGGTCACATGCGCTCGTTCGCCAGCAGTCGAACCACCTACTGCCCGAGTGCACTGAGGTGTTTCGCACTCTCGGCGACGCCCTCTTGAACGTTGAGCGCTTGGTACAAGCGTCCGGCCTCTCTCCAGAAGGCGATGGCTGATTCGCTCCGGCCGAGGCGCTCCTCGAGAATCGCAAGCGGGCGAAGTGTGTTCGCCAGATCGAGCGGTGCTGTTTCCGAGTGTTCTCGATAGAGCGCCAAGGCCTCTCGATAGCAAGGCTCAGCCAGATCAAGGCGGTCGGCGTCCTGGTGGATGTCCCCCAGGTGGCGCACGGTGTGTGCCAGTTGAAGTGTGTCAGTTTCCAGACGGCTCAGCGCGACTGCTTCCTCATGGAGAGCTCGCGCGGCATCGCCATTGCCGATATCCCGCTCGATCTGGCCCAACCCTTTTAACGAACGTATGAGTTCGCGCGATGCGGTGGCTTGTCTGCAGAGGGTGACGGCCTCGGCGAAATGCCAATGAGCGTCGTGCGAACGGCCTTCACGTCTGGCGCGCTCGGCTTGTTGGATCAGAAATTGGATTCGCTCGAGCATTGCTCCTCCGTTGTTCCTCCGTTCGGCTGCCCAACGACTGGGGGTTTTGCTGTGTTGCGGTCCTCCGTTCTTGCTCCCAATTGCCGATCAGTGGCCGCAGTGGCAGCAGTGGCAGCAGCAACGCGGGGGTAGGCGCCGCCGCGCCGACCCACCGCGCATGACAACTGCAATACGTCGCGAAGCGCTTCGACATCGCGGCGCGCCGCGGCCACATCCCACCGATTCATCGGACTGCCCGCAGTCAGTACGTTGCCTTGTCGCTGGCCGCACTCGCGATGGCAACGCTCCGAAGCTGCGCCACGAACTGGCGCGCGACGGCCTGCACCTGTTGCCGCGGTGTCGGCACAACGAGCTCACCGCCGGTCCGTTGGTCCCGATACGTATACTGCCAGACGTTCGCGCCGGATGCGCGTGACAGCAATTGCACGAACCCGGACGGAGGTGCTACCACAGGTTGGTTCGTCTGTCGCGTGTTGATGAGGATACTTCCTGACAATACGAATTCGGCGGCCGCTTCAGTGTCGACCACACGGTAGCGCGGACTCTTCTGCAGCTCGGCACCAACCGCTGCGCGCATTTCACGCGCGAACTCGCCGTTGAATGGGCCGACGAAGACTCTTTGGGCCGTAATCGGCAAACGAGTCAACGCATCACTCTGAGGTACGACCGTTGTGTGAGCGCAGGCACCAAGGAGCAGTACACCGCTCACCAACTTCAGGAACACTTTCAGTTCACCGGAACGCTGCTGCGTCTGCATCGTGCCCTCCACGAAGTTGCGGCCGAACGACACTGGGTTCTCCTGCACGGCGCCAGACTAATGGCTGTCCTGATCACAATACCCCTTTGACCCTGGATGCAGCAACCGGGGTTGCACACCCAACGCTGCGGACCGGGAATAGGGGTAACGCCCGAAACCGGGTACATGGGTGACACACCCACTGCCGGGGCCAGCAACCGGAGGTTGCGACGCCATGGTTGGAGACCGACGTTTTGAACGAACGGGTGAATTTTGTGCAGGACGCCCAGGGTGACCGCTTCACGATGGCCGATCTGGCGTCGCCTGGCGCTGAGTACGAGATCCGTCGGCAGCGGTATTGCGAGGATGTCCGACACAACCAGTCGGGAGGCCACGGCGGGCGACTGCTTCCCGAACTGTGTTTACACCTCGCTAGAGCCCCGAGACGATGGGCACGGGCACGTTGCACACGTCGATGCGGTCGACCGGGTTCTTGAACCACTCTTCCCTCCGCGACCGACGCGCGCCAATCAGCGACGTGAACGTGGGCGTGTCCGTGCGCAGAATCCGGAGGACGGTGCGCTCGGCGAGAGGGACATCGGCCGCGACGCGGACCGATGTGATCACGCTGCGTTGCTCGGGCTTTTCATAGAAGCCCAACGCGGCGGTGCCGCGCGGGAGCGTCGAGAGCAGCTCGATGCCCTGCACGACGCGGCCCATCGCGGTGTCGTTTCGATCGAGGTGTCGCGGGGCATGGCCGATGATCACGAAGAGTTGGGCGCCGCCGCCGCTCCCGGCATCGTTGCCGCGTGCGGTGCCCAGCGTGGCGTAGCAATGGGTGATCCATGTGCGCCCGGACTTCGGATCACGGGCGACGGGGAACCCGTTCGACCATCCCACCTCTGACGCATAGACGTCACCATCGGGTGAGCGAGTGAATGGAAGGTCGGACGCGATCGCGCGGTCGAACTCGGGGGGCAGCGCCGGCCGCGCCTGCTTGAACGCCCGACGTTTCGCCGGATCGTTGCTGGCATCTCCCCATTGTACGACGTAATTATCCTGCACGCGGTTGATCGTGAGCCCGTCAAAATACCCTTCGCGCGCGAGCGCTTTCACGTTGGCGACGTGGGCCGGTGCGTACAGCGGTGCCAGCTCGATCACGACGCGTCCGGCGGCGAGCTCCAGATAGAGAGTCTGCTCCGGGTCGAGGGGCCTCCAATCGCTGGTCTTGGCCGCGGCCAGCACGGACGCGATGGTCGGTGCAGCTGCAATCCGCCCCGATAGTTGGGCGCGAGCAGCCTCCGGTACGAGCATCACAAGCAGAATCGCAAGGCCCCTCGGGCCGGTGAACCTTGTCACGTTGAATGCTCTCCTCTTGGCTGTGAAATTGCGCCGTTGCCGTGGGGCTGGTGGGATTGGCATTCCCGGCGGCGAGTGATGGTACGGCATGGACGGCAGGTTACGCGCAGTGAGCGCGTCGTTCTGCGCTGCGCCATTCACCGCGAGTACCATGATCAGCATTCGAACAGCGTGCCGTGCCAGGTAGAACGTCTGGTTCTGCTGCAGGTCGACCCGCGGCCGCGAGACCCCAGTCCGACCTTGTGGTCGCCCCGGCAGCTGTAGCCGTCGTCAGGCACCCTTGGCCGCCGGGTGCGGCGCTGTCGAGCTCTCAGAGCGCTCCGTCCACGACGGCGGCTTCTGCCCCATCTTCAACACGTGCTTCCGGAAGACGAGCGCTCCACTGATGAGTGCATCTGTCTTCACGAATGTGATCGGAAGTCCAGGTTCTGCATCGAGGATGACAGCCGCCTGAAACCCGGCCGCCTCGAGCAGTCGCGCTGCGTCGCGAGCCGCGCGCTCCGGGTCGGCGACCACAAAGCCGAGGGCACCAGCGGGTTCGCCCAAGGCAGCCGACATTCGTGGATGTGGACGGTTGATGATCGTACCGTTGCTGAAGACGGTGCGCTCCACCTCGTCCGAATCGATACGAAAGCGCGGCCGGTGTCCGAACAGCTGCATGAGCCGTTCGAGCGCCACGAGTGCGGGAAGGGAACTGGCAGAGAAGACATGGTAATCGCGATCCGGAAACGGCAGGGGGTTCCGATCGGCGATCATGGCGACGAGAAACGCGACGAGAAGCAAACCCGCGAGCCCGATCAGCAGGAGCACGACATTCGGGACAAGTGTGGCGCCACTCAGCATTGGGTTCAACCGGGAAAGTGTGTCAGCGGACAACGTCGCCAAGCAGCGACGCCGTTTTGCCAGTGCGCGCGTGCGCAGCTGCCAGCGCACTACGACGAGCGTCGATAAACCCGAATTCTGCGCTCCACCAGCGCCTGCGCGCCGACGACCCGAATTGTGACGTCACCTTCTTCCGGGAACTGCAGCGTCACCACATGCTCGAACGACTGAAGCGCCTGTGTGCAGACTGCATTCGGGTAGTGGTACCAATAGGGTCGCACTATTGCTGCCCGCGCTGTGAAGTCGACCGTCGTCTCACCGACCTCATAGCACCCATCGCCAGCGACAGACTCGATCCGCAACGTGAGTGGCTTGCCGCGTTCGACCGAATCGGGGAGTACAAATGCGCGCGTGCTGAGCCTTGCCGCCTCACGAACTCGAGCGAGAGGCTCTGTTGATTCGGTACCGCCCGAACAAGCGGCGAGGAGGCCGATACAGACGCCGGCGATCGCCAAGGGATTTTTCCTCACTCGAGTCTCCCATCGGTGTATCGGTGACTACTGGCTCACGAAACGTGGTTCTGCTGCACGGCGACCGAACCAAAGGTCATCCTGATCACAATACTCCGGTCGCCGTGACTGCAGCAACTCGGGTTGGTCCACATCAGGGAGCGAAGCGCCGCGCGACAGCACGGCGATGCGTCTGCCGAGACGGCATCCCCGCGGCGCACTACAACCACTTGTCGACCAGCGACCTGCGACGCCGGCCATGCTCTGTGGACCCTAGTCCCCAGCAGCAACGTGGGTTGGGGCGCCCGCGCCAGGACGCATGATACTCCCCGGCTGCCATAGGTGCGACTTCAATGCCGCATATCCGTACGTCGCCAGAGCTTCGGCGAGAAGGACCATGTACGGCATTCCCCACAACGTGTCCGCGAGCACCTTGTGCACGAGGATCAAGTCCTCAAGTACTTTACCAACGAGGAAAAAAACCACCAACGGAACGCCGAGGAACAACAGGGCAAAGACGAGCGGTTTGTATCGATTGCGAATCGTGCGCCACGCCACGATGAGTGGTGGCAACGTCAATGCGATGACGCCAAACAAGACCACCCAGTACACTGTTGGATCCGTGCCAAAATGCAATCGTCCCAGCCACTGCTCGTCGCCTCCAACAATTGCAGAGAACAGTCGGAGCGCGGGCACGGTGCTCAAGACGAGAGAGACGCCGAACAACTGTGCACCGGCCTCGGGCTTTCGCATGAATGCGACACCTACCCAGGACGGCAGATAATTGAAGAAAAGGGGGCCGGCGACCGTCGCCAGCCAGAACGTGTTCGGGTGTTGCTCCCGGCAGCCCGCGGCCAACCGAAAAGAGTTGAAGGTCTTGAAACCCCATTCACCACAAATGGCGAAGCCGGCCACGTGATGCGCTAACTCATGGCTCATCCCCATCAGCGCGCCGAGGCAAAAGAATGCGAGGAGGTACCGCCACGTCAGTGGAATCGTCATCGCTCGGCGGCATCGTTGAAGGGAAAAGCATTCGGAGCCAGTGGAGCGCGACCGCGTGCGCTGTCACAATCCGACAGGCGTCCTAACGAACGAAACTGGGTTCTGCTGCGCGGCGGCTGCACCAAAGTCTCTCTTGACCACAATACCCGGGTCGCCGTGGCTGCAGCATCCGGGGTTAGACCTCGCCTGTCCCCGGGGCGGGACCTGCCGCTCGGCGCATTCTGATGGCCGGGTACCAGGCCAACCACATCTCGACTACGAGGAGCGGTACGACCCACGAGGCCCATTCGCGTGTGGCGTCGCGCAGGTCCGGGTTCGTGACGTAGAAGAACAGCAGGTCCTGCCAGTCGTACATCAGTCGCAACCAGACGAGCACGAGCGCCATCGCATAGCTGCGAATCATGAAGGCCCGATGGGCCGCGAAGTTTTTTGCGACGGCACACCGCCAGGCCGCCAGTGTGAAGAACAGCCAGAGCAGCCCGGTGAGCGCGATGGACAGCCGTGAGCCTTCATACTCGCCGACGATCGCCCCGAGGTAGATCGCCAGGACGGCGGCACCAGACGCCCCGATGACGTAGCACTTCCCGATCCGCCGATGCCACTGCGGCGAGCGTCGTCGCAGCGGCGCAACAAACTGCAACGGCGCGCCGAGGACGACGGGTAGCGCGAACAGCAGATGCGAGAAGTACCACACCTGCTTGTTGAACAGGGCAGGTCCAAGTCGATCCGGTACCACAAACCGGTAGTGGACTGCCCGGTAGAGGTAGTACAGGCTGAGCATGGTGACCACGACGAGGACACCGTACTGCTGCACCAGTCGAAGCGGTCGGCTCATCATGAGTGAAGGTTATGGTGCTGTCGCGATTCTCGTGACGTCTGACGCTCGTGTTCTACGTCAAGCGCGCAATCAGGTAAGCGGGGCGTTCGCTCCTTCATTTCAGACTAAGGCGAACCTCACGCGATCGCCACACGGAAGTCGGGCGTTTGTCCGCGGCATCACAAGGTTCGCTGGCTGCGGCCTGAAATCACCCAGCCGAGCGATCACCGAATCGGGCCAGCTAGTGCCAGACCCTCTTGAGGTCCTGCGGGTGATGACGTTCCGTGCGCAGCGCCATCTCGAGGATGGCGGGCGTGAGCCAACCATCGACCGCCAGCGACCGTCCGAGCACCACGTACTCCGGCCCGCGATAGCTCGGATGCTGCGCCATCTCGTCGACGTGGAGGCGAAAGCCTGGGTGCCATTCGAGCGCACACGGGAGTTCGCGCGCGAGTGCCTCGGTCTCGGTGTCGCGGAAGCACGGATCGAGGACAAGCGCCTCCACGTCGGCTGCCAGGCGCAGGGGGCCATGCACGTGCGCTTCGATGTAGTCGTCGAGGCGGTCCCGCTGATCCGTTGCCGCGAGGTCGATGAGACACATTCGCGACGCCGTACCGAACGCGGACGGGTCGAAGCAGGAATCGGGAAAGCAAAACGTGCAGCGCGACGCGATCTCCGGTCGCAGGCGCAGGTGGGCAGAACCGAACCGGGGGGCGGCTCCGGTCGGGCGGCGCACGTAGTTCAGCGCGCCGACCTTTGGGCGCTCATTGGTGGCGGTGGCGTCATAGGCGCCACCAAAGAGCCGCGTCTCCCAGTGCCAGCGCTCGCCCCCCGGGTAGGCGGAGAGGCTGCCGTTGCCGGTAGCGGTCTCGAACTGCGAGCGGTACGCCCCATCCTCCGCGATGCAGCGAAGGAGCGGGACGCCGCGGTAGACTCTGGCCGGATGGAAGTTGACCGTGACCCGCAGTGTCCGATCGAGCGGACCACCGTCGCTCCGCGCCGCCACGTACGCGAGCGCATGCTGTTGCGGAGAATCGGACGGTGGAAACCAGGAGTGGGTGTCCAATGTGACGATCAAAGTGGATGGTCCAGCTAACGAAACAGCTGGCTGCTGCTCGGCGGTCGACTGAACGTACTTCGGCGCACGGACCGGTATCCGCAGTGACTGCAGCAATGCGGGTTCGCGAGTCAGCGAGCAGCGTGGGGACGCCCGTCCCGCGCCGAGCGCGAGGCGAACACCGCGCGCCTCACCGCGACGCGCGCGGCTGTTGGCGATGATCGATGCTGATTGTCTTGGTGGCGCGCCAGCCATTCGGCGTCCGCTGCCACAGTTGAATGAACTTCGCCTCAGTGACCGTGGCGCCCTTCAGTTCAATGAACCGGTGGCGGCCCAGCTGAACAGCGCCGTATCCCGTGATGCCGAAGACCCTAACCGTCCCGGGAACGATGGCACGCCGCACGCCTCTGTCGCGTGGACAGTTGTTGCGAAACGCGTCGAGTGCGGCCGCCCCGACCTTGAGCCCGTCCCGATCATGATAGAACTCTGCATCGGCGGTGTACATCGCGATCGTCGCTTCGGCGTCGCAGCGCACAAAGAACGCATCAAAGAGCAGACTATCGGCGACGGACAGTGAGTCGAACAGCGCACCACCGCGCGCGGCGGCCCAATCATCCCCATCAAAGCCTGTTCCTGGACGCATCGGGCCGACGCGGAGACCACGCACGGTGTCGCTGGGTGCACTGATCATCAGCAGTGTGCGCGCTCCAGACACCTCCCGCGAAAAGACGATACGCGTATTCGTGTCTGCCGCGATCCGAAAGTCGGCGCCGCCACGGGAAACGAGCGTCGTCGGTGTGTTCGCATCCCACTGCACGGAGTACGCCCCTCGCGCGTGTCCAACCCGAATCGTGTGCGGCATGCCATCGCCCTTGTCCTGTACGACGTAGTCACCCGTGATCCACGCCGCGGGAGCGGCGGACTGTGCGCCCACAGCCGCGACCGGCACCAATGCGCAGAGGAGGATCGGACGCAGGAGAACGGCGAGCGTGAGGACCGTCATGGGCGGGCCCGGCGAGGGAAGCTGCGTTGTTCTGTCACCCTCTACGGTGCGGCCGTGCGCCAGTTTCGTAGTCGGATCAGAGGAGGGCGGGCGAGGCTGCGGCCTGAGCAGTGCGGTCGGCGGCGGAATCTCCCACGCTCGCTACAGCGATCTTCGCAGCGTTTGCCCGCAGCGTTTTGCCCGCAGCGTTTGCCCGCAGCGTTTGCCCGCAGCGTTTGCCCGCAGAAACGCAAGGTTATGTAGCCAGCGGGGTCGCGGGTGCACGGGAGAGTCCAAAGTGCGCGATCACGCGCTCGGCCACATCCGCAGCCGCCAATGCACTCGTGTCGACCCGGAGGTAGTCGTCCCGCGTGTCGAACGCACCGGATGAATTCAATTGATACGTCGCGTCGGCGGCGAGCAGGTGGGCCCGTGACGCCGCGAGATCGCGCTTGAAGGGCTTCTCAGCCAGGCGAAACGGCGTCTCGTTGCGGCGCAGCCGTTCCGCTTGGGTCGCTTCCAGCTCGACGAACACCACGCGACCGCCGCGCGCCCGAAAGGGGGCGACGTACGACTCGACGGCGGCCGCATCCGCGGCCTCGTTGAACGCCCACACGTAGGTGAAGATCAACCCGGGCAGGGTGCTCGCGGCGACCTCCTCAAACATGCGCCGCCGAAACTCGCCGACCAACCGCTCGAAGGGCGGCGTGCCAAACGCGAAGAATCGGAGCACCAGGTCGATGGTGTGATGATTGTGAAACAGGCGCAATCCGGTGCGCGTCGCCAATTCGTAGCCGACCGTCATCTTCCCGACGGCCGGTGGGCCGATCAAGACCACCAGCATGGGCACAGCGGCGGGATCGGCCATGGACCAAAGATCACTCGGTTGCCGCGCGGAGGCCACCGTACGGCGTCACGCGAGGTGACGTCGCCTGGTCGTGTACGGGGAGAACCTTGCGCCACCACAACAGAATCTCCTCGGGCAACTCGGGATACGCAGATCGGTCCACGCGGACCAACTCGCATCCCTGGGCACGATAGAGCTGACACGCGGCGACATTGATCTGCTGCGTTTCAATCACAAGCTCGGGCGCACCCGCCGCCGTCGCGACGGCTTCGATCGCCGCCCACAAGGCTCGCGCGACGCCGCGGCGGCGCCACGCCGAATCGACGCGCAGATCCCAGAGCTCGATCACCCCACGGGCCGCGGCGGCCGGATCGTGGGCCCTCATCAGAACGGCGCCGCCGACCCGTCGGCCCTCAGCAAACGCGGCCAGGATACGCCAGTGCGCCGTCTCGAGACGCCTAGGCGCGCGACCGCCGCCGCCCGAGCACCGTCACGAGCAACGCCAAGGTCGCGGCCACCACCACTTGCCAACCGTACGAAGCATGTGCTTCGGCGCGCATCGCGGCTCCGACCGTGGCGTCACTCCATTCGCCCCACACACTACCAGCGAGCAGCAGAATCGCGAACGCGCACGGCACGATCGTCCAGGTACGCCACCGTGCGAGCGCGAAGCCAAGAATGCCTAGCGCCGCGGCGGCGAGCCACATGTTACCGAGGCTCGGCTCCTTATCCATCACCTCGAGGACGAGCGAGATCACCTACGCGGCACCCTGTCTGCCACGCAACAGGCGGACTTCGACTGCACCGCAATGTGAGCGCGCACCGAAGTTGTTTCAGTGTGCTACGATGGTTGCGGAGTACCTATCACGCAAAGCAACGATCATCGGATTCAGCCTAACGTGGATGTAGGAAAAGTCACCGCCGAATACTGCGTCAGCTCCCACGCGAAAGTCGACCGCCACAATTGCCCCAGGATTGACGATCGGCGTGCGCCAGATCCTTCAAGGATCCCGCCTGAGCGGCGTTTTCGCGACAGAAACGGGCCGCCGGACTAATTCTACAGCCTCAACGAGTCCAGGTTCTGCTGCAATGTGGCTTTTAGATCCTATTCCCACTCAATGATGGCGGGCCGCATTGTCAGGAGCAACCGGTGTAAGCGGGGGCGTCACTCGCGCACTGACCGTCGATCAGGCGAACAGGAGTCGCCCCTTGGGGATCGGAATCGGCCGTCCGAGTTCGTGCGCCGTGGCGATCCAGGCCGCGATGACACCTTCCACCTGCTCGAGCGCCGCCGCGTACGTCGGGCCATCGGCGGCACAGCCGGGCAACTCGGGGACTTCCGCGAGAAAGGCCTGATCCGCCTCGGACCAGTACAGGATGACTTCGTAGCGGTGGTCAGGCTTCATCGTCGTCGCGCTCCGCTTCAGTGAGGAGTGGCGCTGCCAGCTGATAGCGCAAGATAATGTCACGGACCTGCTTCACCTGATAGGCCTTCGCCTCGCCCCCGCCGCGTGGCTGGAGATTCAGGATCTCGGCCACGCCGTCACGGGTGAAGATATAGTGACTGCCGCCCCGGTGCCGCTCCGCGAACCCGAGGCGGCGGAGCAGGGCGCACAGCTCGTCGAACCGCAGCGCCTGATCGGCGCTGCCGCTGAGGAGCCGGACGAGGAACTTGCCGTGGCGCGTCCTGCCCCGAAGGTACCATCGCCGCGCGGTGGTGGCACCGGTCCGCGCACCCGAAGGACGCGCGCGCTACCCAAATGTTGCGCTGCGCGATTCGATGGAAATAGCGACACCAGACGAGCGATGCAGCCACCCGCTAACGAAACTGCGTTCTGCTGCGCTGCGACCGACGGATGCTTCTCCTGCTCACGATACCCCGGTCGCATTGACAGCAGCAACCCGGGTTAGCACCAATGCTGTTCACTTAGCTTGCTTTGTGCTAGGTTGACGTCCGACACCACCGAGGAGTCGGGCATGGCAGGCACCGAGGCGACGTTGCCCGGCGGGATTCGGGTCACGGATCATATCAGTCTGGGCGTGCTGACGGCGAG
>JANNVN010000179.1:0-21286 GCA_031414435.1 Gemmatimonadaceae bacterium
GACCTCATGGCACGCACTGCGACCGACGCGAACCCGTTGTACGCCTTCACGATGGAGCCGCGGGGGAATGCGGCGGCGCTCGACGTGTCGCTGCACACGATCGATGGCGTTGCGATCGTGGAGTTTGAACCTGTGGTCCACGGCGGGGGCGTTCCGAAGGATGGCTACGAACTCGTCAAGGCGGCGGTGGGTCGGCTGCGCGGCGCCACGGATCTGCAGCATTTCTGCACGATCGTGGCTGAGGAGTTCCGCGAACTGACCGCACTCGACCGCGTGCTGGTGTACAAGTTTCACGAGGACGGCCATGGTGAGGTCGTCGCCGAGAGCCGACGTGACGACCTGTCGTCGTGGCTGGGGCTGCACTATCCGGCGGCCGACATCCCGCAGCCGGCCAGGGAAATCTTCAGGCAGCTGTGGATTCGCCCGGTGCCTGACGTCGACGGGGCTCTGGCAGAGCTGGTACCGCTCGTCAACCCTGACACCGGCCGCGCGCTGACCATGACGTACTGTGCATTGCGCGGGCCGTCGATCATGTACACGGAGTACCTACGGAACATGGGGGTGACCGCGGGCGTGACCATGTCGCTGCGGCACGGCGACAAACTGTGGGGGCTCATCGCCGGGCATCACTACTCGGGCCCGGCGCACCTGCCACTGCCGGTGCGCGCCGCCTGCGAAATGCTGGCGCAAATCGTGTCGCTCCAACATCAGGCTGTCGAGGCACAGGAGTTCCTCGGGTATCGCCTCAAACTCGAGGGGGTGCATCAGCAGCTGATCGCACACGCTGCCAAGGAGGGCGGCCTGGAGGCGATGATGGACGGTCCGCCGATGCTGCTCGAAGCCACCAATGCGACGGGCGCCGCCCTCTATGCAAATGGCCGCTGGTCACGGGTCGGCTTGACGCCTGCGGACGACGAACTCGATACGCTGGCACAGTGGATTGCGACGCGCGCCGAGTTCCAGTTGCCGACCCTGCCCGTTTACGCGACCGACCGGCTGGCAGACGCGTATCCGGCGGGGGCATCACTGACGGCGGTTGCCAGCGGCGTGCTGGCCGTTCCGCTTTCGCGGAGTCGGCGCAGCCTGATCCTCTGGTTCCGCGCGGAGACGGCACAGGCGATCCGCTGGGCCGGCAATCCACAGGACAAGCCGACCGTTCCCGGGCCCCACGGGATGCGTCTCACGCCGCGGCGCAGCTTCGAGCTCTTTCTCGAATCAGTCACCGGACGCTCGCTCCCGTGGCAATCGGTGGAAATCGACATGGCTTTGCGCCTCCGGACGCTCGTGATGGAGCTCGTCCTCAGTCGCGCCGAGCGCGTGGCCGATTTGAATACTGAGCTCGAGCGCAGCAATGAAGAACTCGACGCCTTCGCGTACGTGGCAAGCCATGACCTGAAGGAACCGCTGCGCGGCATCTACAAGTACGCGCATCAGCTGCGCGACGATCCCACACTGCACGGCGCTGAGCACGCGGCAAAGCTGGAGCGACTCATGCGCCTGACGGTGCGGATGGACTCCCTGCTCGACTCGTTGCTGCATTTCTCGCGCGTCGGCCGGCTGGCGCTCAAGATGGAAGTCGTCGACCTCAACGGTGTACTTGCGGAAGCCATCGAGATCGTCGATGCCCGACGCTCGGAGCGGCGGAACGAGATCGTCGTGCCACAGCGGCTCCCGACCGCATTCTGCGACCGCATCCGGGTCCGTGAGATCATCGCCAACCTGCTCTCGAACGCGCTCAAGTACAACGACAAACCGATGTGCATGATCGAGGTGGGATTCGCCGAGCCCCACGAGCAGGGGAACACGACCGGTCGGCCGGCCGGGACGCGTGGCTTGTCTGCGTACTACGTGCGGGACAATGGTATCGGCATCGAATCCCGCCACACGGACCAGATCTTCAACATGTTCAAGCGGTTGCATGGCCGTGACGAATACGGTGGAGGCACCGGTGCAGGGCTGACGATCGTCAAGCGATTGGTACAGCGTCACGGTGGCGAGATCTGGATCGATTCGAGTCCCGGCGAGGGCACGACCTTCTGGTTCACGCTGGAGCAGGCAACAGAGCACTGACATGCGGCCGAATGGACAGATTGAGTGCGTCGTGATCCTCGAGGATTCGGACGACGACTTCGATACCGTGTGCGAGGCGATTCTCCGCATGGGGATCGGCCCGGAGGTCTGTCGCGTCACGGACGGCGATGCCTGCCTGACACTCCTCTCGCAACGCACGGCGCAGCTTCCGTCACTCGTCATCCTCGACCTCAACGCGCAGGGGACTGACGGGCGCGAGACCCTTCGACGCATCAAGCTCGATCCGGCACTCCAGCGCGTGCCGGTCGTCATTCTGACGACTTCGACGAATCCGCGCGATCTCGAACTCTGTTACCTCTATGGTGCGAACGCCTATCACACCAAGCCGGTGAAGTATCCTGATCACTTGCTGGCGGTGGAGGCGATGCTTCGCTATTGGCTTGGCTCTGTCACCAGCGCGTCCAGCGCGGTGCCTGCATCATGACAGGCGACGAGTGGCTGATCATCATCGTTGACGACAACGAAGACGATCGCGATGAGGTGCGGCGCATGCTGCTTAGCGCGTCGGGGCGCAGGTATCGCTTTCTCGAAGCAGCAACCGGCGCGGACGGCCTCCGCCTGGCTGGCGACGCTGACGGCCCGTGGAACGGGCCAAGCTGCCTCGTGCTCGACTTTCACCTGCCGGACATGAACGCGCTGGAGTTCCTCGCAACGTTGACCGGTCCGGATGGCGGATTCAGCCGACCGGCGCTGGTCATTACCGGCGACGACACGGAAGTAGCCGGGCGGGCGTCACTGCGTGCCGGGGCGCATGACTACATCGGCAAGCGGTGGATGTCGCCGCAGGGACTGCTTCGCACGATTGACTCCGCCTCGGAACGCTTCGTCATGGCGCGGGAACTGCGCCAGCGGGACCGGGAACTCCAGTCGCTCGCGGACAACTCCCCTGATCTGATAACGCGATACGACCCGATGTTGCGGCATGTGTTCCTCAATGCTGCCGCCGCGTTGGCCATGGGACGATCACTCAACTTCGTGCTCGGTCGGTCACACCGCGAACTCGGCCTCGACCATGCCGTGTGGGAGCCCGCGCTCCGTCAGGTCTTCGAGACCGGGAGACCAGCGTCGATGGACTTCAGTCTCGATCCGTCACATGTGGCGCGACAATATCTGGCGTCGCTGGTACCGGAGCTTGATGCGCACGGCGCCATCACAACGGTGTTGTGCGTCGCACGCGACGACACCGATCGTCGTGCCATCGAGCGGCGGGCGGCGGATGAAAGTCGTCGCAAGACTGATTTTCTGGCCACCTTGGCGCACGAGCTGCGCAATCCGCTGGCTGCCATCCGCTCTGGCCTCGAGATCCTCTCGATTCCGACATCGTCCGGACCGGCTACGGAGCAGGCGCTCGGATCAATGACACGCCAACTCGGACACCTGGTTCGGCTGGTGGATGACCTCCTCGAAGTCAGCCGGATCGACGGCGGTAAGATCGCGTTGCGATGCGCGCCAGTGCTGTATGGCGACGTTCTCGAACAGGCGATCGAGGCGAGCCGCCCCGTGATCGATGCCGCCGGGCACTCGCTGAGTGTCACTGTTCCGGCCGAACCCATCCGCGTCAATGGTGACCTCGTACGGCTGTGTCAGATTGTGACGAATCTGGTCAACAACGCCGCAAAGTATACGCCGCGACCGGGTCACATTGCGGTTGTATTGACGTGCACCGACTCAGAGGCGATCCTCGACGTCCGCGACGATGGCGTGGGACTTTCAGCGCAGAGTCTCGAGATCATATTCAACATGTATACCCAGCTGGCGCAGCCCGACGACACGACGCCCGGTGGTCTCGGCCTCGGCCTCCCGCTGGTGCGCCACCTGGCCGAACTGCACGGTGGCAGTGTCACCGTAGCCAGCGACGGTCCGGGAACCGGCAGCACGTTCACGCTCCGACTCCCGCTGCTGACGTCGGCCGTTGACGCGGTGGAGGTGACAGTGCCGTCCGTCGTTGTACAGGCGTCGCCGATAGCAGACAGCAGGCGCGTACTGGTGGTGGATGACAATGAAGATGCCGCACTCACCCTCGCACTATCACTCAGCCTCTCGGGACATCAGACCACGACCGCGCACAGCGGGCGCGCCGGGCTGGAGCTGATGATCTCATACCGGCCTGAGTTTGCCTTGGTCGATATCGGCATGCCGGGAATGAGCGGCTATGAAGTCGCGGCAGTCATTCGTGCAGATCCGACGTTATCCGACATCACACTCGTCGCCGTGACGGGCCATGGCAGCCCGGGTGACAAGGAGCGGGCGCTGGCGGCAGGTTTTGACTTTCACCTTACGAAACCGGTGGAATACCGCGATGTCGAGAAGATTCTGTTGCAGCGCCGGGCCTAACGGAGGCCGGCTGCGACGCGTGTTACGCGCGACATGAGCTGCCTGATCGCCAGGCGGTCATGACGCCGGAGCGCGATGCGACTCGACGAACCAGAGCTGTTGGTCGATGCCACGCGAAATTTCAGTGAAGAGATCGGCCGTGGTGGCGTCGCCCTGCGTCGTTGACGCGGCGGCCGCATCACGAATCGATTGTCCGAACGCCGCCAGTGCCGCCGCGACCGCGAACAGATGCTTTGCCTCGTCCGCCACACCGAGTGCGTACGGCACGAGATACGATCGGGCGCTGGCCGTCTGCACCGTACCTTCGGCCGCGCCGCCGAGGCCGGCCGCGCGTTCCGCGAGCAGGTCTGCCGCCTGCAGAGCTGTGTCAGCGGCCTTGTCGAACAGTTCATGAATCGCGATGAAACCGAAACCGCGCACGTTCCAGTGTGCCTGTTTCAACTGGCCGTGAAGATCGATTGCGGCGGCCAGCTGCTTGTTGAGCAAGGCGACCGACTGCGCGCGAATGCTTTCGGACAAGGTGTTGTGTGTCGGGTGCATGGGCGAATCCAGTGACGGGTGGTTACCGACGTGTCCGCGGCGAGGAGTGATCGACCGGTAGACAGGGCCAGACGGTTTGCGAAAGGCACGTCAGCTGCCAGTTCTCCTGTTCCTGAAGGCTACTCGCCGGTGGCGTCGTCGCTGGAGGTTCGGAAACCACGCAGATGCTCTGCGACCACCGAAGGGAATTCTCCGGTGTTGAGGCCGCACGCGACGCCGGGACGGGCGAAGAGGCGTAGGCGCGGGGCGATCATTGGTCCGTCGTTGATTGGGCGGCTGTTCTGCGCACCGCGCACTGCATTCATTGCGTTGGGGCGGTGACTCGTCGGTGGCGGCTTCGCCAGACGGTCGCCGACGGCCCGCGTGTTGCATGGGAATTCACGCACGCCGGAGATCACCACCTATCATGTTTCTATACCAGGAGTTGTGGCATGCATTACGTCCGACGCCGAGAGTCTGCTCGATTCGTCGTGCCGCTCCTGGTAGCGGCCGGCGCCGTGAGCCTCTGTGCGTTGATCTGGCGCCGTCTGGCGGCGCCGCGCACCGCGCGCACCATGACAATACGGGAATCCGACAGCGCGGCTGCAGGTGTGCCACCGTCCAGAGCTGCTCCCGGCGTCGATGCGGGGCCCGATGCACAGCTGGTGCACGACGGCAGCGGGCCGCTCGTCCATCGGCGCTATGATGTGTTGATCAGCGGCACCACGCTGGGCGCTGCCGCACTGCTGCAACTGCTGCAGCGACACCTGTCCGAACTGGCACCCGCCGCACTTGCCCATTTCGAGAAGTCGCACGGCAGCGACGGGCTTGCGCGCGTGGGAGATGAATACGAAATCACGATGCTGGGTCCATGGAATGGTCGGGTACGCGTGATCGAATCGGCGACGCGACACTTCACGCTGGCGACGCTGGATGGGCACCCGGAGGCGGGCCACATCACGTTCAGCGTCGAGCCGGTCGGCAACCCGCTGGGCACACTTCGGGTGCTCATCGAATCACGGGCCCGCGCACGCGATTCTGTCGTCGCGCTGGCGTACGGGACGCTGGGCGTCGGCAAGCAGGTGCAGACCGAAGTCTGGATCACGTTCCTGCAGCGTCTCAGTGCGCTGGCCGGTGTGGAAGGCACACCAGAGGTGCAGATGAGCACGGAGAAGCTTGCGCCCACCGAAGCACCACTCACGTCCGCACCTGATGCCTGATCCACACTCTGTCGACGACCGACTCCTCACCCGGCTGGCAGAGATCGAACGGATGCAGCCAACGGTGGATCTGGCGAAGCGCGACAGTTATGTGGCAGCCTCGGGCTGGCAGGTGGATGCGCGAGAGGTGGAGCTCCCTGTGGAACTGCCTGGCCCGCCGATGTCAGACGCCTCGTTCGCGACGGCGTGCAGAATTCTTGCCGAGTACTCGTTCCCACCGGCGCGGCTCATTCGTGGGCGCTTCGATGCGCGCGCACCACTCGAGGGCCGCGCGATGCTCCTGACCGCGACATACCTCTGGATGCGCTTCGAACTTCCCGTGCGTGTCAGTCGCGTGATCGATGAATTACGGGATGGCGCCGCGGGAGCCGAACAGGTGTGGGGCTACAGCTACCAGACGCTCGCCGGCCATATCGAGCAGGGCGAGATCACCTTCGAAATCATCAAGACGCTCGCCACTGGGCAGGTGCGGTTCCGGATTCACTCCTTCTCGAAGACCGGTCACATCCCCAACCCAGTCCATCGCATTGGATTCCGGTTCGTCGGCCGCAGCCTGCAGGCGCGGTTTGCTGTCGAATCATTGCGCAACATGCAGCATCTCGTCGCAGGCCAGCTCGCGACCAAAGCGAGTGCGGCAGGACGTACGGCATGAACCCCAGGTGGAGGCCTCCAACCGTGACGCGGTGACATCACCGCGCTGGCATGAGGCTGCCACCTGGGCGTGAGCTGCGTTGCCGCACAGCTACGTGGTCAGTCGTCGCCCGGTAACCAAACCGACCACAAGAGCGATCACGGCGAAGATCACGAACACCATGAACAACGTCTTGGCGATGCCCGCCGACGCTGCAGCCACACCACCAAACCCGAAGATTCCGGCGATCAGTGCCAGCACGAGAAATGCGAAAGCCCAGCGCAGCATACGGCCTTCTCCTCAGCTCTGATGTGAGTTTGCGGCTTCACCGCCATGACGTGCCTCGTACACAGCAACCTCCTTCTCGACCGCCTCTTTGCCTCTGCCGTAGCGGTGCTGAATCATGCCGACCAGCTGATCGCGCTTGCCGGCAATGATATCCAGATCATCGTCCGTCAGCTTACCCCACTGCTCACGTACTTTGCCCTTGGCGGTCTTCCAGTTGCCTTCGATGGTATCCCAGTTCACGTCGACTCCTTTGGCGAAAATGTGGAAACAGAAAAGGCGTGACAGAGCTCCGCAACGGAACTCCATCACGCCTCCGACTGACGAGATCGACATCTCGCCCGGCAAGGCTCCCTGCCCAGAGGGCAGAGACGGTGTCACAACACTTCACAGAGACGGCAACTTTCGTGCTAGCGTGTGGGCGCGGCGAACCAGCGTTCCTGAACGCCGTCAGTTGTACTGCAGCAGCAGTTCGAGCTTCTGGCGCAGTTCCGCCAGCTGCTTCGACTTGAACGCATGCTTCGTTTCCTCGAGTACCTCGACCGTATGCTGAATGGCTGAGGTGAGTTGTGAGCCGCGCGGACAGTTCATGATCTGGCAGGCGTGCGCATCCACCGGTGACCCCGCCAGCGCGCGACCGAGCTGTTCCAGATCAGTCAGCGACCCCATCACATTGCGGAGTGCCAAGGACAGGAAGGTGTCAGCAGTCGGCGCACCGGGCCCACGTTGGGTAGCGAGCTGTTCATAGCGCAATCGCATGTCATTCAACCGCAACTCTGCATCCTGCATCGCTCGAAAGGAACGGAATCGCGCCACGGCGGCATGCACGCGTTCCAGCAGTTCGCTGAACAGCACTGGCTTTGTCAGATAGGCTGCCACCGGCAGTTCGATACTGGCGACGGCCGAACGGACGCTCGGGAAGCCCGTCAGGATGATCACCGGCAGTCCACCGCGCACCTGCGCCACCCGACGAATGAGGCCCAGGTCGGCGTTGCCTGGCATATCGAGGTCGGTGATCAGCAGATCGAACTGCTGGTCCACCACCAGCTGGAGCGCCTCCACACCGTCTTTGGCCGTCTCGCACTCGTACCCTTCGCGGCGAAGCAGCTCCGCGGTGGACTCGAGAAAGGTCGGTTCGTCGTCTGCGATCAGAATACGGCCGCGTGTCATACAGTAACTCCGGGAACGAGGCTTTCAGCCAGGGGAACGAGAACAATGAACTCGGCACCACCGCCGTCCGCGTCGGCGACTTCGATACTGCCGCCTGCCGCATCGAGTGCGCGGCGCACGAGCGACAGTCCGAGCCCCATGCCGCCAGTGGAAAGTTGCGACGCCCTGGTGGCGACGAACGGCTCAAAGATGCGGTCGCGACGATCACGCGGGACGCCCGGGCCCATGTCGCGTACCCGCAGCTCGAAGTCGTGACCCACGATCGCGCCCGTCACCGTGACGCGCGCGCCTCTGGGCGATGCCTCGATCGCATTCTGCACGAGGTTGCAGACACACTGCCTCAAAATGGCGTCGGACAACCTGACGACCGCCGCGGTATCACCCAGGTCCACGCTGATTGCGACTCCGACGTTGCGATTGACCTGCTCGAGGAAGGCGACGGCGTCACCGAGTACCGTCTGCACTGGCGCGTGTGGGCTCACTTCCGCTTCCGGGCGATAGGTCTCGTAGAGCTGGCGCGTCACCTGGCTGATTCGCTGCACTTCACACTCGATTGCCCCGACGTACCCGAAGTGCGGGTGTGTGGCAGGGATGGCGTCCTTGACCAGCAGGAAGGCATTCTGGATCCCAGCCAGCGGATTGTTGATCTCGTGGGCGATCCGTGCAGCAAGCCGCCCCATTATTCTCGTTGTCTCTGTCTGCCGGAGCAGCTCCTCGGCATGACGGCGGTCGGTTACGTCAGCGAACATTCCGAGAAGGCGCAGAGGCGTGCCATCGGGTCCGCGAAGCACGACGCGCCCGTGCTCGACGATGTTGTGCCAGCGACCAGCCGCGCTTCGCACACGATATTGCGCATCGAATGCGTCGGTTCGGCTCTCCAGGTGTTCGTTCAACCGCAGCTCGAGCCTCACCACGTCATGCGGGTGCACGAGCGCCAGCCAATCCCGCATCAAACGCTGTCGGGCGCCAGTTCCGTAGCCGAGGCGTGCCCACAGTTCTGGCGAACGCACCACGTCTCCTGTACTCAGATCCCACTCCCACAAGCCATCGGTCGCGGACACCAGTGCGCGATTGATCCGGTCGCGTTCCTCGATCCGGGCAGCCTGCGTCAGCGACTGGGCCAGGCGGATCGCAATTGCGAGCAGCACGGTGACCACCAGCCCGAGCACGAGCACCAGTGTGCTGAGTGCTGATGGTGTCATCGACGCCGTGCGCGCAGACGGCAGACGCCCAACTGCCAGTTGAGCCCGTCCGGAAGCAGTGTCTGTCGCATCAGGCGCTGTGGGTTGACTGCCGGCAGTGTGGCAGAGGCGCGAAACCAGTTTGAGCCATCTCCGATCGCCATTTCATAGCCGAGTATGGTGTCTGAGAGTACAGCGCCGAGCACCTTGGTCGAGTTGATCACGCCGATGAACAGGTCGGTGCATCGGTCGGCGACACAACGCGGCACGACCATCATCGTCCGCGTGGGGTCACCGGCAACCGGGACGAACCATTCCTGCTCACTGCGGAAGCGTGGCACAGGCCGCTTCTGGAACGATGCCTCGAGTGCAGACATCGTCGAGGGCGACATGTGGCGATCGCTGGCGCGCGCGTGGCCGTTGCTGTCTGCCCATACCAGGAATTCGAGCCCTTCGACATCATCCACCATCTGCGTAGCCGCCTCGGACCAACGCGACTCCAGTGCCCATCCGTACCGTGCCATGCGGCGCAGGTTGCGCTGCGCCACTGCCAGCTGGCGGTTGACAGACGACCGCGTGGCGAGTGCGGCGATGCGAGTCTGCTCCATCAGTTGTGCCTCCTCGCTCGCCAGCATGGCACGCCAGACCAACAGCGCGGTCACCAGTGCCCCCGCGCCAACCGAGAGCGGGAGCCATGCCGGTGGCGGCGCGAACCCCGCTTCCTTGCTCCATGCCAGCGCATTGAAGTGTGCTGCCAGCACCATCGCACAGAACGTCACCTGCACCGCCGAACCCAGCACGTGCCCGAACTCCGTCCCCTTCAGGAATCCCATGGCCTGACCGGCGGCGACAGTCGATG
This sequence comes from Gemmatimonadaceae bacterium, assembly GCA_031414435.1. Taxonomy (GTDB): domain Bacteria; phylum Gemmatimonadota; class Gemmatimonadetes; order Gemmatimonadales; family Gemmatimonadaceae; genus JACMLX01. The sequence continues at coordinate 10,291 of JANNVN010000179.1, forward strand.
CAAGGAGCATCAGGATTGCGCCCGTTGCTGCCAGTACGATCGACGACCACCGGCCGCGACGGCGCGACGCAATCGCCAGGACGCCAACCCCGCCGAGCAGAACGAACACTACACTCGAGAGTGCCATCTGCGCGCGCGGTTGGCCAGACCAGTTGACACCGGCCGGCGACGGCAGCCGGCCGAGTGCGTCCGCGACGGCGCTCCATCCCTGCGCCTGCTGCAGCGGTATCGATCCGATGAGCAGCGCGATGCCGGCACTGCTGATTGCCACCCATTGACCGCGCGGATACGAGGACGAGAACAGCCCGACTCCCACCATCAACATCCCGAGCGCCGATGCAACAGGGAGCGGTCGAAACGATGGAAATGGCTGTATTAAACCGGCAATATCGGTGGTCCATCCCAGCAGCGCCATCGCCGACGTCACAATCAGCAGCGAGCCAACCAATCGTGCGGCATTCGCGGACACGACGGCCCGAGACCATGCCAGCAGGGGTGGTCGGTATGCACGTATGGCGTTAAACCAACGGGAAGCCGGCGATTGGCTCACTCCCACTTCGCACTCCCCACGCTCGGGAACAGGGCGCGGCGCTCCGTCAGGCGGCCGAACTTGACTGTGACTGCGCACGCTCGCTGCCATAGTCGGACCCGGGGTACTGGCTGACCTGCGATCCAACCCGGTGGAGCGACTCCTCGAGCACACGCACCGTTTCATGCGCGTGCGCACCACGGGCGAAGCGCAGCGCGAAGCCGCACGACCCGACCAAGAACAATTGCGCCTGTTGCACTACGCCGAGTATCTCGAGGTCGCGCGCGGTGCACGCCGGTCGCGCCCGAAGTTGCGTGAGCGAGCCAAACAACGATTTCGTGAGCTCTCCATCGCATTGATCGCGGCGCAGGAGTACCTCACCGAGAATGCCATCGAGATTGGCGAGATGCTCGCTCATCAGACCTTCGAATCGCTGCAGGGCCATGGCGCGACTGTCTGAAATGAGCATCCGCTGAAAAATCGGCAGGATGACGAACAAGCTGATACTGCCATCGGCGAGCTCCGAGAGTTCTTCTGCAAGCGGCCCGTCGATGGTGGAGATGTCGCTGATACCCATGGCGCCTCCGCAGTGCCACCCGCACTGGCGTGCGTGGCACCACTCAAACGAAAAGCGCGCGCGACTCCACCCTGTGGATTCGCCCGCGCCTTCAACTGACGAGCCCGATGTCTCGTCCGCCAAGAAATGCTCGGTTCAGTGTTGCACTGACCGCACAATTGTCAAACAACGTCGTGAGCATGCGGAGCGCAAGCGGCATTCGTGTCACCACGCGACGCCCGCCAGCGGCGGCGGCGGCGGCGTGCGAGGCGCGGCAACAGTATCATCTGGCTCGAGTCTTGCGGCGGAGATTGCTCGTAGGTCCAGAGAACCATCGAAGCCGGCCCGGTCGGTTTCATCCTTGTCGCTCGGGCGTCCGGCCCGTGAGACGAAGGCGCGAGCAGTGCCATCAGGCGCTGCCATCGCGCCTTTTTGCGTTTCTGCGCGCGCCATCGAATGAGGATCGTGGCGCACACCACCACAGAAGTGCAGCAGCAGGACATCACATTGGGGTGCTGCCCGGTGATGATGAGGCCGTCAGGCGCTCCCGAGGCGCAAACCGACGCACAGACACTGAGGGGGGCCGCTGCGGAATAGCCGCTGCTGCCCCCCTCAGTATGTCCACGCAACGAGTCTATGTCGGTCATCTGTCACAGCGGATTTCGTCACCCGCCGGAGCGCCAGTGCGCTGCCACTCTGCATACTCAGCAATCCCGCCAGCACTCCCTGTCTCGGGGACGAACGAAAAAGGCGCGATCCACCGTCCTGAAAGGACGTAGGTCGCGCCTTCGACTGACGAGATCATCTGCCTCGTCCGCCAAGGGGCCTCATGCATGAGGCGTATGTCTGAATGCTGCAATCAAGTATAGCACGAATCGTGCTCGCACGGCCGCAGTCGCCGAAAGCGGGCACTCGTTTCCGGATGCAGCACGACGGGCACAAAAGCACGACAGACGCCCAAACACGACAGACGCCCACGTTCGACAGACACCCAAGCACGACTGACGCCAAACACGACAAACGCCCAAACTCGACAGACAGACCCACGCACGACAGACACCCAAGCACGACAGACACCCACGTACGACAGACACCCAAGCACCACCGACTCACCGACACTGTCGCATCGAGACACGCCGGCCATCGTCCACCAGTCGTGAGCGTCGGTGTCGCCCTCATGTTGCAACGGGACGGAGGCGCGCCGGGCGTGAAAGGGTGCTGCAGTGCTACATTCCAATGTGCCTGCAAGAACGGAGACGGCCCATCGCGGGCACTCCAGGTACGCTCGCAGTTCGGACGACACGCTATGTCTCTCCCAGAGAGCCGTCGGATTGCTGGCGCGCTTGCGCGGCGCTCGGGGCCACAGCCGGACGCCGTTCAGCTCGCGGACGCAGTCGTCACGTTATGGCGCGAGATCGATGCCGCACTCGCCCCCATCGTCGGGACGCGTGGCCTTGCAGCGCTCCACGGCCGGAGCGTGTATCTGGCGTCGCAGCAGTTTGCATGGCTCAAAACCGCGCACGGCAACAGCGTGCAGACGGAGATCGATTTTCACGGGCTCCGCCAGACCTTCATGATGCAGCCATTGCCCGATTCGCAGGCGGCCGCCAGCGCCCTGTTGCTCGCCTTTCATGATCTGCTCGCCAGCATGGTGGGCGCCTCTCTCACAGAACGCCTGCTGCAGGCGATCTGGGACAACCCATTCGGCGGCCATGCCGCGCAGGACGTGTCGGAATGACGCCCAGAGTCACGATCCATCGCCTCGCCACCGGCGTCCCCGGACTCGATACGGTGCTTGGCGGCGGCCTGCCGGAGTTTTCCTTCAACCTCATCGCCGGTCCGCCCGGGTGTGGCAAGACGACGCTCGCACATCAGATGATGTTCGCGCTCGCGTCGCCTGAGCGACCGGCGTTGTACTTCACCGTGCTTGGTGAGCCGCCCTTGAAGATGTTGCGGTATCAGCAGCAGTTCGCATTCTTCGACCACGATGCGGTCAATACATCGGTGCGGTTCATCAACCTCTCCGATGTCGCCGCTGAGGGCGACCTGGAGAAAGTGCTGCACCGGATCGTGGAAGAGGTGCGCGCGGTCGGCCCCGGACTGGTCTTCGTGGATTCATTCCGCTCGGTGGTCATGTCAGGTGTCGCCGAGGGCGTGCCGGTCAATACGGTGCAGCACTTCGTGCAACAGCTTGGCGTGCTGATGACGAGCTGGCAGGCCACGACGTTCCTCATCGGCGAGTACTTTACCGAAACCGATGCGAATCCCGTCTTCACCGTCGCTGACGGATTGATCTGGCTACGCCAGAGTGTGGAGCGGAACTCGATGGTCCGCAAACTCGAGATCATGAAGATGCGCGGGCAACCGACGCTGCCTGGGTTGCACACCTTCCGGATCAGTAACGCCGGCGTGACGGTCTTTGCCCCGGTGGCGCGAGCGACGACGAAGAGCGCGCGCGCTGCCAACCAGACGGATGACCGCGTCTCGCTGGGCGTGCCAGGCCTCGATGCGATGCTCGGTGGAGGACTGCCGCGCGGCTACTCGCTGCTGGTTGCCGGCCCATCCGGCTCCGGTAAGAGTATTCTCGCCGCGGCATTTCTGGCTGATGGCGCCCGCCGTGGCGAGACGGGTGTGATTGCGGTGTTCGAACAGCATCCCAATCAGAGCCGCGACCGCACGGTGGCCGATCTCATTGATGCCGGCGCGGTTGGGCTGGTCGATTCGCGCGCGCCGGATCTGTCGATCGATGAAATCCTGCTCCTGCTCGTAGCGGAAGTACGGAGGCTGAAGGCCACACGGGTCGTCGTCGATTCGTTGTCGGGCTTCGAGCTGGCGCTGGCGCCGACCTTCCGCAGTGATTTCCGGGAATCGCTCTCCCGGCTGGTCACCGCGCTCGCGGCTGAGGGCGTCACGCTCCTGATGACGTCGGAGCTGGAAGACCGGTATACCGACCTGCGATTCAGTCCATACGGCACCGCGTTCATGACCGACGCCGTCATCGTGCAGCGCTACATCGAAGTCGAGAGCCGCCTGCGGCGCGTCATTGCGGTTGTGAAAGTCCGCGGCACTCCGCACTCGGACAGCCTGCGCGAATTCACCATCACTGCCTCCGGAATTCAGATCGGCGTCACGTTGCCGGACCAGGAAGGACTGCTGGGCGGTCGTCCCACGCGCAAACGCCTCAACCACGGAGACGCGTCCGATGGCAGCTGATCCCGTGCCCGGGCCCCGGTCGGTGCCGTGACGTCGGACCAGGCAGCTCCTGACGATGCCGCGAGCCGCACGGCGCGCATCTTCGCGCAGCTGCAAGAGGCGAACGAGCGGCTGATTCTGGCGGCACTACATGCGCAGATCGAACGCGAAGCGGCCGCACTGCACCTCAGTGCTGTCCAGCGCACTGCGGAGCTCGACACGCTCACGGCGTTGCCCAATCGCGTGCTCCTGCAGGCGCGTTTCCTGCAAGCGGCGGCGTTCGCGACGCGCCATGGCACGCGGCTGGCCGTGCTGTTTCTCGATCTGAATGACTTCAAGCAGGTCAATGATACGTTCGGGCACTTCGCTGGTGATCAGGCGCTGCGCCATGCCGCCGCAACGCTTGTGTCCGCGGTACGCTCTGCGGATACGGTGAGTCGGCACGGCGGTGACGAGTTCGTCGTGCTGCTGACGGATGTCGGCGAGCGCAGCGATGTGACCGTCATCGCCGAAAAGGTGCTACTGGCGCTTGCGGCACCGCTGCAACTTGGACAGCACGCCATACACCTCGATGCCAGCATCGGCATCAGCCTGTTTCCCGATGATGGGCAGACCATCGACACGCTGACGGCACTGGCCGATGCCGCGATGTATCGCTCCAAGCAGAGCAGCGCCTGGCACATTGCATTTCATGGCGATCCGCCCGCTCCTGAGCCTGTCGACACCAGTCCGTCGACGACTGCGGCGCGACTGCAGCGGGGCCCGCCGGCGTCGGACGGCCATACTGATCGGGATCGGCCAAGCGCCGAGATGCGTGCCGCCAACGAACAGCTCGTGCTCACCACGCTCGGCGCACGCGCAATACAGCTCGACCTGCAAGAGGCCAACCGTCGACAGCTCGACTTCATGGCGGTTCTCGCACACGAACTCCGGAACCCCCTGGCCCCGATGCGCAACGTCTCGGCGCTGCTGGCCCGCGTACAACCGGGTGACCCGATTCTGCCGCGCCTGCAGGACATCATCGAGCGACAGGTCGTCCACATGGCGCGCATGATCGACGATCTCTTCGATATTTCACGGGCGCAGAGCGGCACGCTCACTGTCGATCACCGCCGGATCGAGCTGACAGCAGTTGTGGCCGAAGTGATTGCGATCTGTCAGCCCGCAATGGACCTACGGTCTCAGACCCTGGTGGCGACCCTGCCGACAGTCCCTGTGCACGTGACAGGCGACGCGATCCGGCTGACGCAGATCTTCACGAACCTGCTCAGCAACGCATCGAAGCATGCACCGGAGGGCGGCAGTCTCACGCTCGTGGTGACCGCGAACGACGAGAGCGTGTTGGTCACGCTGACTGACCCGAACGCCAGCCCTGACTCGAACGGGCGATCGGCGATGTTCGACCGGCCCGCGGCGGAGGTGCACGGCGACGGATACACCGATGTTGTGCCCGGCATTGGACTGACGGTGGTCAGCGAGCTCGTGAAGGCACATCACGGCAGCGTGAACACGCGCAGTCTCGGGCCCGGAAGCGGCAGTCAACTGGTCGTCACACTGCCTGTCCATGGCATCGCATCGACAGGCAGCGGCACCGACTGACGCACCGGACGTTCGATCACGTCTCGTTGGTGTGACATGATTGATCCGGCCACCAGACCTGTTCGCTGCGATCACACCGTGGAGTTCGGTGCAGTGTACGCAGCAGCATAGGTTGCAGTTGCGCGCGCGGATGGCCTCAAACAGCGCTGCGCGGACGGACGGGCACCAGCCAGTCGTGTCCATTGGTCTCCAACTGGAGCTTTCACATGCTGATGACGATCGTAATCGTCCTGGTGATTCTTTGGCTGCTCGGTATCGCCACGGCGTATACGATGGGCGGATTGATCCACATCCTGCTGGTCGTGGCCGTCGTGGTGGTACTGGTCCGCGTGATTCAGGGTCGCAGTCCGGTGTGACGATACCACGTGCAGGGCGGAACGTGGCCTGGCTGAGTCACGGCGGGCGCGCTCGACGCGTTGTGCCTCACATCGTGCAGCGGTGAGTACGCGTGCCGAGCGCCTGCGTACCGAGGCGGCTGATGAGCTTCTCACCGGGCCCATCGTTGGCGAACTTCTCGGCGCTGATCATCTGGCCGCGCGCGCGCGCGCCGTTGCGCGGGAACAGCGCCTCGTTGCCACACGCGCGCCGCTCCGGCCGGCTCGTCTGCTGGCACGGCTGTCCGTCACGCGACGCATCCTCAGCGAGGCGCATGCGCGGCTGCTGACGGCTGCCGCCAGCGGTGTCGATGCCGGCCCGGCGGCCGAGTGGCTGCTCGACAACTATCACGTCGTACTGGAACACCTGCAGGAAGTGCGCGGCAGCCTGCCGGGTGGCTACTATCGCGAACTGCCCGAACTGGCGAGCGGGCCGATGACGGGGTATCCGCGCGTGTACGAGATCGCGATCTCCCTGATCTCGCACACCGAAGCGCGGGTCGATCTGGAGAACGTGGATCTTTTTGTCGAGTCGTTTCAGAGCGTCACGCCGTTGTCGGTGGGCGAACTCTGGGCGATGCCGGCCATGCTCCGGCTGGGGCTGATCGAGAGCGTGCGTCGCACGACACTGCGCACGATGCAGCGTCTGGACGAAACCGAACTCGCCGACGCCTGGTCGGAGCGTATTCTGCAGGCCAGTGCGGAGGGTGGGGAGGCCTTGCGTGAGTCCCTGCGTGAGTTCGCGGATGCGGAGCATGTGCTGACCCCGCACTTCGTCTCGCGCTTTCTCCGCCTGCTGCGCCGGAGCGAAGGGTCATCGCCCGCCCTGGCGTGGCTCGAACACTGGATGCGCGATGCGGGCGTCAGCCCGGAATCATCGGTGGCACTGTCCACGCATCGCGTCACCGTGACCGGCCTGCTGATGGCGAACAGCATCACCAGCCTGCGTGACATCGGGCGACGCGACTGGCGTCACTTCGTCGAAGGGCAGAGTGTGATGGAGGCGGTGCTTCGTCGCGACCCATCGGGGTTCTACCCACAGATGACGTTTGCAACGCGTGACGCCTACCGCCACGTGGTGGAGCGAATCGCGAAGGGCAGCCGCCACGGCGAGGCAACGGTCGCGCGGTGGGCCGTCGACCTCGCCCAGCGTCCTTCCGCCACGCACGGCATCGATGCGCCAGACGTCCGCACCCATGTCGGCTTCTATCTCGTGGACGACGGTGTGACCGAGCTCGAAGCGGCGGCGGGGTATGTGCCGACGCTCGGTGAAACGATCGAACGTGCCGTGCACCGCCATCCGAACACGGTCTTCACCGGTGGGCTGGCAGCCCTCGTCCTGCTGGCGACCCTGAGTGTCATGCTGCTGATCGAGTCGGATGCGCGCGAGTCGATGCTGCTGCTCCTGCTGCTCGCGTTCCTGCCGGCGCTCGACATTGCCGTGACGGTTTTCAATCAACTGGTCACGGCGCTGTTGCCACCGCGCAGCCTTCCGCGGCTCGAGCTGCATGAACACGGCGTGCCGCACCAGTATCGCACGGCGGTGGTGATTCCGACGCTGTTCGGCACTGTCGCCGACGTCCACGAGGCGCTCGACACCCTGGAAGTGCAGTTCCTCGCCAATCGTGAGGAGCACCTGCGCTTCGCGGTCCTGAGTGACTTCACTGACGCCGCCGCCGAGACGATGCCGGGCGATGCCGCGATCATCGACGCCGCGACGGCGGGTATCAACGACCTCAATCTGCGCCACGCGACCGACGGTCAGGGGCCATTCCATCTGCTGCACCGCTCGCGCGAGTGGAATGCGCTCGAGGGTGTCTGGATGGGCTGGGAACGGAAGCGTGGCAAGCTCTCGAACTTCAATGCCGTCGTGCAGGGACGGGCGACGAAGGCCTTCTCGTTCGCGGCGGGCGACACGGCGGCGCTGGTCGGCGTGAAGTACGTGATCACGCTCGACGCCGACACCATGCTGCCGCCAGAGACCGCGCCGTCGTTGATCGGGGCGCTGGCGCACCCGCTCAATCGCGCGGTCTACGACCCGCAACGCGGCATCGTACGCGGTTTCGGCATTCTCCAGCCGCGTGTGGGCGTGTCACTGCCCAGCGCCCACCGCTCGCGCTTCGCGTCAATCGCGTCGGGCCATCCCGGTGTCGACCCGTATTCGACCGCCGTGTCCGATGTGTATCAGGACCTCTTCGGCGAGGGCTCCTTCACGGGCAAGGGCATCTACGACGTCGACGCCTTCGAGCGGGCCACGCGCGGGCGCTTTCCCGAGAACACGCTGCTGTCGCACGATCTGATCGAGGGCAACTACGCGCGTGCCGGACTGGCGACGGATGTAGTCGTCTATGACGACTATCCAGCCACCTACGTGGCGTACACGCGTCGCAAGCATCGCTGGATCCGCGGTGACTGGCAGCTGCTGCCCTGGCTCCGACGCACGGTCCCTGGCCCCGACGGGCCGGAACGCAACCGACTCTCGATGGTCTCGCAATGGAAGATTCTCGACAACCTGCGCCGCAGCACGGTCGAGATCTCGCAGCTGCTGTTCCTGGTTGCCGGCTGGACGATCCTGCCCGGGTCCCCGCTGCGCTGGACGTTGCTTGGCCTGGGCGCCATCGTGGCGCCGTGGGTCACGGCGCTGGTGCTGGCGGTTGTCCGGCCACCACTCGACCGATCGTGGCGTGCATACTACGACGCCGTGGCGCAGGATGCGATGGTGAGTATCGAGCAGGCGGCCGTGGCCGTGCTCACCTTGCCGCATCAGGCGTTGATCTCCATTGATGCGATCGTTCGAACGCTGTATCGGCTGCATGTGTCGCACCGGAACATGCTCGAGTGGCAGTCGGCGCTGCTGGTGGAGCGAAGCCTTGCCGACGTCAGTCGGGTGACCCGTCGCGCAATGCGGAGCAGCGTGCTCTGGGTGGCGGCAGGGGTGGCACTCGTCGTCGGGAACGCGATCTGGCGGCGACAGGCGCTTGCGCTGCCATTCGAGCGCTCCGCACTGACCGCATGCGTCGCTGCCACACTGATCGGCGTCTGGCTGCTGGCCCCGCGCATCCTGGCGGGCATGAGCCGTACCTCCGAGCGCGTCCGTGCACCCCTCGATGCCGCAATGAAAGAGACGCTGCAACGCTACGCCGCGCTGCACTGGCACTTCTTCGATACCTTCGTCACCGCCGAAACACACTGGCTGGCGCCGGACAATTTCCAGGCCGATCCCCTGCCCGTCGTCGCGATGCGTACGTCGCCGACCAACCTCGGACTGCAACTTCTCGCCACCATCAGCGCCTGCGACCTGCAGCTGATCACGGTCGGTGACATGACCGCGCGTCTCGAGCGCACCTTCAGCACGCTGCAGGTCCTCAAGAAGTATCGCGGTCACTTCTACAACTGGTACGACCTCACCGATCTGCGGGTGCTGGACCCGCCGTACATCAGTACCGTGGATAGCGGGAACATCGCCGGCCACCTGATTGCCGTCCGCCAGGCGTGCCTCGCGCTGGCCGTCGTCGAACCCACGCTGCACGATCGGTTGCACGCGCTCGCGGGCGCCGCGTACGAATTCGTCCATGCGATGGAGTTCGGTTTCCTGTATGAGAGTGAACGGAAACTGTTCACGATCGGATATCACCCGGAGTCATTCACACCGGACGACTCGTACTACGATCTGCTCGCGAGCGAAGCACGCCTGTCCAGCTTCATCGCCATCGCACGCAATGATGTGCCGCTCGAGCACTGGTTCCGACTCGGTCGCGGCCTGTCGCGCACCGCCGGTGCGACGGTGCTGGTGAGCTGGAGCGGCAGCATGTTCGAGTATCTGATGCCAGTACTCGTGATGCGGTCGCTCCCCTATACGCTCCTGGCGCAGACCTATGAAGGCGTGGTCGACCGGCACGTGTCGTACGCCAGCCTGCGTGGCGTACCGTGGGGCGTGAGCGAGAGTGCCTACAACGTGCGCGACCGTCATGAGACCTATCAGTACCGGGCCTTTGGCGTGCCTGACCTGGCACTGAAGCGTGGTCTTGCGCGCGACCTGGTCATCGCGCCCTACGCCACCGCCCTCGCGGCGCAGATCGAGCCGCGCCGTTCACTCGCCAACCTTCGGGCCCTCGAGGTGAAGGGCGCACTGGGCGAGTACGGATTTTGTGACGCACTCGACTACACCCGACCCGCACCCGGCGCACGCATGACGCTGGTCCGGGCCTACATGGCGCACCACATCGGCATGTCGCTGGTGTCATTCACCAACCTGCTGCTGCAGGATGTCTGGCAGGCGCGCTTTCATGCCGATTCGATGGTGAAATCGGTTGAGCTCCTGCTGCACGAACGCGTGCCGCGACGGCTCCTCCTGCAGGATGCGCAAACGGTGCTGCCGGAAGAAACGCGTCTCGCGCAGGAAAGCGAGCGCCCGGTGGTTCGCGAGGTGAATACGGAACTGCCATCATCGCCACGCATCGCCCTGCTCGGCTCGAATCCGTACACCGTCATGATCAATCACAATGGCAGTGGCTACAGTCGATACGAATCGATGGCCGTCACGCGCTGGCGGGCAGACAGTACTCGCGATGTCTCCGGGCAGTTCTGTTATCTGCATGACCTGACATCCGGACAGACGTGGTCGTCGTCGTTCCAGCCCGTTGGAGAGCCCGCGACGCAGGGGCGCGCCTGGCTCGCCTCCGACCGCGTCACGCTGCATCGCAAGGACGGCGATATCGAGACGCGGACGGAGATCGCGGTCGTTCC
>JANNVN010000180.1:0-13515 GCA_031414435.1 Gemmatimonadaceae bacterium
CGCGAGTGGGCGGCCTACGGTCCGGACACGAAGGCGATCGTTGCGGCCTTCGTTGCCGGGGTGAATGCGTACATCGCCCAGGCTGGCGATGCGCTGCCGCCGGAGTTCGCGATGCTCGGCTTTCGGCCGGAGCCGTGGGCCATCACGGTACCGCTTGCCCGCGCCACCGGACTGAGTGGCGTCGGCAATGGACCGAGTGAAGTGTTGCGTGCGCAGCTCGTGACGGCGATTGGTGCGGCGCGGGTGGAAGCGCTGCTGCCAGCCGATCCCGTTCGGGCGCTGGATCCGGCGCCTGGCCTGGACCTGGCCGGCATCAGCAGTGCGTCGCTCGGCGGCTTCGGCAGTGCGTTCGCGGACGTTGCGTACAACCGGATCGAAGGGTCGAACAACTGGGTGGTCAGCGGCGCGAAGACGGCGACGCAACGACCGATTCTCGCCAACGATCCTCATCGTGTCATCACCAATCCGGCGGTGCGCTATCTCACCCATCTCGTGGCGCCGGGCTGGAACGTGATCGGTGCGGGCGAGCCGGCATCCCCTGGCGTGGCGATCGGCCACAACGACCGTATCGCCTTCGGGCTCACGGTCGTTGGCATGGATCAGCAGGATGTCTATGTCGAGGCGCTCAGCGCCTGTGCCGGCGCGCCCGCTGCTTCGCTCGGCTGTTACTCGCATCGCGGCGCGCTACGTCCGATTGTGCGACGCGTGGACACCGTTCAAGTGAAGGGTGAGGCTCCTCGTATCCTCACACTGCAGTTCACGGTGCACGGGCCGATCGTCTCGATCGATAGCACACGTCGGCGAGCGTTTGCCATTCGCTCCGTGCACAGCGAGCCGGGCACCGCCAGCTACCTTGGCTCGCTGGCGCTGGATCGGGCGCGCAACTGGACGCAGTTCGAAGCGGCGATGACGAAGTGGTTGATGCCGAGTGAGAACATGATCTACGCCGATGTGGATGGAAACATCGGATGGATCGCCGCCGGTCTGATGCCCAGGCGCTCGTGGAGCGGATTGCTGCCGGTGCCGGGCGGCGGCACGCACGAGTGGAGCGGGTTCGTGCCTGGGCTGACGTTGCCGCGCGCGTACAATCCGGCATCGGGGTTCATCAACACCTCGAACGAGAACATTCTGCCACCGGGCTACGCCACACCGATCTCGTACGAATGGGCCACACGCTATCGTGCTGATCGGGTGCGGGAAGTGTTGCGCAGCTCGCAGCGATTTACCGTTGAGGACTTTGCGGCTCTGCAGCACGACGACAAGTCGCTCCTGGCCGGCGCGCTGATTCCGGCGCTGCGCGCGGCGGCGGATCGGATGGGTGCCGCATCGCGGGTTGATGTCGCGTTGCTCGCGGGCTGGAATCAACGGATGTCACGTGAGGAGACGGCGCCGACGCTGTTCGCCGCATGGGCACCGGCGCTCTACCGGCGCGCCATCTCGCGCGAAACGACCGGCATGGGTGAGGTGGCCGCGATGCTCGCGCTGCGACCGTCGTACCACTGGCTGGAACGGTATCTGACGCGGTATCAGGGTACGCCGGCGCTGGATTCACTGGTCCTTGGCGCCCTCGACGACGCCACCGCTGATGTCCGCAAGCGTTTTGGGCCAGACGTGAGCGCGTGGGCCTGGGGGAAGGTGCATACCGCGTCGTTCAGGCATCCGCTCTCGGCGCAGTACGATCTTCCGCCGGCATCACGCAGCGGTGACGGCAACACTGTCAACGCCACCGGTGGCGCCGGCTTCCGTCAGACGGCTGGTGCCTCGTTCCGCGAAGTGATCGATCTGGGAGACTTCGATCGGTCGATCGTCACGAACGTTCCAGGGCAATCGGCTGATCCGCGGAGCCCGCACTACGCCGACCTGCTCAAGCTGTGGGCGGAGGACAAGTACTTCCCGCTGGTCTACTCGCGGGCACGGGTGGAAGCTGAGACTGAGCGTGTGACCTGGCTGGTGCCACGGCGCTAGTGTAGCGTAGCTGAAGTCTCTCGGCAGTTGGGCGTGCCTTTCGGCGCCACCCGGCGTTGCAACTCCTCGCAATACCGCTGGTATTGTTGCGGGTTGCGCCTTGGCTGGCACCGAAATCCACCGCCCACCTTTGGCCAAGGAACTTCGCCTGCACGACACTCGCTCGCCGTCCGCGGGTGACGGCGCTGATCGCAGCGCCATCACCCGCGCGGTATGCTCAGCGCGCTCCGCTCATTTGCATCTGTCCGCTCAGGCTGCGCCGCGCATCGTCCAACCCGCCACGCAACGTGAATGCACGATCGCGCACGCTGCCGTTCGTGTTGCCGAGGGCCGTGCGGAGCGAACGACGCGCGTCGTCGGGCACGGCGTTGCCCAGTGCGAGCAGTGCGCGGGACGCGATTTCGTAGATGGCCACCGTGGACTCCGGCTGCCCGTTGTTGAACAGCGGCACGCCGCGCTGAATGGCAAGATCGACCAGTTCGAGCGCACCGCCCGATGTCGACGTCGACGCCCGGGTCTCCGTCGGGATGAGCACACGGTCGATGACGTGAATCAGGCCGTTGGCGGCCGGGACATCGGCGATCCGGACCACGGCGTCGTTGATCCGCAGCTGGTCACCGTTGCTGCTGATGCGAAGGCTCTCTCCGGCGACCGTCTCGGCGCTGCTGACGGACCGGGCCTGCGCTGCGGTCACCCGGCCGGCGACGACGTGATACGTCAGGATCGTGCGGAGTTTTTCACGATTCTCCGGCTTGAGGAGATCCGCGATCGTGCCATTCGGCAGCTTGCTGAAAGCCTCGTCGGTTGGGGCGAACAGGGTGAACGGCCCTCGGCCGAGCAGGGTCTCCGTCAGGCCGGCGGCATCAACGGCGGCGAGCAAGGTGGTAAACTGTCCGGCAGTCTTCGCCACCTGCGGGATGGACGGGCCACGCGATGGATGCTGCGCGGCGACCGGCGCCTGCGTGCAGAGGGATGCAGCCGTGATGAACGCCAGTGAGGAAAAACGCATGGATTGGCTCCTCGGAGCAAAGGGAAGGGTGGTGCGGTTGCCCAGCGATTCGTCGCGCGGCCGGCCGCGGATGCAGCCTGGGATTCGGTGCATCCGAAACCGTCGGGCTGTCGAACGGATTGAGTACTCAGGTATCGACGAGGCCGATTTGGGACGAACATGGTGCGTGGACGATTCGCTCGGATGGATGACATGACGCGCGTGCCCGGAAGCGATTCGGGGCGGGCGCACCTCGCGCTGGTAGGCGACGTAGCGGGCCGCGTGGCGCCGGCGATCGAGCCGCTGCTGCCGCGGATTGCCGCCGGTGATGAGCGCGCGGTGTGCGAGTGCGTCGCTCGATACAGCGCGCTCGTCTGGTCGCTGGCGCGACGCTGGTCGGCCGAGTCGGGGGATGCCGAGGATGCGGTGCAGGAGATCTTCATCGATCTCTGGCGCACGGCAGCGCGCTACGACATCGCCCGGACGAGTGAGGCGGGGTGGGTGGCGATGATCGCGCGGCGGCGATTGATCGATCGGGCACGCAAGCGCGAGCGGTTGCCCGCGCTGGAGTCCATTCCGGACGACTTCGACGTTGCCAGCGAGACGGAGCGCGATCTCGATCGCGAGTGGCGCGCGGAGCAGGCGCGTGCCGTGTTGCGTGAGCTGCCGCCCGCGCAGCGTCGCATGCTGGAACTGTCGCTGGTGCACGGAAGGACGCACGACGAAATCGCACGCGACACCGACACGCCGTTGGGTACCGTGAAGTCACATATTCGCCGCGGTTTGGCGCGCGCCCGGGATCTGCTGGCGGCGCGCACGCGGAACGACGCAGGAGAGGCATAGTGCAGAACGAAATGGAAACTGACCCGATGAGTGAGCTGCTGATGCAGCGTGCGATTGGCGCGCTGAGTGCGCCCGAGGCCGAGGCGCTGACGCGCGCGCTGTCGTCACTGCCGGCGGGTGAAGTGGCGCGGTGGGAAGCGGCGGCGGCTGAACTGGCAGCGGCGTTCGTCGAGGCCGATCCATCGGCACAGGAGTCGATGCCGGCAGCCGTGGCCGACCGGATCATCAGCACTGGTGAAGCGTTCGTGCGCTCGCAACCGCGTACGCTGCTCCCGACAGCGGCGCCTGCCGTGGTCGCGAGTCTCGCGCCGCCGGTGCGGCGCGTGTCGCCGCTGGCGTTGAGTGGCTGGTTCGCGGCCGCGGCGGCGTTGTTGCTCTGGCTTGTGCCACCGAGCGCCCGAGGCACCGGGGCGTCGATGCCGCCAGTCGCCGCCGCGACTGCTTCGCAGCTGCGGGACTCGCTCCTGACCCGTGACAGCACAACGCAGCAGCTGGCGTGGACCGCCACCACCGACAGCGCATCACGTGGTGCGAGTGGTGACGTTGTCTGGAGCGGGCGCGCCCAGCGTGGCGTGATGCGCTTTGCTGGACTGCAGGCCAATGACCGCCGGCGCTGGCAGTATCAGCTCTGGATCTTCGACAAGACACGCGACCAGAAGTATCCGGTCGACGGTGGTGTGTTCGACATGCCCGAGGGGCAGACGGACGTGCTGGTGGCCATCGATCCACGGGTGCCGGTGGGTGATGCCGTGATGTTTGCCATCACGGTGGAGCCGGCTGGGGGCGTGGTGGTGTCGACGCGAGAGCGCATCGCATTGCTGGCCCAGCGCGGCGGGTGACCGGAACGCGCCGACCAGCGCGCGTTCCGGATCCACCGTCCCGGGTTATGCCACTGCGAAAGGGCGCTCGAGGCTGCGTGACTGTGGTGTGAGCAACCGGGCACCCGTGTCGGTGATGATCATGTCGTCTTCGAGGCGGATGCCAAACTCGCCGGGGATGTAGATGCCCGGTTCATCGGAGAATGCCATCCCCGCTGCCAACGGCAGCTTGTTGCCCTTGACCAGATACGGCCATTCGTGGCCGTCCATGCCCATCCCGTGCCCGACCCGGTGGGTGAAGTACTTGTAGCCGGGCCCGAAGCCGGCGTCGACAATTACCTTCCGCGCGGCGGCATCGACATCCTCGCACGCCACGCCCGGCCGTGCCGCTGCCAGCGCCGCACTCTGCGCGCGGAACTCGATGTCGAAGACGTCCTTCATGCGCTGCGTGGGCCGGCCGAGGACAAAGGTCCGTGAGATATCGGAGACATATCCCTCCACCTTGCAGCCGCCATCGATGAGGACGATGCTGCCCTCGCGCACGATCTGTGGCTTGGCCGATCCGTGTGGCAACGCCGAGAACTCACCCACCTGGACACTCGCGCTGCCATCATAGCCGAGCTGCCGGTGCGCAGCACGAATCAACTCCTGAAACTGCGTCTGTGTCATACCGTCGGCGAGCGATTTCCACGCCGCTTCGTAGGCGGTGATCGTGATCGTGCTGGCCACCTGCATCAATTCGATCTCGTGGGCATCCTTCACCATCCGGCAACCGGCGGTGATCGGTGTGCCGCTGGTGAAGCGCCCGCCGGGCAGCGCCTTCTCCATTCCCTCACCGAAGACGAATCGCGTCGTCTCTTCTGCACCCACGGTAGCGGTGGCGAGGCCGCGCTCGCGAAGACCCTTGGCAATCAGGGCGAACGGATCCTCGTCCTCTTCCCACGCGTAGACCTGCGCATCCTTGCCCAGCGGGCCGTCATGCGCCTGTTCCATGGCCCGCTCTTCCTCGAACTTCGGCGTGACGAGGAACGCGCTGCCGCGCACCGGGATCACGGCCGCGAGCAGGCGCTCGCTGACGCCCCACTTGATGCCGGTGAAGTACTCCATCGAGGTGCCACCCGTCAGCACCAGCGCATCCATCTTCGCCTCGCGCATGAGCCGCTTCGCCTTCTCGAGGCGCGCACGTCGCTCCTCGACAGAAATCGGCGTGACGGTGACCGGCAGCGGGCGCAGCGCCCGGATTGCCTCGGGGAGGGCGACGTCGGCGGGGGGCAAGGTCGCGGCGGGCAGCAACGACGGGCGCAGGCCGATGGCGGCGCCGGTGAGCGCAGCGGAGGAGGCGGTGAGAAAATGTCGGCGAGAAGACATGGCAGCTGCGGGGCAGGGGGAGGAGACCGGGCGGCGGGCCCCGTCGCCCGTACGCAAGAATATGTCGCAGGGTCGGCTTGGCCGCACCGTGGCGCCCGTCCGGTTGGCGCGAACGCGACATGGGCCAATGACAGGGGCGCTACCTTCAGGATTCCGGATGGCTCGACTGCCACCGGCGTCCCCTTTCTATCTGGAGACTGCAATGCCCCCGAAGAAGGCCACGCCTCCGCACCACGCGACCGTCACCGCCCTTACGGCGCTGCTGGCTGACAGCTACACGCTCTATCTCAAGACGCAGAACTTTCACTGGAATGTGACTGGGCCGATGTTCACCACCTTGCACACGCTCTTTGAAGTCCAGTACACCGATCTGGCGATGGCCGTCGACGAGATCGCCGAGCGGGTTCGGTCGCTGCATGCGCCGGTGCCGGGCAGCTTCTCGGAGTTCGCGAAAGTCGCCACGGTGCGCGAGTCGGTCGGCCCGGTGTCAGCGAAAGCCATGATCGCGAAGCTCGTCGACGATCAGGGCACGGTGTCGACGGCGGCGCGCGCAGTGATCGCGGCAGCCGAGAAGGAACAGGATGCGGGATCGGCGGACCTCGCCACTCGGCGGCTTCAGATCCACGAGAAGAACGCCTGGATGCTGCGCAGTCACCTCGAATAGCGTGACGCCGGTGTGCGTACGACCGTCGGTGCCCGTCGTCGTCACTGGCAGCCCCAAACTTCAGAGCGTCCTCTCGTGAGAACTGTCGCGCATCGTGCTGGCCTCGTGCTGGCGGCATTTTTGCTGCTCGCCAGCTGCGGCGGCGAGCGCCTGGCACCCACCGTGCCGGAGGAGCCGGTGCGGCCGGTCGTTCTGCAAACGGCCACGCCGAAGCTGCCTGTGCTGAGCCTCGTGACGACCAGCGGCGGCGATATCGTCTCGAAGACGACGTATGTGCCGGGAACGCTCACGCTCTCCGACACCGCTGGGGCGGTGCTGGTGCAGGGTGGGATGGAGATTCGCGGGCGCGGCAACACGACCTGGGAGTTCTTCCCGAAGAAGCCGTATCGGATCAGGCTGACCACGAGCACGTCGCTGCTCGGCATGCCGGCCAGCCGGCATTGGGTGCTGTTGGCGAACTATTCCGACAAGACGATGTTGCGCACGGATCTCGCCTTCACGCTGAGCCGGATGATGGGAATGGCGTGGACGCCCCGTTCCGCATTCGTCGAAGTGCAGCTGAACGGTCGCTATCTGGGCATCTACCAGCTGGTGGAACATGTCCGGATCGGCGTCGATCGCGTGAATATCCCGGAGATGAGGGCGACGGACACATCGGAGACGAACATCACCGGCGGCTATCTGCTCGAGGTCGACGAGCGTCGGGGCGAGGACTTCTGTTTCAACTCGATGATGACGCGGATGGTGTTCTGCGCGGCCAACCCGGAAACGCTGCTGCTGCCGGCGTGGGCGCGGCAGCGCGCCTATCTGCAGACGTACATCGCGCGAACCGACTCGGCCATCTTCGGCAGTCGATTTGCCGATCCGGTGGTGGGGTATGCCGCCTGGCTCGATGTCGAATCGGTCGTCAACTACTACGTACTGCAGGAGACACTCAAGAACGTTGATGGGGGGCTGCGGTTCGGCCCCTACATGTACAAGCAGCGAAACGGCAAGCTGTTCGTCGGCCCCGTCTGGGATTTCGATCTGGCGTTCGGCAACGTGAACTACGACGACGCCGATCGCACGGATGGGTGGCATGCGCGCAAGTCGGAATGGTTCACGCGACTCTTTCAGGACCCCGCGTTCAAGGCGCGCGTGGCCGACCGCTGGACGCAGCTCAAGAGTGCCGGTACGATCGATTCACTGCAGCGGCTGGTGTACTCCCGCGCGAGCTACCTGAGTGTCGTGCAGGTGCGGAACTTTGAGCGGTGGCCCATCCTCGGCACGTACGTGTGGCCCAATCGCGTGGTGACCGGCTCGTACGATGGTGAGGCCATTGCCCTGAATGTCTGGTTGCTGAGGCGGATTCAGTGGGTGAACACGGAGATCGCGCGCTGAACCGTGCGGTACCCCGCGGGTTTCGGTTCAGCGGCAGTGGACGTACACTCAGGGGGGCGCGTCCACTGCCGCCCGCATCACGTCCCGCCGCCTTTTCCCGGATCGGAGCTCATGTTCAGCACCCGTCACGTCCTTGCCTGTCTGTTGCTTCCCGTTACCGTTGGCGCACAAGCGGGTCTGAACCCGCATCAGCGCGCCGCGCGCGAGATCTACGAGCAGTTGGTCGAGATCAATACGGTCGACTCCGTCGGTTCGGTGACGACCGCCGTCAGGGCGATGGCGGCGCGCTTCCGTGCGGCGGGATTTCCCGCCGCAGACATTCACGTCATCATCCCGCCTGGCAAGCCGACGAAAGGCAATCTGGTGGTGCGATACCGCGGGCGCGGCGGGGCGTTGAAGCCAGTGTTGCTGCTGGCCCATCTGGATGTGGTGGCGGCGCTGCGCACCGACTGGTCGAGAGCTCCCTTTGAGCTCCAGGAAGCGAATGGCTTCTTCTATGGTCGCGGGACGGCCGATGACAAGGCGATGGCGTCGATGTTCGTGGCCAATCTCCTGCGCTACAAGCGTGAGGGTTTCGTTCCGTCGCGCGACCTGATTCTCGCGCTGACCGCAGACGAGGAAGGCGGCGATGCGAATGGGGTCGAGTTCCTGGTGAAGCACCACCGGTCGCTGATCGATGCGGCCTACGCCATCAACGAGGGAGGCGGCGGTACGCTCAACGGAACGACACCGGTGTTTCACTCAGTGCAAGCGGCCGAGAAAGTGCCAGTGAATTTCACGCTGACCGTGCTCAACCCCGGTGGGCATTCCAGCGTGCCGCGACCGGACAACGCGATCAACCAGCTGTCCGCCGGGCTGGTGAATCTGGCGCGCTACACCTTCCCCGTCGCACTCAACGCGATCACGAAGCCGTTCCTCGAAGAAACCGCGAAGGTCGAAAAGCCAGAGGTGGCGGCGGCGATGCGGGCAGTGACGGCCAATCCCGGTGATTCGGTTGCAGCGGCAGCGTTGTCGAAGGACCCGCGCTATTCGTCGATGCTTCGGACGTCGTGCGTGGCCACCCGGCTGGGTGGCGGTCATGCCTACAACGCGCTGCCACAGACGGCCACGGCGAACGTGAATTGCCGTATCGTGCCGACGTCGACACTCGAAGAAGTGCAGCAGACGATCACGCGGGTCGTGAACGATACTGCGATCCGGGTCACGTTGATGAAGGAGTCGGCCGAAAAGTTCGGAGCGGCGCCCGACGCCATCGATGCGACGTTGCTCGCCAGTGCGACTGCGCTTACGAAGCAGACATGGGGCGACATTCCCGTCATTCCGACCATGAGCACGGGTGCGACCGACGGCCGCTTCCTGCGCGCTGCCGGGATCCCCACGTACGGCGTGAGCGGGATCTTCAGTGTGCCGGGCGAGACCAACCCTCACGGTCGCGACGAGAAGTTGCGCGTGAAGTCGTACTACGAGGGCCTCGAGTTTCTGTACCAGCTGGTGAAACAGGTCTCCGGAACGATCGCGATGTGAGCCGATGTGCCCGGTGGCGGCGCGGTCAGCCGCCTGCGGAAGACTTTCCTGGCACTGCCGTACTGATGCGGTCAGCGCGTCCCGGGTCCGGTCAAGGCGGAGCGAATGGCGCTTCAGCGCGACGGCACTGCAGTGCACATTCTGTTTGCCGTGATCGCTCCCCGTCCCGACGCCTCCGATGATTGAGCTGCCCTCCGATTGCGTCTCGCGCATTCGCGGGGGAGATCTTGCTGTGTTCGAGGCGCTGTATCGCGCAATGCACCCGGCGCTGCTCGCGTTCGGCGCTCGTTACACCGGTGATACCTCGCGTGCAGAAGAACTCGTGCAGGACCTCTTCTTCGACCTGTGGCGGGGGCGGGAGGCGTGGGTGGTGACGGGAAGTGTCACGGCGTATCTCTACGCTGCTCTGCGCAATCGCGCGCTGAACCTCCGTCGGCGTGATGCCGTCGAAATGGACTGGGCGGAGGATGAAGCACACGAACCCGTGCGCGCGCTGCATCCGAGTCCGGGCCGGCTGGATGCCGAGCTCGAGTCGGCCGAGGCGGCGCAGCACCTGGCTGCCGCGATGGCCAGACTGCCGGCGCGGTGCGGCGTCATCATGCAGATGCGCTGGCACGGCGGGCTCAGTTACGCCGAAATCGCCTCGGTCCTCGGCATCTCCCGGAAGGGCGTCGAAAACCAGCTGGCGCGTGGCCTGAAGGCGCTGCGGGCGGAGTTCGGCGTGGACTGATCGTGGGGGGGGCGTGGGGTTTTCTGCGAGGTGCGTGTCTCATCCGCGACCCAACCCCCACGCCCATGACCGACGACGAATATCTCGACCCACTGGTGCTGGACCGCTATCTGGCTGATGACCTGCCGGCGGAAGAGCGTGCGCGTGTCATGGCCTGGTTTGATGCGCATCCACGCGCTGCGGCCATCGTTCTGGCGTTGCCGAATGCCGCACTCGGCGATGCCGCCAACGCCGATACGGAGCAGTCGTGGCGTCGTATGGCGGCGCGTCTGGAGACGTCCGACACACGGGATGAGCTGGCGGCACGCCGCGCCGTGGTGGCGGAGAAGACCCGCGGTACCCTCTGGAAACGCACGTCGGTGCGGATTGCCGCAGCGCTGATGCTCATCGTTGGAGGCGCGGCAAGCTGGCGCGCCGCAACCGCGCCGCATGGTGGCGCGCTCGATGCGCCGCTGGGCCGGGACGTGACGGCGACGCTGCCCGATGGTTCGCGCATCACGCTGGCCGCGGGCAGCCGCGCCACCTGGTCGGCCGCGTACGGTGCTCCGCGTCGTGACATCGTGCTGGAAGGAGAAGCACTCTTCGATGTCGTCCACGATGCGTCGCATCCGTTCCGGGTTCATGCCAGAGACGCGGTGGCCGAGGACATCGGCACGCGCTTCGTGGTGCGTGCGTGGTCGGAGCTGACGACGGTCGATGTCGCGGTGGAAGAGGGGATCGTCGCGCTCGCCGACACGCTGCATTCCGGCGCGTCGCGTGGAACGGAATTGCGCGCCGGCCAGCGTGGTCGGCTGGGGGCTGACGGCACGGTGGTCATCTCCGATGACGTCGAGTCGGTGCTGGCGTGGACACGCGGCCAGCTGGCGTTCGAGAACGAGCCGCTGCGCATGGTGCTGCCGGCAATCAGTCGTCGCTTCAATGTCCAACTCCGCGCGGATTCCACGCTGACCACACGCCTCCTCACGGCGCGCTTTGCCGCGCAGTCGTTGCCGGATGTTCTTGATGCGCTCGCGCAGTCGCTCGATGTGCGCGTCGTGACGACCGGGCGCACCGTCACTCTCATGCCGATATCTCGATGATTCGCACTCTCATTCGCTGCGCGCTCCTGCTGCTCTGCTTTGCGGCGCTGGCAACGTCGCAAAGCCGACCGCCAGTGGTCGCTGACCAGCCAATCGGCTTCAGGCCGCTGACGGCAACACTGTCGACCGATGGGCCATTGCGGGCACCGGTGACCCTCAATGTCACTGCGCGGCCGCTCTCGGCCATTCTCTCGGAGATTGCCCGGCAGGCCCGACTTCCCTTCGCGGCGGATCCGTCGCTTCCGGGCATGATGACACCACGCGACTTTCGGGTGGACGCGATGCCAGCCGGCGACGCGATGCAGCGTGCGCTCGAGGGTACCACGCTGCGCGCGATGATCAGCGCCTCCGGGCAGGTCGTGATCAAGCCGCGCGGAAGCTCAGGCGGCCGCGATGAACAGAGCGCACAGCCCGGGCCGCGCGTGCGCCTGAGCGGCTACGTGCGCAGCCTGGCCAGCCTCGAAGTCATCCGGCGGGCGCTGATCAGCGCGGACAACGAGAGTATTCGCGTGGAGAGCAACGACGATGGCTTCTACTCACTGCTCCTGACGGCTGGTGCACATCGCGTGCGGATTCGTGCCATCGGTTATGCCCCGCTGGATACCACGATCACGCTCTCGGGCAGTGTCTCGCGTGACCTGCTGATGGCAACGCGCAAGGTCACGCTGGCAGCGGTGACCGTGCAGGCTGAAGCCAAGGGTGATCGGCCGGACCTCGATCCGAGGACGCCGGACATGAGTGTGGTGCGCCTCGATCTGGCCGCCGTGAAACTGCTGCCGCCAGTGCTGGGCGAACCCGACCCGATTCGCAGTCTGACGCTGCTGCCAGGCGTCTCCCTTTCGAGCGACGCGTCGACGGCCTTCAGCGTGCGCGGCGGTGCGGCGGATCAGAATCTCTTCCTGCTGGACGAGGCGACGATCTACAACCCCAGCCACATCCTCGGCTTTCTGTCCACATTCAACACCGATGCCGTCGACAATGTGACGCTGTACAAGGGCGCCATCCCGGCACGATTCGGCGGACGCCTGTCGTCGGTGGTCGACGTACGGCAACGCGAAGGCAATGCGAATGAGTTCGCCGGTTCGGCGGCAATCGGACTACTCGCCAGCCGGGCGGCACTCGAGGGACCGCTGCCGGGCAAGCGTGGATCCTACATGCTCGCAGCGCGACGGTCCTATGCCGATATCTTCACGCGCGCATCGAGCGACTCTGCCATCCGAGACAGCAAGGCCTACTTCTATGACGTGAATGCGAAAACGAATCTGCGTCTTGGCACGACCGGCGCACTGCTCCTCTCGGGGTATCTGGGTCGGGATCGCTTCGGCCAGGGTGCCGGGTTTTCTGCCGGATGGGGCAACAAGGCAGCCACGCTGCGCTGGAACCAGGCGTTTGGCGGACGCCTGTTCTCCAAGGTGACGACGGCCTTCGGCGACTACGACTACCTGCTGGACGTGCCGATCGACACGCGCGATTCGATTTCATGGCGGTCGCGCATTCGCAGCCTCGACGTCAAGGTCGATCAGACGCTCTATCTCTCCGAGAACAACTCCATCGAGTTCGGCGTGCAGTACGTCGATCAGGAGTTTCGCCCTGGCACCGTGACGCCGCGCGGGTCCGAGGCCACCATCAAGCGGCGCGAAGTCCCACCGCGCTTCGGTGTTGCGCCGGCGGCATACCTCGGTCAGGATCTCAAGTTCGGAACACGCTTCGCGTTGCGATACGGACTTCGCTACAGCGGCTTCATCCGACAGGGCAGCGCCACGATCTACCGGTACCGCGACGACGCGCCGGTGGTCTACAATGCCACGCTCGCGCGCTACGAACCCGGCGTCCTGCGTGACAGCCTGCTCTATCGCCGCGGCCAACGTGTGGCGTCATTCGGTGGCTGGGAGCCGCGCATTTCCGGACGGCTGATGCTCGGCGACGCGTCGAGCGTGAAGGCCAGCTACTCCCGCACGCAGCAGTTTCTGTCGCTCGCGTCGAAGACCAACTCGGTCAGTCCGCTCGATGTCTGGGAACCGGTCGGGCCGTACGTGAAACCTCTGGTGTCGGACCAGTTCGCGCTCGGGTTCAGCCGCACGACTGCCGACTACGAGCTTTCGGTCGAAACGTACAACAAGGAGTCGGAGAATCTGGTCGACTTCATCGACGGCGCG
>JANNVN010000181.1:0-3659 GCA_031414435.1 Gemmatimonadaceae bacterium
ATTCCAGTGTGCATCGAGCACCAGCGCAGGCATCGGGTCATGCGACTGCAGGAGCCGCGCGATTGCGTCGTTTGCCTGTGACAATGCCTGATCGCTGAGCGGTGCAGCGCTGTAGACCGGTGCAAACCCTGCCGTCAGCATTGCGGCGTTCCTCACGACGAGCGGCGCATCGAGTTCCTGCAACCATGCCATCAGCAGCTCGCGGCTTGGCCTGGCCCGACCACTCTCCACGAAGCTCATGTGGCGCTGTGACACGCCCACCCGCAACGACAGAGTGTGCTGACTCAGCCGCGTCGCTTTCCGCGCCTGTCGCAGGATGTCGGGGAGGGAATCGGTCGTGGAGTCCATTCCTGAATTGAACGCGACGGCCACGCCGATTCAATGACCTCTGACGTAATTGCCTCACTTACCGCCTGCCCGGAGATTGTGGCATCACACTTCACCGGAGTTGCGTATGCAACGGATGCTGTTGTCGGTTACGCTGGTCCTGTTTGGTGCCCTGAGCGCGGTCGCACTGAAGCAGCATGGATTCTGGGGAATCATCGCGCCGCATTTCCGCAGCACGGGCGCTGGTCAGGTCTTTGCCGACCTCGTGATCGCGCTGACGTTGGCAATGGTCTGGATGTGGCACGATTCGAAGGTGCTGGGGCGGAATGCGTGGCCCTGGATTATCCTGACGCTGGCAGCCGGATCATTTGGCCCGCTGATCTACCTGCTGACGAGGAGGCCGGGGACGGCGGCTGCGTCATGAATCGTAAACATCGCAATTGACCGGTCAGCCGAGTACGATCCTCTTCGCTGCGCCACGCTGGTCAGGCGGCACGATCCGGCGAGGTCGCCGCGGTCCGCAGCAGCCCTGCACACGCAGCGTACTTCTTCGGCGTAGGAGTAATGACATGCATATCGGCTTGATCGGTGGTATCGGACCAGCGGCAACGGTGTCGTACTATCAGCGGCTCTGCGCACGCATGCGGCAGCTCGAGGTTCCGCTCGAACTCACGATCGTGCAGGCGGACGTGAACACGCTGATCAGGCACAACCTGACCGATGATCGTGAGGCGCAGGCCGTGATCTACGCAGCGCTGATTGAGCGGCTGCGCGCCGCCGGAGCTGAGTGCGTCGGTATCACTTCGCTCGGTGGGCATTTCTGCTTTGATGAGACGGAGCGTCTTTCCGTGCTTCCCCTCGTGTCCGCGGTAGCCCCGCTCGACGACTTCTTCGCTGCGAATGGTCTCACGTGCGTCGGCCTGCTCGGCACCGAGGTCGTCATGCGTACGAGACTCTACGGCCAGTTGCGTCGCACGAGTGCCGTCGTGCGCGAGGACGACATCGACTCACTGAGCCGGCTCTACAATGAGGTTGCGAGGAGCGGCGTCTGCGGCGAGGCGCAGCGAGACGTGTTCTATGCCGCCGGCCGGCGCATGGTGGAAGAGCAGGGAGCCGAGGCGATAATCCTGGCAGGCACGGATCTCAATCTTGCCTTCAATGGAGTCCGTGATCCCGGCTACCCCGTCATCGACGCGCTCGACGTACACGTCGAGCTGCTTGCTGATCTGGCGTCGGGGCGCAAGCGGCTCGACCGCGTACACGAATCGCACTGATGCTGGTGGCCTGTCGCTGAAGTTCTGGAAGCACTCGCCAGTCGGAGCATCCCGGCTGGCTGCGTTGAAAATCCTCGCAGTATCGCTGGTATGGCTGCGGTTTTCGCCTTGTCATCCGGGCGCCCCGTCTGGCTTTTTGCGCTCCGGAATTCAGCGCCACGCCACTAGTCTACCACACCTCGCCGGGCCTCGATTCGATGGACAGCGGCGCGTCGAGATCAAGGTGCGCCGGCGTGCGCGGCAGCCGAAGGACCATCACTTCTTCATCCTCCGGCGTGGCCTCTTCACCGGCGGCGGTCCGCACGCGGAGCGGGCCGCGCCAGCGCTCCCACCCCAGTCGCGCGTAGAACGCCTCGGCGGATGGCGACAATGCGGCGATGTCGTAGTCACCCATCTGCGTGACCAGGGCGCGCAACAGGGCGCTGGCGTACCCTCGTCGCTGATGGGATGGATCGGTTGCCACCAACTCGATGTATGCGGTGCGTAACGACTTGCCGCCGGCGACCTGCAGTTCGCGCGTGACGATCATGGCGTGTGAAACGAGCACGTCGTTCACTCGGCCAAGTGCGTGAACGCCAGGGCCAACCTCACTCAGAACGAGGGTCACGTCTTCCTCGTAGGCAGCGTTGCACAACACTCGAAGGTCTCGCAGCTCAGCCGGGGCGAGCAACGCGGTTTCCAGATAGCTGATCTGCATGGCGATGTCGGCGGTCAGGGCGTTCATGGTCATGCTGCGCGGATTTTCTGATTCGAGTGTTGGCACGTGGTGCGATTCCTCTTCGAGCTGTGCGATCAGCGCCAGCGCCAAACGCCGTGTCAATTCGAAGTTGTCACCGCTCGCAGACTCCTGAAGGCACTTACCCACCGGAGGGGCTGGGCCGTGCAAGTGACAACGGGTAATCACACAATTCCCGCGTCTGTCTCGGCGCGAGCTTGCAGGCTCGACCGTGCCGCCCGCTTCCGACGCTACCGCCCCCGCACCACCTCCCGCACACACTCCACAAACGCCCGAGCCTGCACCGACTTCACCGCACCCGGTCGCCACACCGCTACGATCTCGCGCTGCAGCGCCTGCTCGGCCAGTGGCACATAAGCCACCTGCGGTGTGTTGTGCCGCGAGGCCGCCATCGCCGGGACAATCGAGACGCCGACACCGGCGCCGACGAGCTCGAAGACCGTCGCCAACTGCGCACTGCGACAGACTACCGACGGCGATAGCTGCCGGCTGTTGCAGAACCCCGCCACCTGCTCGCCAAGACAGTGCGCGGGATCGAGCGTTACCGCAGGCGCGTCGCGCAGTTGCGCGAGCGTGATGCGTCCGGCGCGCGCTGCCGGATGTTGCACCGGGACTGCGACAATGAGCGCATCCAGGCCGAGTGGCTCCGTTTCGAGATGGTCGAACGGATAGGGGAGCGCCGCGATGCCGACGTCGAGCGCGCCGTTGAGCAGCAGTTTCGCCAGCACGGCGCTGTAGTCCTCGCGAAGCTCCACACGCAAATCGGCATGCCGCGCGCGCATTCGCTGAATGGCCGCCGGCAGCACGTACGGCGCCACGGTCGGGATCGCGCCGACGAGCAACGTCGCGGACTCCTCGGCCCCTTCCCGGCGAATGACGTCCTCGGTGCTGCGCACTTCGTCGAGGATGCGACGCGCCCGCGGGTAGAGCGCCTTGCCCGCCTCCGTCAGGGTCACGCCGCGGCCGTGCCGGTCGAACAATGGAATACCCAGATGCTGCTCCAGCCTCTGGATCTGGCCGGTGAGCGACGGCTGCGACAGCTCGAGCTGTCGGGCGGCGCGGCTGAGCGAGCCGGCATCGGCCGTTTCGATGAAAGCCCTGAGAAGCGTCGTATCCATTCCTAAGTATAGGTAACGGTTATGGATTGTATAGCGACAACCTCATTGCCGGCTATGGCCGCAAGCCGTATCCTAAGGCTTCGTGACCACCCCGCTCGACCACGACCTCGGTCTCTGACCGAGTACTCCAAGACCCGTTGCCACGCGGAGCGACAGATGGAAGGACATGCAGGCGGTACCGGCGGCAAGTGCCCAGTCAATCAC
>JANNVN010000182.1:0-5262 GCA_031414435.1 Gemmatimonadaceae bacterium
GTCTGGTTCGCGGCCGTCGCCAGCTGCAGCATCACTTGTGCATTCACATCAGCTGGACTCAGCACGTTCACTTTTCCCACTCCGGACAGCAGCGCGAGCACGTCGAGGTTGTTCGCGATCGACACGAATGAGATGGGTACTCTGACAAGAGCGAAGGCGACCATCAGGATCGCCTGAGCCTCGTCGACCGGCTTGAACAGCTTGTGGAGCACAAGTGGCAGCACCACCTAGCAGACCTGTCAGACCATCGCGCTAGGAATGCCACTCCCGAACAGCACTTCTGATGCGATGATTCTGGTCACAGTCGTTGCGATGTCTCCCTCGACGATGAGTTTCGACGGAACGTACAGCAACGTGATCATGCCACTGATCACGAGGACGGCGTAGATCGCGCCTGTAAGGTGAGCGGTCGATTTGTTTGAAGGCATGCGATTTTCACTGGGATGTTGAGAGTGCGTGATAGGGCCTTCAGTCCGGGAAGTCCGGTCGGCGCTGCCGCGCCACGACCTCGATGCCTCGTGATCGAGGCGTACGGTAGCGCAGTTCACGGGTTTCGACGCTCCGTCGCGCGTCGCTGCTGAACCCAAACCGTCGCCCCCGCAACCATTCGACCGAATCGCAGGGGTCGGCTCCGCGAGAACAGCGCCGCTCCGGGCCCGGCGGCGGTGACTATGCGTCCCCGGTGTTCCTCCGCCTGCGCCACAGATCCCACTGTTGGTCCGGCACCAGTAGCAATGCCGCCGCCGCCCGGGTTCGATGCCGCGGTCGACGTGGATGAAATGTTGCGCGACCCGGCGAATCTGGCGCGCCTCAATCCGAAGTACGATTGTTGAGATCATTTGCACACCAACGACGCCGGATACCGTGTCACAGCGTCGGCGATTCCTCTGGACGCGCTCTTGCCACCGCCTCGCGCTCACCGGCGCGGCGCGAGGCCTTGACGACCCTCTATCTGAGCGGCACGTGGACGACTGACCGGGACGCTGACGAGCGTGGCGCGGCTGGGTTGCTTCCCGTCGTTGTCCACACACGTTCGCCTGCCACGATCACGTCTACCCTGGCGGCACTGCGCGGAATGACGATCTGATAGCTGCTGACCGAGCCTGCATTGCTGATCGCAATTCGGCTCCCGCTAACGGCGTAGCGCACGGTTCCTGTGGGCGCATTGACCGTGATGTGTGCGTCGTCAGAGATTGAGATGATGAGCTCCCCGACATCCTGGCGCGACGTGAAAACGATGCTCGTCGCAGCGCCCGGGACGATTGACACGCCAGAGAGTGTTGGTGGTGCGGTCTGCGTCCTGAGCACCGGTGGCGCAACCGCTGGTACCGGCCCGCGCGGCGATCGGTCGAGCCAGCGCCGAAGCAGGGACGACGGAATCGCGTAGACGGCCACGCCACTGACGCCGATCAGGACGAGAATTCCGGCGGCGATGCGCATCTGGCTGCCGGCGACCGTTGGCCCTCCTGCCGACGCCCGACGAATTACCGCAATGTCGGGTTCTCGTCGCGGACCGTCGAGCCGCTCGAACAGCGAAAAGATCTCCGCTTCGTCGGCGCGCTTTTGCGCCAGCGAGCGCTGGCACGTCTCGCACTGCGCGAGATGCTCGCGCGTGACCGACTCTGTGCCGCTGACGAGCTCGCCGTGCAGTGCGCGCTCCAGTGCTTCCTGGTCAAGGTGCATCTGATTCATCCTCGTAGAGGTGCCGGAATGCCTCTTTCGCGCGAGCAAGCAGCGTCCCGATACTCGCCTCATTGATATCGAGCGCGATCGCCATCTCGCGATAGCTGTACCCCTCGGCGCGCAGCATCAGCAGCTGACGCTCGCGCTCGGGAAGTTGATCGACTGCCAGTCGGACCCGGTGCCGGGCCTCGTCGATCTGGACAAGTTCGTCTCCGCGCGGTGCCGGGTCTGTTCGCTCGCCCGCATGCTGAGATAGCTGTAGCAGTCGCTCGTGGCGACGCGCAGTCGTTCGCGCGTTGCGCAGAAGGTTGAGCGCCACCGTCACGAGCCACGCCTCCGGCGAATCGGGAAGGGCACCGCGTCGATGGAGCCTGACGAAGGCCTCCTGAACAAGATCAGACGCGAGGTCGGCGTCGCCGGAGAGTCGATCGAACAGACGAGTAAGGCGACCGTGATTCCCGTGGAAGAGCGCCTCGAAGCTTGCCTCGAACGCGTGCACGTCTGTTGGCTGGCGAGATATGGGAGGTTTCGTCACGTGTATCGCCAATGTCCCCCCGTGGGCGCCTGTGATGCTCTGAGTGTGATCGCACAGGGAGCAAACATGTCCACGCGCTTGTGACGACTGGGAGGCGACCCGTCAGAATCGCCAGTCGAGTCCGACGACAAGTGGTGACGCTGGGCGCATGCCGATCGGGGTGAGCCCGGTCTCTGAGACGGTATAGGTGAGCACGTTGAAGCGGTTGAGCACGTTGCTGAACGTCAGGAACGCCGCGAACTCGGCGGCCCGATCATGGATACCAATGTGGACCTCCTGGCGTATTCCGATGTCGACACGCGCATAGCCGGGCGCTCGAAGCGCTCCAGTGAGTGTCGGGACCGATGTCGGGTTCCCGGCGAATTCGCAGCCTCGGTCCTTCAGATTACACGACTCCCACTCGAGCGCGCCGGCAGCGGGCGTTACGCGTCGGCCAGATGCCGCGGTCAGCCCGAGTCGCAGCCTGGTCGTCGATGTCGGAGTGACGGTCACGCCGCCGTCAAACACGAACCGTGCGCCGAACCCCGGCACGTAGCTCAGCGTATCGCTCAGATAGCGCACATTCTGGAGGCCGAGACGGGCGAGTGCGAGCAGATGCTTGCGTCGCATGGTCAGCTCGGCGGATGCGCCGCTGACGCGCGCCCGGCCCGACGTGAGGGGGCCGCGCAAGAACGGCGCGGTTTCGACCGTCGCAACGAGCACGAGCCCACGCATGCGCCTGCTGTAAGTCGAAACGTTCGCTGTAATGCCCGACCTCAGCACGACATCCGCGCTGAACGCGACTTCTTCATTACTGGCGACCGGCATCCCACCGACTCCTGCGGCGACAAACAGCTCCGCGGGCAGGATGTTGCCCACGACCGACTCCGCGTTTCGGACAGATTGTGCGAATTGATGGGAGCGCGTGTATGCGCCGGTGATGCCAGCGCGATCCGAGATGCTCCAGCGAGCCCGGAGCGCGGAGGTCGCGTATGGTCGGCCCCGGAATGCAACGACCGCGACGTTGGCGCGGAGGCCGACTGCCGTCCCGATCTGGCGGCTGGCATCGCCAAATGCCGTCCAGAGCGCAGCCGCAGAGCCGTTCGACCAGCGAGACGCGTTGCTGTCGCTGACCTCATATCTGATCCGCGGGCGCTCCGCGCGAAGCCCGGCGCGCCACGCCAGCCGCGCACTGTGCGCAAGAGACATCTGAACACCGTCGTCTTGGCGAAACGACGTGAGCGCGCTCGTGCCCCAGTTTCCCTGAACGGAAGTGCCGCTTCGCCAGATCATCGTGACGAGAGAATCGCCGCGCCACGCTCGTCGCCATTGCATCGATCCCGCCCAGCTGCTCCAGCGAGCCGAGTTTGCGTCGGCGGTCGTGCCCTGTGCCAGGTCCGGGCGCACGGGTGAAACACCCAGACGATCCTGACTCGCCGTCAGAAGCGCCATCAGCCTGCCACTGAACGGTGTTGCCAGCTCGATTCTCGCGATGCCATCGCGACTCAGCCCGCGTACGAACGTCGGATCGTCGTCTGGTGCGAGCGCCGCGGGAAAGGCGGTGCGTGCGCCGATGAGAAACGCACCGTTCCCGAATGCGAGCGGACCGTCGGCGGTGAATCTCGCGTGCGTCGTGCTCGCGCTGCCGCGTGCCGCAACACGCATCCCGGACGGTCTCGTCGCAAGCGCCATCACGCCAGAGAGCGCCGTGACTTCTGTCGGCTCGTAGTCGATGCGCGCACTCTGCAGTGCATCGGTGTTCCACGCTCCCATCAGATCGGAGACGTGATACGGATTGAACACCGGAACGCCGTCGAGCGTGTACGCCGTCTGATCGCTGCTGCCGCCGCGCAGATGGATCCCACCAGGAACCTCTGGCGCCATCACCGCCTCGCCGCCAGCCACAGCGCGCAGCAGGTCCGGTTCGGCGAGCAATGGGTTCGAGCGCTGATCGTCAGCCGCGATCACCCGCATGCGACGCCCATCCGCTCCGAACCGCGATGACGCATCGCGGAATCGCCTGACCTCCACCGCCGCAAGGCGCTCAGGAAGCGGATCCAGCACGACATTGATCTCGAGCGTGCCAGACTGGGGCACAATCGCACGCTGCTCAGTCGCGTGACGCCCGACATAGCGCACTGTCAGTCGCAGCGACCCTGACGGAAGCGACGAGAAGGCGTAGCGGCCGTGGAGATCCGTGACATCGAATCGGCCGGCGTCGGGTGCCGAGACTGTTGCGCCGGCCAGCGCACGACCGGACACGGCGTCCAGTACGATGCCGGTCACCTGCGCCGCGCGGCCATCCGGCGACCCGACCTGCACGAGCGCCTGCAGAATGAGTCCGTACATAGGGCATCCTCTCCGCTACCGGGAATGTCTACACAGTGGGCCGGGTATTCGCCAGACGACCGGTTGTCACAAGTCACCACACACGTGTGCTCCTCTCGAACTCTGGACCGGGGCGTGCGGAATGAGTTGGAGAGTCTTGCATTGTGCGGCAGTGTCTTTGGCGATCCCGTTGTCCGCTGGACGCGCGCAGCGTGCGGTCAGTTCCGACTCCCTCGGGACGATCTCGGGCCAGGTGATCGATGCGGCTTCGAGGCGGCCGCTCAGCCTCGCCGCGGTGTCGATCAGCGATGGAGAGCAGCGGGTCATCTCTGGCCTGAACGGGTCGTTCGCGATCCGGGTCGCCGCGCCAGGGCGGTATTCTCTGAGCGTTCGAAAGCTGGGCTACGAGCCGCGGACGACCGCCGGGATCGTCGTCGCGGCAGGCCAGACCACTCGCGTCACTGTCGAACTGACTGCCGCGGTCTTCCGGCTCTCTGAAGTCACCGTCGTGCCGGGTTCGTTTTCGTTTCTCGACGCGGGGCTGGCGTCGCAACAGACGATTTCCCGCGAAGCGATTCAGTCCGCACCGTTCGGGGAAGATCTCTTCCGCGCGATGAGCCGTTTGCCTGGCTTGTCGTCTGGCGATTACGGTGCGCAGTTCTCCATCCGTGGCGGGCGTGCCGATGAGACACTGATCCTGCTCGATGGCATGGAGATCCGGGAGCCGTTCCATCTCA
>JANNVN010000183.1:0-9607 GCA_031414435.1 Gemmatimonadaceae bacterium
CGAACTCGAGCAGGAAGCGCGCGACCGCGTACGCCAGCAAAAAGAGCTTGAACAGATCGCCTTCCCGCATCCAACGCGCAGGGAAGTCGGAGCGCCGCGCGTACGGATGGAGCCAGAGTCCGATCACCAGCAGGAACAGGCTCTCGTAGAGAAACGATGGATGCATCGCGGCGCCCGCAAGGCAGGCGACACAGTCGCGCAGTGATGGATCCACTGGCGACGCAACATGCACGCCCCACGGCAGCGTCGTCACCGACCCCGGTTGCTCCGCGAGGTGACATCCGATGCGGCCGATTGCGATGCCGAGCGCCACACCGGGCACCAGCAGGTCGCCGGTATGTCGCGTGTAGCCGATCGCCCACTTCGTGACGACGACGCCGAGATATCCACCGGCCAGCCCGCCGAGCAGCGAACGTCCGCCGTACGCCAGAAACCCGGCCACACTCGGCGACTTCGCGTCGAGCACGTAGCGCGGCAGGAGTCCAAACCGCGCCATGATCGCGGCGCCGACGAGACCACCGCTCAGGATCCGGATGAACTCTGGTGACGCGCGGCCGTGTCGTCGCGCGAGCAGCCACGTCATCCGGAGCGCCAGCAGCATGCCGAGTCCGACGAAGACGGCATGCGACCAGATTGGTATCGAACCGATGTGAAAGAGGACGGGGAGCATGACGTGGCAACCTGCAGGCGTCGGCAGGCGGACGCAACCTGCTGAGGCGTTTCGCTGACGTGAGCGTCCGCGAGCGCGCGTCAAATGGCCCTACCGGAAGCAGGCGAAGCGGCATTGCCCCTCGCCGCGAGTGCGTCCACGGCAACCCGACGCGTCGGGTTTGGGTGAACGTGATCGGGGACAGTCGAAGCGTGGGTCGCGCCGACTTGCCTGGCGCGCGATCATGCGTGTCGCCGCTCGGTCGCGGCAGCGTCACATCCCCCTATGCCGCCGGTTTGCCACCCGTTCGCAGAAACTCCGCGAATTCCTCCGGCAGTCCGGCAGCGAGCACCCCCTGCGTGGCGGCGGCAACGTCGTAGGCGACACGCACGAACTCGACACGCGGCGCACCATCGCCCAGCTGCAGGCGAACGTAGCCCGCACGCCAGTCGCCATCCTTCGGCCGACCGACGCTGCCGGTATTGATGAAGTGGATACCGCTGACCTCGCGATGCCACGGCTTGTGTGTGTGTCCGAATGCAATCACGTCGCCCGCCTTGAGCCCGACACTCGCCGCCATCTTGAGACAGAAGTCGTCGCTGCGATCCTCGGTCCAGTACAACGTGTTGAGCGTCGGCGTACCGTGAACGAGCACCAGTCGCGGGCCGGTTGCGTGGCCACCATGCGGCCGGAGATCCATCGAGAAGGGCAGGGCGCCGAGGATACGCTTCGTCTCGGCGGTCACGGCACCACGCGTGTACTCGTAGCTGATGTGCGCCAACTCCTCCTGACGCGGCGTCTCGCTCTTGCAGCCGCAGTGCTTGTAGCCGGTTGCGACCGTGGAATCGTAGTTGCCGGCAATGCCGCTGATGCCGCGCGCACTCAAGTGCGCCACGACCTCGTTCGGGTTCGACGAGTAACCGACGAGATCGCCGAGGTGATGGATCGCGTCGATGTCGCCGCGCGTGTCGATGTCGGCCAGCACGGCGTGAAGGGCGTGCAGGTTGGCGTGAATATCGGAGATCAGGGCGTAGCGCACGGCAGGCTCATGGCTGGAAGACGGCGATCGAATCAGGCGCGGTTGAACTGCTGGTACAGCAGCGCGGTGTTGTGAGCGTCGTGGTAATCATTGCCGAAGGCGAGTCAGGCAGGGCGCATGATGACCCGACTCACCGCGTGCGTGCGAGGGCCGCCGCGACAACTGTGCGCACGACCAACACCGGTGCGCAGCCGCCGCGCACGCACATCAACACGGAACGGCAGCTCGCTCGGCGACGCGCACCGCTGCGTTTGCCCGTTCGTCATCAAGCTGGCTGATTCCCGTGAAGCAGGAGCGCACGCAGTGCATCAGGTTGCGATGCACGTCGTTCCGCGGTTCTGCAAGGCGGTAGTGCGCGAACTTCCACGCCCGCGTGGCATCGACGAGGCCCGTGCGCCGAAGGTACGCCAGATGCCGTGAGACGGCAGGCTGCGGCATACGCAGAATTTCCACGATGTCGCAGACGCAGAGCTCACCCGCCGCGAGCAGGTTCAGCACCCGCAACCGAGTCGGGTCAGCGAAACCCTTGAAGAGGGCATCAAGGTCGGTGATCTCGACGCCGCTCCCCGTCGGCGGTATCGTCTCGGGCAGGGCGCGGGCAATCACGAGGCGGGCGGCGTCAGGGAACGGAGGACTTTCATATTCGTGTAGGCAGATGAAAATTGCTTTCACGCATATGATCTGTCAATTCCGGTTGGCGCGCGATGCCAGCGCGAGACCGGAACACGTTCAAGCTCGTACCGAGGTCGGCCGTGGCTCGCGCACCGCACACTCAGGACGGCAAAACGGAACCGGCGTCTCCCGCCGCCGTCGCTTCCGAGTTTCCGATGACCGGCACCGTCGCAGTGTTCGACCCGGCGATGTGCCGCGATCCAGTCTGCACAAAGATGCTGCTCGTCACGCTGGCCGAGGCGACGCCGGTGCATGAGGTATCGCGCGCTGGCAGGATGATCTGCGGCGGACTGGGATCGAGCCGTTCTGGTGCGTGGTGAATGCCAGTCTGTCGGCGAACGCCACGGGAGTATCCGTCGCCCGCGGAGCAGCGAGTTGCGTGGCCAGGAGGGGCATGCCTGAGGAGTCTCGGGTGGGTGGCACACTTCGACCGTACCACGTCGGTTCCCTCTGGCTGGCTTGCGCATGTATTCCGGGGAGCGTCAACGGGCCGAGAGACGTGAGGGCGGGAGCGGCCGTTTCTCCGACATGCTCCGGCACCAATCGTCGTCGACCGTATCACTTTCCGGCCCTGCCATGTCGCCCCGAAGCTCACGGTTTCCACTCGCTGCCGTCGCCCTGACGGTCGCGCTTGCGGCCCCGTTCAGCGCCGACGGGCAATCGGTCGCTCAGCTCTCCGTATCGCCCGGTACGACGCGGTGCGAGCAGTTGGTGACGCTTACTGTCACTCTTGCAGCAGCCGCAGAACCCGCCGGCGTAGTGGTCCCGCTCACGAGTTCCTTGCCGGCCATAGCGCGCCTGCCAGCCACGCTGTCGATCGTCGGTGGCACGACCACCGGCGTCGTGCAGTTCCGCTGTTTGCCGGTTGCGCAGAGCGCAGCCGTGACATTGAGCGCCGGAAGCAGCACTGCGACCAGGTCCACCGTCCTTTCTGTGCTGCCGCTGCTATCCAACGCGACCAGTCTTGCCATCAGCGACGGCACCTCGAACACGCTCATCGTCGGCGAAGCGCCACCGGCCGCGCCACCGGCCGCGCCAGCGGCCACGCCGCCGACGATTGCACTGCTCACCGCGACGCCTGCAACCAGCAGCTGCGAGCAGCCGATTGAATTCACCGTCGGGCTCACCGGTGTCGCACCAGCGGGCGGCGTGGTCGTGGCGCTGGCCAGCAGCAATCCGACAAGCATCCAGTTGCCGCCCACCGTCGCGGTCCTACCGGGTCAGACCTCGGAAATAGTGCGCGTACGCTGCAGCCCTGTGCAACAGCCCTCGGCCGTGACGCTCCGCGCCAGTGTGGCAGGGAGCAGCAAAACGATCCTTGTGCGCCTGTTACCGCCCGTATCGACGTCGCCAAAAGATGGGTCATCGGGCAATGTCATCGTTGGCCTCACGACAACGCCTGGCACTCCAGCTCCCGCCGCTGCACCAACGCTGACCAGCCTGTCGCTGACGCCATTGGAGGTGCCCGGTGGCATCGGTGTGACCGCCCGACTGACTGCCACCACCGGTACTGCCAGCGTCACCGTCTCTTTGATTCCCGACCGCGGCGCACAGGCCGTGACGTTGCCCACCGCGGTGGTCCTTGCACCGGGCGAAGCCACCAAGTCGATCGTCATCGACACCCGGCCGCAACGCGAGCCGGTGGTCGTCGAGATCGCCGCGTCCGACAGCCGCACGCCGAACCTGCGCATGTCTGCGAAATTCGTCATTCGGCCGCCACGTGTCAGATCGATGGCGCTCATATCATCGAGCATCGCATCCGGTGCGTCGGTCAATGGCAGGCTTCTGCTCGACGGTCCCGCTCCTGATGGCTTTGCCGTCCGGCTCACGAGCAGCAGTGCCACGGTGCCGCCTGCGATGATCGCCGTGCCGGCCCGGGCTACGGTGGTGTCGTTCACGCTCCCCACCAAGCCCTCATCCACCGGCGCCACCGTCACCCTGACTGCCACCGCGCTGGGCGACACCACCACCGGCGGGGTCGCGACCACGGTAAAGATCGCACCATAGCCCACGCACGGCGGTGACGGTGAGCGGCGGAGGTCTGTCGCGGCGCGCGCTTGGCCTGCTCAGCCCCGCTTGCGCCGCGTCGGCTCGGTCGGGAACTCGGCGTGATGAAGCGCCGTGTCGAGCTCCTCGGTCCGCTCCGTCAGGTACTGACGCGCCTCGGCAATTGCCTGATTGTAGATGCTCGGCCCGATCTCGGCGAGGATGTGATCGAGCAGCAGCGTGCCTTGCAGTTCGCTGATCGGGTCATCAATCAGCGTGTTGACATGGCGGACAAGCGACGACACGGCCATTGCGCGGGCATCGTCGGAGAGGGTAATGCCTTTGCGATGACGCACGGGACGTCCTGTGGGTGAGAGCTCGTCGGAATGTCGATCTGCCTGTGCCGCGGGCATCGACCGGTTGTCGAGCTGGCGGTGGCATTCGGCGTCAATCTGCTCCCATTCCGGCGGAGTCGATCGAATGAATCTAGGCAGCTCGCGCGGGCGTTGGCCTCGTGCCCGACCGCTCTGCTTGGTCGTCCACCGTCGGGGCCGGAGCGCATTCCGGCGATTCATCCCACACAAGGCCGAACCGGTGCGCGTGCCGGAGCAGGGAGGAGTTCAGGATGCGAATTGGTCGACTGCTGCTCACGGCGGCGTTGGCGGTGTATGGCTTCATCATTCTGCGCTCCGACGAAACGATATCCGTCGTGCACAACATCGACCTGCCGATCCACGAGACGGGGCACCTCGTGTTTGCGCCGTTCAGTGAGCAAGTGACGGCATTTGGTGGCACGCTGTTTCAGCTCATCGTCCCGATCGTCTTTGCCGTCAGCTTCTTCGTGCGCGGCGATCGACACGCAGCCAGTGTGATGGTGTGGTGGGTGGGAGAGAACTGCATCGGCATCGGCCACTATATGGCCGACGCGGTCGTGATGGAGCTGAATCTCGTCGGTGGCGGTGAACACGACTATGCATTCCTGTTCGGCGAGTGGAATGTCCTCGCGTATTCGGAACGCATTGGCCACGATGTGAAATTGGTGGGCGGAGCGATCATGCTCGCGGCGACGGTGTGGGGGATCCGCACCGCGCTGATGTTCGCAGCACCCGCCGCTGTCCGTGACGCCGCGCCAGGATCGGCTACTGCGCGTACCGCAGGTACACCACATCCGTCCAGCGCCCGTTGAACAGCTTGCCCCGATAGAGCGGGACGCTCCTGAGTTCAGCCACCGGCCCGGATCGCGCCAGGCGCTGCATGAACTGTTCGAACTGCTCGGGCTCACTGAAGTCGAGGGTGACGTGCCAGCCGCTGTCGCGCGGCGACACGCCACGAACGCGCAGCCCGGGTACCTCGGCTGCGTTCACGCGCGTTTGCGCTTCCGCCTGGCCGGCGACAACAGGTCCGTTTTCGAGCAGCGCTTCCTCTCGGGCGATCCGTTCATCCAGCAGGCGCTCCGCGTCCCTGCGGGGCCGGCGATCCATGAACGCTGACGCCACGACGTTCGGCCGCGGCTCCCCGGCTTTCCACGGAACCGCCTTGCTCCATGTCGAGCGCGTGGTGAAGGTGAGCGGCAGCGGAATGCCTTTGCAGCCGTCGCCGCACCAGACGGCAAACTCGTCGTAGTCAGTCCGCTCCAGCAGCGCGACCAGCGCCCCGTCGCGCGCGCGGCCGATGCGAATCGTACGACGTTTGGGATAGAAGCCGTCGGTGGTGACCTCGGCGTCGTAGCGGTCGGACAGCAAGTCGGCACGCGTGTGCAGCCAGCCATCCTCGCAACGGTAGTCGCCGGAAGAGGCCGTCCCGTTCACGAGCCGCTGCTGATGCTGCCGACCGTCGACGTAACCGACCGTGAGATGCAGCGCCGTATCGGCCGAGCCCGCGATCTCGAAGTAGTCCAGCTCAGCCGGGATGCTGTCCCATGGTACGTGCCGGCCGACCAGCTCGTACCCGACTGGCTGGTCCGCGTAGAGGTATCGTCCTGTCATGACAGGACAGTGCGTACCCTTGCCGAGGGCGAGGGGTGCCCAGCCGTCGGGCAGTCTGTCGGCCCCGCGGGAGCACGCCAGCAAGGCGAGTGAGGTCAGGACCGGGATGGCGGAGGACAGCCAGCGTAGTCCAGGGACGCGCAGTGGGAGACGACGCATGCCCTGAGGACGAACAACCGATCCTCCGGTTGCTGATCCGGCGTGGTCCGGGCAGGGCGGCCGCAGCACCTGCCCGCGCGCCTGCCGAGCGGGCGGCACCGATGTACCATTCGGCCTGTGGTCATTGGTCCAACCGCGACGCGCGCGGCCCTCGCCTCACCCGTTCACCCCGGCCCTCTCTCATGCGCGCTCTTGCTGCTCTGGCCTTCCTCGGTCTCACAACGACGCTCTCGGCCCAGACCAACTTCGACACAGTCCAGGTGCGCGCCGTGCAGGTCACGCCCGGTCTGCACGTGCTGTTCGGGGCCGGCGGCAACATCGCCGTCTCCACCGGCAGCGACGGGACGTTCATCATCGACGACCAGTTCGCCCCGCTGACAGCGAAGATCGTGGCGGCGATCCGGACGCTCACGCCGACCCCGGTGAAGTACGTGATCAACACGCACTGGCATGGCGACCACACCGGCGGCAACGAGAACTTCGGCAACGCCGGCGCGATCATCGTGGCCCACGACAACGTGCGCAAGCGGATGTCGACCGAGGATTTCAACGCAACACTGAATCAGCGCCGTCCTGCCGCGCCACGTGCGGCGCTGCCGGTGGTGACGTTCAGCGAGTCGGTGACGCTGCACATGAATGGTGACTCGGTGTCGGTGACGCACGTGGACCCGGCGCACACGGACGGAGACGCGATCATCTACTTCATGAAGGCCAACGTGGTGCACATGGGCGATGTGTTCAACGACACCGGACTACCGTTCATCGACCGGGCCAGCGGTGGCGTGGTGAACGGATTCATCGCGGCGGCTGACAAGGTGTATGCGATGACCACACCGGCAACGCGCATCATCCCGGGCCACGGCCAGATCACGGACCGCGAGCGGCTCAAGGCGTGGCGCGATGCGATTGCCACTGTGAGGGATCGGGTCCAGCGCGAAGTACGCTCGGGGAAAGCAATTGAGCAGATCCTCGCAATGAAGCTCAGCGCGGAGTACGCCGCGCAGTGGCCTGGAGGTCACGACCGATTCGTCCGTGCTGTCTTCGATGAGCTCACGGCCAGACGGTGAGCGACGCTGCTCCGGGCTCCAGATGAGGGATATGGAACGTAGTGCAGTCAACTCGCGGCTTCACAACATCGCCTACCTGAGCCTCCCACACCAATGCGTGCCTTCTACCGTCGCCTGAGTGTCGTCGCAGTATTGCTCCTGATCGCCGCACCGCTCTTCGCGCATGACATGTTCCTGCGCCTCGAGCAGTTCTTCGTGGCGCCGAATACGAACCTGAACGTGCGGCTGTTCAACGGGACGTTCACGCTGTCCGAGAACTCGATCGCGCCGGATCGACTGGCGGACGTAGCCGTCGTCTCACCGGCCGGCCGTGCGAAGGTGGACGTGGCCACCTGGAATGCCTCGGGTGATACCAGTGTCTTCCCGATCCGCACCGGCGCGGCGGGCACCTATGTGATCGGTGTCTCCACCAAGCCGCGTGTACTCGAGATGAGCGGGAAGGACTTCAATGCCTACCTGCGGTCGGATGGCATCCCAGACGAACTGGCAGCGCGACGGGCGCAGAAGAGGCTTGAGGCGCGCGCGAAGGAGCGGTACCAGAAGCACGTCAAGGCGCTGGTGCAGGTCGGCGCGACGACGAGTGATGCGTTCAGTACGGTACTGGGCTACCCCTCTGAGCTGGTGCCGGTCGAGAATCCCTATACGCTCAAGATCGGCGCGACACTCTCAATTCGTGTGCTGGTGGACGGGAAGCCGGCGGCAAACCAATTCGTGCAGTACGGCGGACTGACGGTGTCGAATGGCCGTGTGGCACAGCGCAACACCCGCTCTGACGCGGCGGGGATCGTCCGGATCCCGCTGGACCGGGCTGGCACGTACTACGTGAAATTCATCTCGATGGTTCGCCTGACGGGCGACGCCGAGGCGGATCATTCCTCGAAGTGGGGCTCGCTGACGTTTGCGGTGAAGTAGCGTGCGCCTCGCGCGTTGTGTGCTGCTGGTGTGTCTGCTGCTTGGGGGGCTGTCGAGCGAGCTGCTGGCCCATGGCGTCGCGGCAGGCGACAAGGGGTTCATTCAGCAGAGCAGCGGCGTACTGCTCATCCCGTTTGCCTATCTGGGCGCCAAGCACATGGTGACGGGATACGATCATCTGCTGTTCCTGCTGGGCGTGATCTTCTTCCTGTATCGCCTGAAGGACGTGGCACTGTACGTCACGTTGTTTGCAATCGGGCACTCGACCACGTTGCTGCTTGGTGTGCTGTTCAAGGTGAACGTAAATGCGTATCTCATCGACGCGATCATCGGTCTGTCGGTCGTCTACAAGGCGCTCGACAATCTCGGCGCCTTCAGGACCTGGTTCGGGGTGGCACCCGACGCGCGCGCAGCAACATTGATCTTCGGCCTCTTTCACGGTTTCGGACTGGCGACGAAGATTCTCGACTTCAGGATGTCGGCCGATGGGCTGGTGCCGAACCTGGTTGCATTCAACGTTGGCGTGGAGCTGGGGCAGGTGCTGGCGCTGAGTGCGATTCTGATCGCGATGAATCATTGGCGCCGAACGACGAGCTTTCGACCGCTGGCTTATGGCGCGAATGTGGCGATCATGACGGCCGGATTCGTGCTGATCGGTTTTCAGATGGCGGGCTTCTTCATCATGCGGAGTGCTGCGACGTGACCCCACCGACTGTGACGACCGACACACCATCGGGCACATCTTTGCTGCGCTCGACAGCCATCGCAGTGGCGGTCGCGGGTGCGCTGCTGGTGACATGCGTGCTGCCGGCTGAGTATGGCGTCGATCCGACAGGGATGGGCCGCGTGCTGGGGCTGACGCAGATGGGCGAGGTAAAACTCGCGCTGGCCGAAGAAGCGGCGAGTAACGCAGCGGCGGAAGCCTCGGCGGATTCCGTGATCGCGGCGGCGGAGACTGCGACGGTGCCCGCGGCGGCGGAAGCAAGTCAGCCGGCCGAGTCGCTGGCGACGCGCGTGGACACCACGCTGGTCGCCTTGCTGCCGAACAAGGGTGGCGAGATCAAGCTGGTGATGCCGGGCGGCTCGCGTGCCGGGTATCGGTGGAGTGTGACCGGTGGCGTAGTGAACTTCGACATGC
>JANNVN010000184.1:0-2417 GCA_031414435.1 Gemmatimonadaceae bacterium
GCCGCAGTTTGTGCAGGGAGACACGCTCGAATTGCACACCCGCAACTTCGTCGACGCGATCCGCACCAACAATCCGGCGATCCTCAAGTGCGGCATCGACACGGGCAGTGTCGCGGCCATCAATGCGCAGATGGGCAACATTGCGTTCAAGACCGGACGCAAGGTGTTCTGGGATGCGGCGGCGAATCAGTTCAAGGGCGACGCGCAGGCGAATGAGCTGATGAAGGCGCGATACGCGAACGGCTACTCGGTGCCGTCGATGACGTGATGCCGGCGCATCAGCAGCGCGCAGCAGAAGGCCGCTGCGCGCGCTGGTATGCGCTGGTCACGGCGCGCTTCCGTGTGTGATCAACCAGCTGAATCACTGGTGCCGCATCGCGCTCAATCGTCCGCGGGCGAAGATGCTGCACGAAGAACGCCGCCACGACATTGTCGTACTCGACACCGACGGCGCGGAAGCTCGCCAGATGCCGAGTGCCGGGTGTGATCCAGAGTTCCGCGTTCCCCGCGTCGGCCAGTGCGTGCGCGTGATCCACCGACACGAAGGGATCATGCTCGGCGTGAATCACCAGTGATGGCCGCCCACCCATCCGTCGCATGTTCTGCTGCGGTGAGTTGCGCGTGAGGTGTTCGCCGGTCAGCAGACGCGCAATCACCAAGGCGCCGGACAGACAACAGGTGGGCAGCTTCGTCAGCCGGGTGAACTGTGCCCGCAGCACATCGCCAAGGTCGGCGAAGGAGCTGTCAGTGACCATCGCACCGATCGCGCTCTCCTCAGCGGCCGCCGCAATCACACTGGCGCCACCCATCGACGCACCGAGCACGCCGATGTGGCTTGGCTGGTAGCCACGAGCCAGCAGGAAATCGACCGCGCCAAGCACGTCGTGCCGCTCACGTCGACCGAATGTGAGCCGGGCCCGGTCACTGTCGCCATGCCCGCGCAGGTCGAGCATCACCACACTCATGCCATGTGACAGCATGCGCTGTGCGAGTCGGAAGGTGTCACTGCGCAGTTCGTCGCCGCGGCACCCGTCGCGCCCATGCACGAAGATCACCGCGCTGGTGGCAGACGGTGCAGGGAGATACCACGCGGTCAGCTTCACCGTGTCGTTCCGGGCGAAGAACTGCACGCGCGTCACGTCATCCAGTGTGCCGGCTGGCGGTGCCGGTGGTGCGACGCGTCGCGGCGTCGTGAACAGGTGTGCCACCACACTCAGCAGCGCCAGATAGATCAGCGCCACTCCCGCGCACGTCACTGCTGCAATCAGGCTTCCCGACATGACTCGCTCTCGACACTGGCGTGGAATTGAGCTTCCCTGCCCGAGAGATCGAGATGTGCCCTGCAAAGCCGACAGCCGCTGGTTTTCGGCGGGCGGAGCGTCAATCAGGGGTCGTTGGCCCCGCCCCTTCCTCCCGCAGGACATGCTGCAGCAACAGCCGCGCCTTGCGCCAATCCCGCTGTGCCGTGCGCTCCGAGACACCCCGCATGGCGCCGATCTCGCCAAGTGAAAACCCGCAGAAGAAGTGCAGGTCGACGAGTTCCGAGAGGGCGGCAT
This sequence comes from Gemmatimonadaceae bacterium, assembly GCA_031414435.1. Taxonomy (GTDB): domain Bacteria; phylum Gemmatimonadota; class Gemmatimonadetes; order Gemmatimonadales; family Gemmatimonadaceae; genus JACMLX01. The sequence continues at coordinate 1,557 of JANNVN010000184.1, forward strand.
CGAGCTTCCGCAGCTCCTCGAGTGCCAGCCCGAGCGCTTCGAGCTGCTCACTGTCGGTCTGCTCGCCGACCGGCAGGACGCCGGTATCGCCGATGCTGGTGATGTGGAACTCGCCGCCACGTTTCTGCGCCCGCTGCCGGCGGCTGTAGTCGATGATCAGCCCGCGCATGGCCCGCGCGGCATACGCCATGAAGTGCGCCCGATCCGGAAACTCCACGCCGGACCGTTCAGCGATGTTCAGATACGCTTCGTGCAGCAGCGTGGTCGCGCCGAGGGTGAGGTCGCCGCCGTTCCGGGCGAGTTGACGCTCGGCCAGGCGATGGAGCTCATCGTAGAGGGTGGCAAAGAGCCGTTCGGCTGCCGCCGGGTCGCCGGTATCCGCTTCTCGAATCAGGGCCGCGAGTGCTGTGTCCATGTCGTTCCGGCCTGACGGAAGTCAACGTGCTCAACCTTAAAGGCGAATCTACCCTCCCGGGCGAAGTGAGCAATGCGGTGAGGAGGGCTGACGACTCCGGCTAACGCTGTCCGGCAAAAAACGACCACATCGTCTCGGTGGCGTTGAGTGCGTGTCGCGTGGGCCCAACCAGGCGCTCCGGGAGCCGCTCACGGCTCTTGGGCCAGAGCCAGGAATGGCCGTGGCCCTTGACCACATAGCTGCGCACGACCGCCCGGTCCGCGGCCGCGCCCCATTGGCGGACGGTCACGGAGTCATCGCGAATGATCGTCGCGGCGCCGGGCAGCCCGTTCATCGCCGCCCACCGCGTCGGCGAGTCGAGCGCGGGCCGGAGCGTGACAGTGGCACCACGACCCATACGCACCGGGCCTCCGTTCATCGGCACCAGCGGATCGCGGTCACCCACG
>JANNVN010000185.1:0-10016 GCA_031414435.1 Gemmatimonadaceae bacterium
CTTCGAACGAGAGGTTCTCGCGATCACGGCGCGCCGGTGGCTCGCGCAGCAGATACTCGTCACCGAGATGCGAACTCTGGTGATAGGCGCGAATGCGCATCGACCCACGGCCGCGGCGGATCGTGAGCGGGATGCCGACGATGTAGTCAGCGTTGAGCAGGTCGTAGGACGCCGCGCCGAGATCGAACTGCGCGAAGACGGCCGCCGACACCGAGAGCTGAACTCCATCGCCGGCTCGCGATCCGGCCCAGCGACCAAGACCAAACATGTCGCCGATGCCCACCGACGCGATGTTCCCATCGGCGCGCGCCGGACCGCTGCCGGCACGCTCCTGCAGCACCGATGCAAAGGAATGCGGTGACTTCGGGTCGGCCACCAGTGGACAGAAGACGTTCCCCTGCGGCAGTGGCGTGTAGCCGGCCTTTTCCTTGTTCGAGAGGCCGGTGCCGCAACGTTCCGGGAACGACCCCTGCGCTTGCAGGGGGGCGGTGCCCGCCAGCAGGATGGCTGCCAGCAGGGCGGAGACAGCGCGGTGACGCGGGACGAGCGACATGGGCAAATCCTTTTGCAGGAGGACAGCTCGTGCTGACAACGTCTGGTGCATCATACAACGCAGGCCGCAGGTCGCGACAGGACTCGCGGAGAGGGCCATGGTTGGGGGCGCGGCGCGCACCGCAAACTGCCGGTCGCTGCCACCGCAATCAGCGTACAGCCTTCCGCGGCATCCGTTCCGCTGCCATCGCGGCGTGGTACGCGAACGACGCGACGATGACCGCATTCTTCATCAGATCTTCAGCCTGGATCGTATCGTAGAAGTCCAGGTTGGTATGCCCGCCGGTGCCCGGGATATGATCCTGCAGGAATTGGAACCCCGGTAGGCCAGCCTCATCGAAGGCGACGTGGTCGGTGCTGCCGAGGCTCAGGTTCGACACCGCGGTCATACCGAGATCGCGGAAGGGCTGCATCCAGGCCGTGAGTTGTGATCGGGCCCCTTCATTCCCTTGCAGGTAGATCCCCCGGTATTGGCCGGCACCATAGTCCTGATTGAAGTACGCCGAAAACTTCTCGGCCGCCGGCTTGAGGCCGATGGTCGAGTCGTTCGCGCTGCCGAAGTGCTGGCGGACGTAGGCGCGTGAGCCGAACAAGCCCTGCTCCTCACCGGACCAGAGCGCAATCCGGATCGTGCGCCGCGGCCGTGCCCCGATGGCCTTGAGGATGCGCGCGGCCTCGAGCATCACCGCGACGCCCGATGTGTTGTCACTGGCATTGGGGCTGGCATGCCAGGTGTCGAGGTGTGCGCCGATCATCACGACCTCGTCGGCGCGATCGGTGCCTGGAATCTCGCCGATGATGTTGGCAGCCTTCTCGACGCGTTCGCCGATCGTATTCCGGACTTCGATCTCGACCGTGACCGGTATGCCGCGCTTCAGAATGCGGTACATCCGGTTGTAGTGCTCCGGTGTGATGGCGACGATTGCCGGCGACGCCAGTACGCCGGCGCGCGACCACTGGTCGCCGCGCGCTCCTGGACGTGAGAAGCCACGAACGGCACCGAGCCAGCCACTCTCACTCTGCAGCACGGCGGCGACCCCTTCACTCGCGTAGAAGGCAACCTTCTCTTCCGCCGTGAGCAGGTCTGGGTTTGGTGCCGTGCGCGGTGTGGGCGCCCGGGGCGGGACGACGACCGTCTGCTCGATGATGTCGAGGTCGCGCTGCGTGAGTCGTGGCACGCCTCGCGCGAGCGCTCCGACGTCGATCGGCACCGGCGGCGTCACCAGTACGACTTTGCCCTTCAGCGTTCCGCGATACGTCGCCAGATCCTGCCGTGTCACCAGTTCGACGATCACGGCCGCGGCTACCTGCCGACCCTTGGTGCTCGCGGTGTGAGCGATTGGATAGCCGACCATCGGCGTATAGTCGGGTTCGAGCAGGTGTATCGAGACGTAGTCGTTGTCCCAGGTGACGCCATAGTCCATGTACGGTTCGGCCGCGACGTTCACGAGGCCGATGCGTGTCATTTCCCCCTGTACCCAGCGCTGAGCGCGTTGCATATCGCGCGAGTTGGTCAGGCGTGCGCCCAGGACGTCGGCGATGTAGCCCTCAAACTCCATCACCTTGGAACGCTGCAATCCCTCTTCGCGGATCTTCGCGACGATCACCGGATCGACGTCGTCGCCCGCCGGCTGGAATGCAGCGTTGCTGAGGAGCAGGGACAGTGTCGCCGCGATCGGCAGGAGTCGTGTGTACATGGCGCGGGTGGTGAGAGGAGACAGCCCAGGGCTGCCGAGCAGCGCGACCGACTGCAAAGAATGCCTGTCGGAGCAGCGGCTGGCCAGCGTCGTGAGCCGACGCGCCCGCCTTCAGTGATCCGTGAATGCTGGTGATGCCTTGTCTTGCAACTCGGTGTGTCCTGTATTGCTCACGCATCGGGCCGAGACGCGCGTATGCTGGGTCACGGCACCGGCGCTCCCATCGTACGCGTGAACGTCGTCGAACGAGACGTAGGCGCCGAATTCGGTACCGGCGTAGAGCAGGCCGCGCTGCGTATCATCCTCACGAACCACGCGCACGAAGTGTCGGGGTGGGATGCCATTCGTTCCGTCGGTAATACGCCGCCAGGTCACACCGAAATCATCGGTGACAAAGACGTACGGTGTGAAGTCATCCTCCCGGTAGCGCTGCACTGCGACGAATGCCCGGCCTGGCGAATGCCGTGAGATCTCGATGCGATTGACCGTGCCACGTCGTGGCATTCCGGGCGGCGTGATGTTGGTCCAGCTGCCGCCGTCATCGCGCGTGAGATGCAGACGGCCGTCGTCAGTTCCCACCCAGATGGTCCGCGCGTCATGCGGCGACGGGGCGACGGCGAAGATGGTGGTGAAGACCTCGACGCCGGTGTTGTCGGGCGTGATCGGGCCGCCGGGCCATCGCTGGTACGTCGTGTCGTTGGTCGTCAGGTCCGGGGAAATTCGCGTCCACTCGTCGCCGCCATCCCGACTGCGATAGAGGAACTGGCTGGCGTGGTACAGGGTGCGCGGCTCGAGTGGTGACACCACGATCGGTGCAACCCACTGCCAGCGGTTGGTCATCTCGGACGGGGCCATGGTGTTGGCATCGGGCCAACCTTTCACCGAGATGCGTGTGTCGGTGGCGACATCGTAGCGATTGATCGCACCGCCGTAGCAGCCACCCCAGATGGTGTCAGGATGGTCCGGGTGCACTGCCACCGGTCCCGTCTCGCACCCCGCGCCATAGCCCCACTCCTGCTGCGGGCGCAGTGAGTTGTGGAGCCGACGCTGCAGTACGCTGATGGCCGTATTGTCCTGCTGCGAGCCATAGATGCGGTATGGATGCTGGTTGTCCACCTGCACATCGTACAGCTCCGCCGTCGGCTGATTGTACATCGATGAGAAGGTGCGTCCGTCATTGAGCGTGACGACGGTGCCTCCGTCATCCGAGATGGCGAAGATCGACGGATTCTCCGGGTTGATCCAGATGTCGTGCACGTCACCGTGCGGGACGGGTACGATGTCGAAACGCGCGCCGCCGTCCTCCGAACGCAGCGCGGCGACGTTGAGTACGTAGACGCGCTCACGGTTCTTCGGATCGGCACGGACATGCCCGTAGTAGAACGGCCGTCCCCGCACGCGTGCTTCGCTATTCACCCGTGTCCACGAGGTGCCCCGATCTTCCGATCGATACAGGCCTCCGTTCGGCTCGGCCTCGATCGTCACCCACAACCGGTTCGGATCGGCTGGTGACTGGGTGACCTGCACCTTGCCGACCATGCCGGTGGGCAGGCTACCGCCAACCTTGCTCCACGAATCGCCGCCATCGCGCGAGCGGTACAGGCCACCGTCCGGTCCACCCGAGATCAGCGTCCAGGGCTTTCGTTCGGCGCGCCAGATGCCGGCCCACAGTTCGCGCGGATCATCGGGGCTCATGACGATCGCCACACCACCGGTGCTGTCATTCAGTGCGAGGACATGTTGCCAGGCCGCGCCACCATCTCGGGTGCGAAAGATGCCGCGCTCCGGGTTCTTCCCGAACGGGTGACCGAGCGCGGCGACGAACACCTCGTCTGGGTTGGCGGGATTGACCACCAGCTTGCCGATTGCCCCCGCTTCACGCAGGCCAATGAAACGCCAGGTGCGTCCGGCATCGGTCGACTTCCAGACGCCGGTGCCGGTGGAGACGTTGCCACGGATCGACGCGCTGCCGGTGCCGACATAGATGATGTTCGGATCACTGTCGGCGACGTCGATGGCGCCGATATTCCCGTTGTCGAGGAAGGCGTCGGTGAGAGGCGTCCAGTGTGTGCCTGCGTCATCGGTCTTCCACACGCCGCCGCCAGTCGTACCCATGTAGAACAAGTGCGGCGCACGCGCGACGCCCGTGACGGCGGTGGCACGGCCGCCGCGGAATGGGCCGACCATGCGATAGCGCATACCCTTGAACAGGAGCGTGTCCACGACTGTTGGTGCCGCGCTGGTTGGACTGATGCGGGTGCGTTGCGCGTGCTGCGCTGCGGGGAGAAGCGTCGCAAGGAACAGCAGCGACGGCGCAACGATCGTCATGTGCTTCACGGAGGTGGACCCTGACGCGGATGAACAGGTGATGCCCGTGGGATCGATCTGGACGTCTGGCCGTACTACGACTCCCGTGTTCTGGTCGGGATGTCGCAGCACGGCGCCAGTCGATCAATACGGCGAATCCAGCGCAGCGCAAGGCGCGGCCAGTGCGTCGTCGTTCTGGCTCGCGCTGATCGCGCGGACCGCGATGGGCGCATGATTCCTTCCCCAGCGCAGCCTGCCTGGCAGGCGGTAGTCGCGACGCGCCCCGCCATTCGCCAAATTGCTCGGCACGTCACAGCCCCCGGATTCGCCCCTCGCTCCCTCTGCCTGCCGGTGTGCACCATGCCACGTCTTCGTCTGGTTCTCACGCTCGTCTGCGCATTCCTCGGCGCGGGCTGTTCGGCAGCGCCGGCGGACGATCCGTCAGCGAGTGGATCGACGGGCGGGGGCGGCGCGCAGCCGGCCACCGGGTCGGGTCCAACGACCCCGTTGCCCGACGGCACCATGATGCTGCAACGCGTCAACATCATGGATCCGGGCATCATCGCCCCGACAACGGCCCTGACGGCGCTGGTGCCGCACGGCTGGACGACGCGCGGCGGCATTGTTGCCAGCGGCTCCGTGTGCGATGAGGCGTACGCCGTCGATTGGTCCGCCACGTCGCCGGATGGCCTGTCGATGATTGCGATCCTTCCGACGGCGACCTGGCAGACGACCAACAACGAGCTGCCAAGCCTGTGTCGTGATGGGTCGTTCTCCACCGCCAGGGCGTACCTCGACGCATGGCTCACGAAAGCGTTCCCCGAGGCCAGCGGAATCGCGTACCGTGATCGCCCCGACTTTGCTCAGTCGGCCGCCGAGATCGTCGAGCGGAGCCAGCGGGTAGGGCAGCGGACCGGTCTGCCGTATCTCGGCACGGCCGACGGGGGGGAACTCACATTTTCGTATCAACGCGATGGCAAGGCGATGCGAGGCGTCGTTGGCGTTTCCGCCGTGATCTATACCGGTCGACTCATCAGTCCGCGGACTGGTGCGCCGATGAACCTCCTGAGCGGCGTAACGCTGGGCTCCTTCCTCGCCACGGCGCCGGATGGTCGGCTGAACGTTGACCTCATCGAGGCGGCGCGTCGCTCGATCACTCCGAACCGGGAATGGATGGCCAAGGCTTTCGCCGTGCCGACCCAACTCGCCGAATCATTGCTGAGAGGGACGCGAGAGCGGGCTGCGATCATTGTCGCCGGGGGAACTGCGGTGACTGAGGCCAGTCTCGCTCCTTCCAGCACGGGTGGTGGCGCCAGTGCTGGTGCTTCCAGTGACCCGGCGGCGTCCCGTGCCTCAGGGTCACTCGCCGCGCCGGACACGTCACTCAGCGTCGCCCGTGGCGTCGACACCTACCTCGATCCGGTCAGCAACACGCCGGTGCAGTTGGACCGTACCTATGGCAACGCATGGCGCGTGACCAACCAGGAATCGTACATCCTGAGCAAGGATCCGAATTTTGATCCAGGGAAATACGGGCTCGAGGCCACGCGGATGAAGGTGGTGAAGTAATTCGCGTCGGTCAGAGCGTCACGAGGAGTTTGAGCGCCACCAGTGCAGCGATGGCGGGTAGCTGTGCCACGAGGATGGCCAGCGTGGCCCAGCGCAGATCGGAGAACTTCGCGCGGAGGCTCAACGCCAGCGCGTGCATCTGTGCAGCGACGTCGGCGCGGATCTCGGATTCGTCGCGTTCCTGGATGGCACTGAGCAGTTCGGAGACGGGCACCGCCGCGACGTCTTCGAAAAAGAAAAGGGACGACAGACCGGCGCCGGCCTTCTTCCGTTTTGCCTTGCTCCCCGTGCCCTTCGCGACGTAGGGCGTCACGACCCGGAAGACGAACGCCAGCGACACCAGCGACGCCAGCGCGACGATGACCAGCAGCCCCGACGCCAGACGCGCATACACCGGATGACCCTGAAATCCCACCAGCAGTTCATCCCACTTGATCAGAATCGCGCTGACGCTGAAGGTGTTGAATGTCAGGACCAGCGGCGCCCGTGAGTGGGTCGTGCCGACATATGCGTCGAAGCGCTGCAGTACCTTGAGCGCCTCGTCGACACTGAGCCCCTTGAGCGGGCGACGGCGAAATCCGGCCGGACCACGAACGGGCTGCTGCGAGCGTTCCGATTCATCCTCGGGAGCCGGCTCTTCCTCTGCCGATTCACTCATCGGCGCGCTCGCCCGACACGCATCGGTGGCGGGGTGAGACCCGGCACGGTGCCGCTGAGAAAGCGGTTCCACAACGCGACCATTTTTTCGTCAGCTGGGTCATGCGCGTATTCGGAGGAGAGTGTGTTGAACGCATCATACCAGCGCCCCATCGCTGCCGCTGATTGCGCCTGTGCGACCGGATCCGCGGGTGAGGCTGGCGCCGGAGCGCTGTCGGCCACGACGCGAAGCCACGCTTCGTCCGACGCCTCAGGCAGGTCGGCGTCGGCATAGCGGACGACGATGACCCAACGATAGTCGACACCGCGACGGAGGCGGAGCGCACTCTGGTCGAGTGCGATTCGCTGCAGCCCAGCTTCTGGACGCGGCAGCTGCAGCGTGTCGGCCGCCGTCCCCCGTGTCATGATCAGCATCGCGCGTGCGATCTGTTCACTCCGTCCCGCAAATCGCCAGTACAGATCGGGCTGATCACTGGCCGTCCAGGCGACATGGTCGTGCGGCGCCAGCAGCGCGACGGCCTGTCGGTCCAGCCCCACCGCCGAATGGCCTCGCACGCCTGCGCTCACGCGCCGCACAGGCGCGCCACGCTTCACGTACTTGATCGCCCGGTCGTGCGGTGGTGTCGCCGGGCGTGGCACCTGTGCCTGCGCCAGGCTCACTGGCAGCATGACCAGCAACATCGCAATCACCGCTCTCACCTTTCGTTCACGATATGGCATGCGTTCTCTCCGATTGAAGCAGCTCCACCGCGTGGATGGCGACGGGAAACACCCGCCCCTTGACGCGAAAATCACCCAACGATGTCAACGGCACGACATCATCCGTCAGCGCGGCAGTCGCGCCGTCGATGAGAATGCGGCAGGCGCGCGCACCGGTGTCTTTCGACACGCCGTCGAAGGCCTCGAGCCGCGCGGCAATGTTCACCACATCGCCGACCACAGTGAACTTGAGCCGATCAGCGCTGCCGACGTTTCCGGCCACCACCAGCCCCGACGCGATGCCGATGCTCATGGAAGTGGCGGGGAGCCCTCGTGCCGCCCAGACACCGTTCAGACGCACGAGCTCCTGCTCCATCTCCAGCGCCGCCCGCACGGCCTGCTGCGCATACTCCCGCGCGCCATCGGCGCCGGACTTTGGCAGCGGCACGCCGAAATCGGCCTTGATGCCATCACCCGCGAAGTCGTCGATCAAGCCACCGTGCGCCATGACCGCGCGGCTCATGGCACTGGTGAACTCCCCGATCCAATCCAGCAGCAGCGAAGGGTCCATCTGTTCGGCACGACCGCTGAACCCGCGCAGGTCCGCAAACAGGACGCTCGCCTGCAGCCGCTGTGGCTTGAGCCGGTTGCCATCTCGCAGCTCATCGCGGCGCTCCCAGACTTCGCGCGCGAGTTGTGGTGACAGGTGTCGTGCGAACAACCGGCCGATGGTGGCACGCATTCGTCGCTCGTGCGTGCCGAGCACCGCACCGGTCAGTGCCGCACTGATCACGAATGCGCCGCCGCTGCCCGCGATCGGAACCCACACACCCCGTCGCATGCACGTCACGGCGCCAATTCCGGCCACCATCAGCACCACGAGGAAGATCAGCACCGACACGCCGAGTGACCGTTGCCGCCAGGCGAGCAGGGCACCCGCGGCGCCCGTCACAATCAGCAGGAGCCAGCTGACCGGCGCCGGCAGCCTCGTCAACGGTGTGACGCGCCCGCTGGCCAGTGTCACCACTTCTTCGGCGCCAATCGCGTGCACCATCACGCCCGGTGTGCCTTCCGGCCGCAGCGTGCCGACGTGCACCGGCAGTCGCACGAAATCCGGAAGGCTTGGGGCGTCGGCACCGAGAAAAATTATTCGACCACGCAGCACCGAGTCCAGCGCGCGACCGGCAAGCAGATCATCGAGCGACAATGACGGGACGTCACTGGGTGCCCGATACCACGGCATCAGGTATTGAAAGCCGGCGTCGTCGGCACCGTGATACCCGCCGTCGTTCGATGCGAATGGTTCGAATGTCCAGCCACCAGCGGTCGGGAGGCCTGCCGCCGTTGCGCCGATGGGAGTTGGGCCATTCGCCAGGTAGTGACGCGCGGATATCCAGGCCAGTGACTCGTGCGTACCCGCTGAGTCGTCGGCCAGCCAGAGCAGGCGGCGCACAGTATCGTCGTCATCCGGGAGCACATCGGTGAACCCGATGTCGGTGTCGGGCGGCAGCCCGGCGGGGGCGGCAACATCGCGGTGCGACGTATCGCCCAGCTTGTAGGCGGGAATCACGACGCCGCTGCGTACCCCGTTCGCCAAGGCCCCCGTCGTCGCCACACGATCGCGAAACAGGTCGAGCGCAATGGTCCGTGCGCCGTGCGCGACCAGCGTATCGACCACGGCATCGAGCACGGTGGCCGGCAACGGGAATCCATGCGTGCGCAGCGACGCCTCGGTCACCAGCACGACGGCGACGTGCGCGGCGGGCGCCGCTGACGTACGGGCCGCCTGCGCGAGGGCATCATGCGCGCGCAATTCCACGGGCTCGACCCACCCGAACGCCGTCGCGCCTGCAATCACCGCCACCGTCGTTACGGCACACAGTGATGCGAGCTTCGTCCTCGTGCGGGACAGCGATTCGGTAGGGGAGAACACGCGTGTCATCGAACGGCCCGAGGCGGCACGAAAACGACGCGGCGGCTGGTGGCGGTCCAACCCGTGACTGCGGGATCACGTTCGAGCGCACGAGTCAGTTCGGCACTGCAGGGAGGGACGCGCGTCACCAGTTGCGAAAAGGAGTACGGATAGGCGCCGAGGTATGCCATGACCACCTCACCGCCGTATGGCGCCGTGGCACGGCCGAAGCGAATACGGGCCCACCCGCCGTTCTCCTTCAGATTGATGCTGTCCGACGCTGCCGATGCGCGCGGCCCTGATTCCGGAAGGAGTGAGGTGAGCGGAATCCCGCGCTGCCCAACGATGGCGAGGCTGAGAAAGACTGGCGCGTTGGTAAACGACGTTGCACGTACGAGCAGGTCGTATGTCGTCCCGTCCACCAGCGTGTCGACGGTGGTGATGCCACGCGGTGGCGGTTCTCCGCTGGGCACGACACGTACGTCGAGGCTCAGGTTGTAGTTGCGCACGGGGTTCGCCACCGAGCGAAGGCCGCTGATCACCCAGGCGCGACGGAGCGCGGTGCAGATCCCTTTCGTGCTTCGTGCATAGTGCACGGTGCGCGCATCGGAGGACACGATCAC
>JANNVN010000186.1:0-7372 GCA_031414435.1 Gemmatimonadaceae bacterium
GCGCTGCCGGTGGATCCGGCCGCCGTCGGTCCGGCGCTTTTCTCGCTCGTTGCGTCCTGAATCATTCCTGAGGATTTTCCCGATGGCCACTGCAGTACAGACCGAACTCGAGACGATGACGTCGATGGCGCGCCCGCCCTATGCGGTGCGTGATCTCGCGCTGGCCGAATGGGGCCGCAAGGAATTACGTTTGGCCGAGGTGGAAATGCCGGGCCTGATGGCGCTCCGCGACGAGTATCGCGGCAAGCACCCACTGAAGGGCGCGCGGATCATGGGCTCGCTGCACATGACCGTACAGACCGCGGTGCTGATCGAAACGCTGGTCGAACTCGGCGCCGATGTGCGCTGGGTCTCGTGCAACATCTTCTCGACCCAGGATCACGCCGCCGCCGCCGTCGCAGTCGGCCCGACCGGCACCGTGGCCAATCCGCAGGGTGTGCCGGTGTTTGCGTGGAAGGGCGAGACGCTCGAGGAGTACTGGTGGTGCACTGAGCAGGCGCTGATGTGGCCCGATGGCGGCGGCCCGAACCTGCTGCTGGATGACGGCGGCGACGCAACGCTGCTGGTGCATCGCGGTGCCGAGTTCGAGAAGGCGGGCGCCATCCCGGGCTTCGACTCCGATAACGAGCCGGAGGAGTGGGGTGTGATCCTCGAGCTGCTGCGCGCCGAGCAGGTCAACAATCCGGGCCGCTGGACCAAGGTGCTGGCCGCGATCCGTGGCGTCTCGGAAGAGACGACGACCGGTGTGCACCGTCTGTACGAAATGGAGAAGGCCGGCACGCTCGCCTTTCCGGCGATCAACGTGAATGACGCCGTGACCAAGTCGAAGTTCGACAACCTCTACGGCTGCCGTCACTCGATCATCGACGGGCTCAATCGCGCCACCGATGTCATGCTCGCCGGCAAGGTCGCCGTCGTGATGGGCTACGGCGACGTGGGCAAGGGCTGCGCGCAGGCGCTCAAGGGTCAGGGCTCACGCGTGGTGATCACCGAGATCGATCCGATTTGTGCATTGCAAGCTGCGCTTGAGGGGTATCAGGTCACCACGCTCGAAGATGTCGTCGACTACGCCGACATCTTCATCTCGGCCACCGGCAACAAGAACGTGATCACGGTCGAGCACATGAGCCGCATGAAGGACAAGGCGATCATCGCCAACATCGGCCACTTCGACAACGAAATCGACATGGCCGGCCTGAAGAAGGTCGAAGGCATGCGCCGCATCAACATCAAGCCGCAGTACGATGAGTTCGTGTTGCCGAACGGCCGCTCGATCCTGATCCTCGCCGAAGGCCGCCTGATGAACCTCGGCTGCGCCACGGGCCACCCGAGCTTCGTAATGTCGGCCAGCTTCACCAACCAGGTGCTGGCCCAGATCGACCTGCACACCAACGCTGACAAGTACGAAAAGAAGGTCTTCACGCTGCCGAAGCACCTCGACGAGAAGGTGGCGCGCCTGCACCTGCCCAAGCTCGGCGTGAAGTTGACGGAGCTGACCTCGGAGCAGTCGCACTACCTCGGCGTCACAAACGCCGGGCCGTTCCAGCCGGATCACTACCGCTCCTAGTCGGACTCGTACGCGCAAAGAGAACGGGCCGGTCTCCCTCGCGGAGGCCGGCCCGTTCTGTTTCAGTGACATACACAAAGATCAACAGCAACTGCTTGACGCAAAGGCGCAGAGGTCGCAAAGACGCAAAGGATGCCAAGGATGCAACAAGCAAGACCGCATTGACCGCCGACCTGCGGAACACAGCCGCGAATACCGAAGTTCATTCCAGGTCGCTGTCCTTTGCGCCCCTGCGTCCTTTGCGCCTTTGCGTCAGTCAGTTGCTCTGTCGACTGCAGCGTCCGCAACCGTTGCCAGTTCCGGTGCTGTTCCTACGGATATCTACCGTCAGCAAGGCCCAGTCATTCCACACCGGGCTTGGCGGAAGAATCTGGCTTGGCGACTGCTGCGGGAGCCGCTGCACGCGCATCACGCTTGAGCGTTGTATGGCTCAACAGCGAACGCGCCGGGACCCACGTTGGCGTGACCCAGCCGCTCTGCTCCGTCGGTGACTTTCCGCCGGACGCCGGCCGCAACGCCCCTTCGAACTCCGCATACTTCGACCCCGGGTTCCACAACGCCCAGCTCTTAAGGCCCGCGTCGTAGGTCGCCTGAATCTGCTGGCGCACTTCGCGCGAGCCGTAGCTCAGCCCGCGAATGCTCATCGCCTCCAACCAGGGGCGGATCTCGCCCACCGGAACCTTTGCCGAATCAGCAACGAACTTCGTTCGCACCACCGCATCGGTGAGCGACACACGGATCAGGTTGTACGGCACCGCCCCGGGACGCGCAAAACCATAGTGCCCGTTCGCATAGTGTGACGGGTACACCATCGGCAACACCGCGTCCGCGGCCATGATCACCGTCTCCCAGTGCTGCCCGATCTGAACGTCGCCTACATCGTGTGTCACCAGCCCAAAGACATCGGCCGTCACCGGGACGTTGTATGACGCCAGTTGCTTCTTCGAGTACAGAATGAAGTCTCTGATGTTGTCCGATCGCGACTTTCCGTTCGCCCCTGGATAGACCATAGTGGCGCGCATCGTGTTCGTCACATCCGGGAAACGGACGTAGTCCCACTGCACCTCCGAGAAGCCCATGTCGAGCGCTTCCTTCGCGATCGCAATGTTGTAGTCCCACACCTTCTGCTCGTACGGATTCACCCAGGCGCCGCCCTTCTTGTCGCGCCACAGCCCGCCGTTCACATGACGGATCGCCAGCTCCGGCTTCTTCTCGGCCAGCATGCGATCCTTGAAGACCACGATCCGCGCCACGCTGTAGATCTTGTGCGCGTTGAGTGTATCGACGAGCGCCTTCAGCCACTTGGTTGCTGGGCGCTGATCGGCGCCGATCTCCTTCGCCAGCGCAATCGCGGTGGAATCGTACGTCAGGAAGGTGTCCGACTCCTTGATGTCGATGATGAACGAGTTGATCTCGGTCGCGTCGGCGATCCGGAGCAGCTCTGCCATCCGCGACCGCGAGCCCGCGGCCCAGGCGTTGACATACAGCGCACGCATCGAGTCCGGGCGTGCGACCCTGTTCACGGCGCCCGCAACGGTGGCCGGTGTGGTGTCCTTCCCGGCAGCCGATGGATTTCCCTTGCCTCCGTCACCGTCCTTTGCCGCCGCACCACAGCCAGACATGAACAACACCGCCGCAAGGAGACTGTACAGCAGCGACGGTCGGGGACGACGGGAGGCGGCGAGCAACACGGAACACTCCTGCGGAACGATTGGATGCCAGGCGACCACAGCGCGCCCAGTCAATTGCATGAATTGGAGAAGATACACTGGGCCGGCACACGAAGTGCTTCCGAGCGTGGCCTGACGCACACGCCGCGCGCTGTGCACATTCCGCGCTGATGCATCACGCGCCCCTCGTTGACCGATTTTCCGGAGTCTGCATGCCGTCGCCGCTCGTACGAGGTGTCACCAGTGCGCTGCTCCTTGCGACACTGGCCGGGTCCGCCACGGCGCAGCCCGCGCCCGCCGCGCAGATCCTCCGCGCCGGTCGTATCCTCGACGGCACCGGCCGAACGCTCGCCAACGTCGACATCACCGTTGACGGTGGCCGCATCACGGCGATTCGCCCCGCTGTCGGCGCCCTGCCGGTCGGTGCCCTCGATCTGCGCGGCGCGACCGTGCTGCCCGGCCTGATCGACACCCACGTCCACCTCGGCTGGTACGTCAACAGCGCCAACCGACTGCATACTGACAGCGATGGCGATTCTCCCGCCACCGAGGCGCTCAGTCAGGCCGGCAACGCCTGGGCAACCCTTCGCGCCGGCTTCACCACCGTGCAAAGCATCGGTGAGGCAGACAACGCGGCGCTCCGTGACGCCATCAACCGCGGTACGATCCCCGGGCCTCGCGTCCTGACGTCCCTCGGCTCGATGAATGAACGCACCGGTGGAGGCTCCCCTGACTCACTTCGTGCCGCCGTCCGTCGTTTCAAGGCCGCCGGCGCCGATGTGATCAAGATCTTCGCGTCGAAGTCGATCCGTGACGGCGGCGAGGCGACGATGACCGATGAGCAGCTTACGGCCGCCTGCGGCGAGTCGAGCGCACTCGGGCTCCGCTCCGTGGTTCACGCACACTCCGCCGAGGCGGTGCAGCGTGCGGCACGGAATGCCTGCACGCAGGTCGAGCATGGCGTGTTCGTCGACGAAGCCACCCGTGCGTTGCTCATCCAGCGCGGCACCTTCTTCGACCCGCAGTGCGGCCTCGTTTTCCGCAACTATCTCGACAACAAGCCTCGCTTCGAAGGGATTGGCAACTACAACGCCGTCGGATTCGCGTCGATGGAGAAGGCGATTCCGCTGGCGGAGGCGGGGATAGGGGCGGCCAGCAAGGCGCCGACGCTCAAGCTGGTCTTTGGCACTGATGCCGTCGCCGGTGCCCACGGCCGGAACGCGGAGGAACTGGTCTGCCGTGTACGCCGCGGCGGTCAGCCGGCGATGGATGCCATCGTCTCGGCCACCTCGCGCGCAGCCGAGTCACTGCGCATGGAGGCGCAGATCGGGCGGATCGCCGTCGGATACCTCGCCGACATCATCGCCACCGACGGCAATCCCGCCGAAGAGATCGAGGCCGCGCAACGAGTCACATTCGTGATGCGTAGCGGAATCATCTACCGGAATGAGGTCCGGCGCAGGCGGTAAGCCACCACAGATCAGCGCCAGCGCTTGCCGTGGTCTTGCCACGGCCGCAGACTCACCGGAAGCGCGACCCTCTCTGGGCCGCGGGTCGTCCCTTTCCGGAGGCGCACGTGTCGCTGCGTACCATCGCCGTTGGACTTCTGCTCGTCGCTACTTCCGTCGGCGCCCAGCCTCCGGCGACGACCCGGCCGGGCGCCCGGCCCGCCGAAAAGCCACTGCCACTCGACGCGACGCGCAGTTTCGCACTCGACACGCGCGAAGGCACCTGGCTGTCGCTCGACGTCAGCCCCGATGGTGCGACGCTCGTCTTCGACATGCTCGGCGATCTGTACTCGCTGCCATTTGCCGGTGGTGACGCAACGCGGCTGACGAGTGGTCTGGCATATGACGCGCAGCCGCGCTGGAGTCCCGACGGCAAAAAGCTCGTGTTCGTGTCCGACCGCGACGGCGCTGACAACCTGCATGTAATGGACGTGGCGACGAAGCAGGTCACGGCAATCACGAAGGGAAAAACGAACGTCTATCAATCGCCTGACTGGTCGCCCGATGGCCAGTACATCGTGGCCAGCAAGGGTGGCTTCCGCGGCGGCCTGCCGAAGTTGTGGATGTATCACGCTGACGGTGGCAGCGGCGTGGCACTCTACACCGATCCCGCCAACGCACCGCCAGGCACCGCGGTACAGCAGGCCGGCGCGGCATTCAGCACGGACGGCAAGACGATCTGGTATACGCAGCGCCTTGGGGCGTGGCACTACAACGCGCAGTTTCCGCAGTACCAGATCTGGGTGTACAATCGCGACAACGGTGAACGGGAAGCGCAGTCGTCACGCTACGGATCGGCGGTGCGTCCAACCCTCAGCCGTGACGGCAAGTGGGTGGTCTACGGGTCGCGATACGAAGACAAGACAGGCTTGCGTATCCGGGATCTGGCGACCGGTGAGGAGCGCTGGCTGGCCTATCCGACACAGCGTGATGAAATGGAATCACGCGCGCCGATGGACGCGTTGCCGGGCATGAGCTTCACGCCGGATTCGAAGGAGCTTGTCGCCAGCTACGGCAACCGCATCTGGCGTGTGCCGGTGGATGGCAGCGGGCAGACCGAGATTCCGTTTCGTGTGCAGGCGAACATCGAGGCGGGCCCGGAGCTGGCGTTCCGGTATCCGGTCTCCGACAGCGCACAATTCACCGTGCGACAGATCCGCGACGCCGTCCCATCGCCTGATGGCAAGACGCTGGCCTTCGTCGCCATGGATCGATTGTATGTGATGGATTGGCCAACGGGGACGCCGCGGCGTGTCTCGTCGTTGAGCGCGATCGAAGCCGATCCGGCGTGGTCGCCCGATGGCCGGTCACTGGCCTGGGTGACGTGGACGGACGGTGGCGGCAAACTATACAAGGCAGCGGTGACCGCGGCGCGGACAGCCGGTGTCGTCGCACTCAGTCGTGGCACCGGCACGCTGCGCCAGCCCGCGTGGTCACCGAACGGAACGCGCATCGTCGTCACGCAAACGGCCGCGCAGGGTCGGCGCGATCAGACGGGGGTCACCGCGCCAACGAACCTGGTCTGGTACCCGTCGACGGTGGCCGTTGGCGATGGCAGCGACGGCACCGTCATCGCGCGCGCGGCCGGACGCAGCAAGCCGCACTTCACCTCCGACACCACCCGGATCTACTTCTCGTCGACACAGAACGGCCTCGTGTCGATCCGTTGGGATGGCAGCGACGAGCAACGCCATCTTCGCGTGACCGGTCCTGCCGCTCCGCAGGGCGGTGACGACCACGACCTCAGCGAACTGGAGTCGCCGCGCACGCCGGAAGAGCCTGGGTCGCCAGGCCCACCGGCCTCACTGACCCTGATGTCACCGCGCGGCGATGTGGCGCTGGCCCAGATCAACCTGGACTTCTACACGGTGGTTGTTCCGCCGCGCGGTGTGGCTGCGTCGGTGAGCGTCGCAGACGTCAACACGGCGATCGTGCCGGTGAAGAAGCTCACGGATATTGGCGGGCAGTTCCCTGCCTGGTCGGCAGACGGCAAACGCCTGCACTGGTCCATCGGCAACGCACACGTCGTGTACGATCTCGACTCGGCGCGGGTGCGCGATGCCGCGATCACCGCCTCGCGACGCGACTCGTCTCTCGCCGACTCGTTGCGGCCCAAGCCGTATCTGCCGCAGGAGCGTCGCGTACTCGTGCAGGCCGCGCGTGACCTGCCGCGTGGCACCGTCGTGCTGCGCAACGCGCGCATCGTCACCATGAAGGGCGACGAGATCATTCCCAGCGGCGACATCGTCGTGCGCGACAATCGCATTGCAGCCATCGGTGCGGCGGGAACCGTCACGGTGCCCAGCGGCGCCACCTCGATGGACATGACCGGTGCCACGATCATTCCCGGCTTCGTCGACACCCACGCGCACCTCCGCGCCGAGCGCGGCACGATCCACGAAACACAACCATGGGCGTATCTCGCCAACCTTGCTTACGGTGTCACCACCACGCGCGACCCACAGACGGCCACCACCGATGTGCTGACCTACCAGGACATGGTCGAAGCCGGCCAGATCATCGGGCCGCGCATCTACTCCACCGGCCCGGGCATCTTCGATCAGGATCAGATCCGCGATCAGGAGCATGCACGCAACATGCTCAAGCGGTACAGCAGCTACTACGAC
>JANNVN010000187.1:0-1878 GCA_031414435.1 Gemmatimonadaceae bacterium
CCATTCCTGCGGCCCAGTTCTCCAGCACCGCCTGAAATGAAAACTGCCGCCCCGCGCCTGAAGGAACTTTCACGTTTGGCCGTGTCTTGCGCTGGTCACGCTCAACCGCGCGAAAGAGAGTAGGTAGTGCGCCCTAACACCAGGCATAGGCTGCAGAGTGCCCGCTGGATGATTCTACAACGCACCACCACGTCTGGCACTCTGGCTGCCTCATGTCCTTGTTAGGTGGCACGCCCGCGAGGGATTCGTTGCCCGGATCCGACGCTGGGACCTGCCCGCCCGTCGCCTTACGGCGCACGGGGCTGCCGAGCCCGCGCGCCGAGCGCGCACATCGCCGTGGCGTCACGGGTGAATGTGGCCCCCATGGGCGTCTCGCCGTTCAAGGCGGCGGTGACGATGGGATACAACAAGCGAGCCTCCAGATCGACCCAGTCATCGCCGTACCAGGGCCGACTCCATTGAAACCGCCGCGGTTGAAAGCGCCGACGAAACTCCATGTTGCCCAACACGGTGGCGAGCGGCTCTTCGAGCACCGCTAGGCGCCGCACCTCGCCCGGGACCGGACACCCATCGAGTAGTGCCCCACTGATGGTCCGCTTCCGGGTGTCATCCATCGTGGCCATGAAGACGTGCATCGCTTCATGCGCCACCACGTCCGCGCTGTTCACGGTGTCCGTCGGCGCCGGGCGCACGCGCAAGATCAGATGCTGCCCGCTGGGGCTGGCGGCGGTGTGCAGCGTATCCGGCCACCACACGTAGAGCGCGGTGAATGAGACACTGTCGCTCCCGATCCAGCGACGGACGCTCGCCACGTAGGCCGCGACCTCCGGTGCCTCCACCGTGCGCGCGGTGACGGCGCGGGAGGCGGCGGTGCGCGATTGCGTCTGCTGGAGGAGCGGCGTGAGGCGGGCCTGGAAGTGCGCATAGAAGCCGGTGAGAAACGCCCGCTCCTCCGTCGTCAGGAGCGTACGCAGCGCGATAATGGCGCTCTCCGTCGTCTGGGCCGCGTAGAACGCCGTGGCGAGCGGATCGGCCCCGAGCACGCTGCGATCGGAAAAGAGCCCGCTGCCCTCGCGACGCGGCTGGCTGCTACCCTGCCCGCGCTTGTCGTAGTACTTCTCCCGCAACGCGGCGTAGCGCGCGAAGAGCGCCGAGTCGCCACGCGCGAAGCCGATGGAGTCGGCCCAATACGTGAGATAGACCGACTCAGTGTACCCGGGCCACCAATTGCTCACATGATCGAGAATCTCGAAGGCATCGGCGGCCGCGCGATATGCGACGCGGACGGGCTGCGCGTTCGCATGGGACGAGGCCACCGCGAGGGTGCCGAGCAGGGCGGAGAGGAGATGGAGCGCGCTTCGTCGCATGCCAGAAAGACTGGGGGATCGACCGAAGGGCGGGTTCGTTCGCCCGCCCCGAAGAGAGACACGGCAGCGCATTGGAGGGTTGTCTCCACCAGCGACGGTCGAATCGACCTGCACCGCACCACCAGACGGGGAGGACGCTCGCGGGGTCTGCCCTTCATGGCCTCCGTCCAGACGCCCGACAATCATCGTCGCTGCCACCTAACACTAGGATTGGCCGCGCAGTACCGCGCACCGAGGATTCTACTCCTCGCGAATGGTGGCGGTACGGCGCTGCCACATCCAGATGTTAGGTGGCTCGCGGCCCCACGCCGATCGATTACGCCACCGCGGAGGGTCGCGCCGGGGGTACGATGATCTCGCGACCCGCGGCACGCTCCGTCGCCTCGAGTGTGCGAAGCGTTGTGGCGATCCGCGCGAGATCGTCGCCAGAAGCGGCCAAAAGCGCGGCTCGAGTCGCGCGCACTTCAGCCACGATCGGATCGTCGTGCGTCGACACGGGCTGCGCGGTGTG
>JANNVN010000188.1:0-2174 GCA_031414435.1 Gemmatimonadaceae bacterium
TGGCCGGCGCGAAACAACTCAGTCGATGAGTATGCGAGCGGCAGATACTACAGCGCGCCACGCCTCGGTCCACGGCGCGACCAGATCGAAATGGCCGCCCGCAACCTCCTGCACCACCGTGGCAGGAAAGCGCGCGAGATACGCGTCGCGTTGCGACGTCGGAACGATCCGGTCGTCCCGCGCGGCGAACAGCGTGACACCAGTGCCCGGTCCAGACCGCACGACTGGTGACCGCGCGGCATACGCCTCGGCAAGCGCAGTTGGCGCCCCACCCATGAACCGGGTGATCCCCGCTCCGCATCCGGTCGGCTGCGCGAACGCTGCCGGGTCCGTCACCGCCGCCAGCCCGATCGTCCCGCGCACCTTCACACCGCGCTCCGACGCCAGCCAGAGCGCCAGGTGCCCGCCGGCAGAATGTCCCATCAGCACGATGCGCGACAGATCGAGATCGCGCGCCTTGCCCTGCGCGATCAGCAGATCATAGGCAGCGCGGATATCGTCGAAGGTGCCAGGATCTCCGCCGCCAGCGTGGCCGGCACGGCGATACTCCACCATCCACGTCGCAACCCCTTCACGTCGCAACGCTTCGGCGGCCGCAGCGAGATGTGTCACGTCATATTGCGACAACCAGCATCCACCATGGAGCAACATCACCACCGGGTGCCGTCGTCCGCTCCGCGGCACCCGCAGTTCGACGAACTGCTCTGGATCCGCGCCATACACGATCCGCGCATCCGCCGTTGGCGCCAGTCGCGCCGAGTCGGCGACAGCGGCGAAGGGCACCTGTGCTGCCGCGCGGGAAAGCGGCACTGGTGCGCCGATCACACTCCCGATGACGACACGGGTGAACAGGCGATTCCGGCGGGCGAGGCGGTAGCGAACTCCCTCGGTGGGATGAGCAGTGGCAGGCATCGGCGGAGTGTGCGCCCGCGACGCGCCGGTTGGCAAGGGCAGCCGTGGCCGGACCCGGCACATCAGGCGCGCCGCCCCTGAGGCCCGGATCCGCCCCGAATGGAACCAGCGCTTGCAGCGTGCGTATTACCGATGGTAATATTTATACCAGACCGACTCCCCGCGTCGCAGCGCTGGCACGCCGACCACATCGGAGACACCGTCATGAAGAAACTCGGCGCCGGGCTGCTCGCGCTGCTCTCAGTCCTCACCTCTCTCGCCCTCGTGCAGGCATTCGCAACGGCGCCTGCCACGGCGCTGAGCCCGACCTACAACGGCAAGCACCTCGGCATCTACCTCCACATCTTCGCCGCCGCCGTCGCGCTGCTGCTAGGCCCTTTCCAATTCTCCGCGACGCTTCGGCGAAGGGTGCCACGTGTGCATCAATGGGCCGGGCGGCTCTATCTTGGCATCGGCGTCATGGTCGGCGGGCTCGCCGGGCTCTACATGAGCTTCAATGCGCGCGGTGGTCTGCCGGCACGAACCGGCTTCGCGTTGATGGCATCACTCTGGCTCTACACCGGGGTGCAGGCCTTTCTGACCATCCGGCGCGGAGCGATTGCAGAGCACCGCACATGGATGGTGCGCAACTTTGCGCTGACGTTCGGCGCGGTCACGCTGCGACTCTATCTACCACTCGCTGGCGTCCTTGGCTATTCGTTCGACTCGGCATACCCACTCATCGCGTGGATCTCGTGGGTGCCGAACCTCGCCATCGCCGAAGGGTTCTTCAATCGGCGGCGCGCGAGCCGGTCTGCGGTGGCACCACCGGAGCGCGAGCGGCTGCAGGCGTCGTAGCAAGGATTGCGCGATTTCTCGCGCGGGCAACCGGGAAGAGCCGACCTCCGACTACGTCCCCAGGATTCGCGCTGATGCGGCGTCCTGGATGCCAACACCGAGGCTCGCTCACCTTACGCTATCGGTGACTCGAAGCCGTTCCAGGCGATCGATGGCTGGCAATCACGCGGATCCACCGTGGAGTCACGGCGACAAAACGCTACGCCGCCAAAACGTGCCCGCACCCTATGCAGAAATGCGCGCCGGAGGCGGTGACCGCGGTGCCACACCGCTCACACTTCCCCGGGAGATAGGCGCCGCACTCCGAGCAGAAGAGTGCATCGGGTTCCGGACGCAGGCCGTGCGTGGGGCAGATCGTTGATCCCGGCCGGTACTTCTTCACCATACGTTCGGCGAGATCTGCCGGAGCGGCAACCGCCGCCCCT
>JANNVN010000189.1:0-5316 GCA_031414435.1 Gemmatimonadaceae bacterium
GCGCGATGCGATTCCGCGTGTGGTGCTCAATCAGCTCTACAAGCACTCGCAGCTGCAGACGACGTTCGGCGTGATCATGCTGGCGCTGGTGCCCGACAGCAAGACGCGCCAGCTGGTGCCGAAGGTGATGCCGGTGCGCGAAGTGTTGCAGCACTACATCAGCCATCGTCACGAAGTCATCACCCGCCGGACGCAGTTCGACCTCGACAAGGCGCTCGAGCGCGAACACATCCTTGAAGGGCTGAAGATCGCGGTCGACAACATCGACGAAGTGATCAAGATCATCCGTGCCGCCGATGATACGCCGACGGCAAGCCTCAGCCTCCAGACGCGGTTCGGATTGTCGGAGCGGCAGGCCGAGGCGATCCTCAACATGCGCCTCGCCAAGCTGACCGGTCTCGAGATCGACAAGCTCGAGGCGGAGCTGGCCGAAGTGCGGGCGCTGATCGCCGAGTTGCGCGACATCCTCGGCAGCCGTGAGCGCCGGATGACGATCCTCAAAGCCGAGCTGATGGAGGTGGCCGAGACCTTCGGTGACGCGCGAAAGACCGAGATCGTGAGCGACGAAGGGGAGTTCAGTGTCGAGGACCTGATCGCTGAGGAAGATGTGGTCGTGACGATCTCGCACACGGGCTACGTGAAGCGGACGTCGGTGTCGCTCTACAAGCGCCAGCGGCGCGGCGGGCGCGGCAAGACCGGCACCGGGCTCAAGGACGAGGATTTCGTCAGTCGGCTCTACATCGGCAGCACGCACGACTACCTGCTGGTGTTCACCGACGATGGGCGCATGTACTGGCTCAAGGTTTACGAGATTCCGCAGTCGAGTGCCGGTGCGCGCGGCAAGCCGATGGTGAACCTCATCAACGTGTCGCCTGAAACGCGGGTGCGGGCGGTGGTGCCGGTCAAGGATCTCGAGAAGATCACGGACGAGGACGAGCGCTTCCTGTTCTTCAGTACGCGTGCGGGGACGGTGAAGAAGTCGCGCATGTCGGACTACACGAATGTGCGCAACAACGGCATCAAGGCGATCAAGATCGAACCGGGTGACGAGTTGATCGACGTGCAGGAGACGTCGGGCATGAATGACATCGTGCTGGCCACGCGGTTTGGTCTCAGCTGCCGCTTCCATGAAAGCGACGTGCGTGAGATGGGCCGCGACACCACCGGCGTGAAGGGCATTGAACTGCGCCCGGAAGACCTCGTGGTTGGCATGGTCGTCATCAAGCGCGATGCGACGCTGCTGGTGGTGACGGAGAAGGGCCTCGGCAAGGTGAGCGACGTCTCGGAGTACCGGGTGCAGAAGCGCGGCGGCAAGGGCATTCTGACGCTGAACCGGACCGAGCGGACCGGCAACGTGGTGGCCCTGATGGAGGTGCTGCCGGAAGACGAGATGATCCTGATCACGAAGCAGGGGATCCTGATCCGCTCGTCGGCTGCCGAAGTCCGCAAGACCGGGCGCAACGCGCAGGGAGTGAAGCTGGTCGCGCTGGATGGCGGCGACTCGGTGATCACGGTGGCGCGTGTCGTTCCGGAGGAGAAGGATGGCGAGGACGGCGGCCCCGACGATGGCGAGCCTGGTGGTGAGGGTGACGCCGGCGACGGTGGTGCTGCTGATGCGTGATGGGTGACACAGCGCAGGCGCGGCCGGAGTCCGTGACGCAGCGGTACCTCCGGCCGTCCTCTCTGTGGTCCCCGATGTCCATTCCTTTCCGCCTGCCGAGGCACGCCCGGCGATGACCGCGCCACGAATCATCGTCGCTGACAGCGATCCTGCCGTGCAGCAGACCATTTCGTGGGTGCTGCGCGAGCACGGGTACGACGTGCGCGGCGTACTCACGTGTGCCGCAGCGGTGGCGACGGCGCGCGACTTTGCGCCCGATCTGCTCCTGCTGGACGCGCAGTTGCTGGATGATGGCGGCGCTGACGTGCTCACCTCGATGAAGGAAGAACTCCGCTGGCACGACCTGCCGGTGCTCGTGACATCGACGCGCGCACCGGATGAGATTGTCGAGCGGGCGCTGGCCAGCGGCGCGACGGATGTGGTGCGCAAGCCACTGCGTTCCGGAGAACTCCTGGCTCGCATCGGCGCGAACCTGCGCACGCGGTCGGCCCTCGACATGACGCGCCGCCAGTTGCACAGCACGCAGGAGGCGCTGGCGCAGGCCCGGGAGGAAGCGCACACCGGCCGAACGCTGATGGCGATCATGCGCGAAGTGAGTGCGGATCTCTCCAGCGAAGAGATCTATCACGTGCTGGTGCGCCGCGTGGCGCGCGCCATCGGCCTGTTCCGGTGTTCGGTGGTGCTGGCGCGACCCGGCGAAAACACGGCGGTCGTACCGGCGGCCTTCGACGACCCGACGCTGCGCAATCTGCCGCTCGATCTGACGAAGTACCCTGAAATCCGTGTGGCGCTGGAATCCGGCCGTCCCGTTCTGATCACGGATGTGACGGTACACCCGCTGTTCGCGGAGCTGCGCCAGCGGTGGGCACGCGAAGGGACTGTCGTGCCAACGCGCAGCGTGATCGCGCTGCCATTCTTTGTCGATCGCGAGCAGGCCGGCGTATTTCTCCTGCGTCGAGGTGCCGGTGAGCCGGCATTGGACGATGAGGATGTCTCATTCGCCAATGCGGTGGTGAAGGCGGCGGTGGCGTCGATCCAGCGTGCGCACCTGCTGGAGACGGCCCGCGCGGACAATGTGCGGTTGGCTGCGTTGGCACAGACCGATCCTCTGACACAGGTACTCAACCGTCGAGCGCTCACCGACCGGCTGGTGTCCGAGCTGGATCGCGCCCGGCGATATGGGCACTCGGTGGCGGTCCTGATGCTCGACCTGGATCATTTCAAACTGGTCAACGACACGCGCGGCCATCTGGTCGGCGATGACGTGCTGAAGGAAACCGCTGAAATTCTTCGCGGCGCGGTGCGCAGCGCGGACTTCGTCGCTCGCTACGGTGGTGAGGAGTTCGTGGTCGTGCTGCCCGAGACCTCGCTCAGTGGCGCGGTGACTTTTGCCGAGCGTTTGCGCGAGCGGATTGCGACCACGATCTTCCATGGTGGTATCGGCGTGACCCTTACCCTCTCGGTCTCGATTGGTGTGTCGCTGTTTCCCGGACCGCGCATCACGTCCGTTGATGACCTGCTGGCGGCGGCCGACACGGCCCTCTATCGCGCCAAGGAAGACGGGCGGAATCGCGTTCGGCACTGAAAAGACCGGTCCCCGTGCTGCCTTGGCGGCAGGCACGGGGACCAGAATGTCAGGCGTGTCGGATAGTCCGTGTGGTCAGCGCGACGGCGGCAGTGTGATCGTTTCCTTCCTGCCGTTGCGCAGGATCTCGAGGCGTTGCTCCCGCCGGCGATCGAAGGTGATATCCAGGCTGTTCCCGTCGCGTACCGGCCGCCCTTCGACCGCAAGGATGACGTCACCGGTGCGAATCGGTTCCCAGTCTCTGCGTGTACGCACGACGAGCGCGCCATCTTCGCTGCCCCGGCCGAACTGCTGCGCGAAGTCGCGATCCACCGCCGCCAGCGAGAGACCGCTGAGCATCAGCGTGGCGTCGTCGGTGCGGCCGCGAATCGTTCCACTCACGCGGCTCCGTTCTTCGCCGTTGTCGCGCGACCAATTGTCGTTCATCTCATCCGAACGCATGCGGAGCCCTTCGCGCTGCGCGCGCGCCCCGTCACGCTGTGCCCGCGCCATTTCACGCTGGATCTCCGCCTGTTCCCGGCCAAGTTCGGCCTGAGCGCGCGCCGCTTCATTGCGCTGGCCTGACCACTCGAGGTTGCTGCGCACTGATGCCCGGAGGTTGTTGGCCAAACCCTCGAGCCCTGACGTGGTGAAGACGAAACCGTTTTCGAGAGTGGGCGTGAGTGACACCGTCCGCCGCCGGCCATCCGAGAGGATCTCGACTCGAACGGGTTGCGAGTCCTTGGCGGCGTCGAGTGCGCGTCGCAGGCGTGAGATCCGGACTTCAACTCCTTCCGGCGAGCCGGCATCGGTGGCCGACACGCGAAGATCGATGCCATCAACGCTGATGACGCGGTCGCCTTCAGTCAGTCCGGCGCGGTCGGCCGCACCTCCGCTCGAGATGTCGGTGATGATGAGGCCGGCAGTGTCGCGCATCGATCCGCGTTGCGAAAAACTGACGCCGAGCACCCGACGGCCGGTGCGCTGGGTCATCCCGCCAAACGTGCGCGCGAGCGGCGACTCGGAAAGCAAGACGCGTCTGGTCTCCTTCCGTCCATCGGAGTAGACGATGACGGAGGCTGCGTCACCTGGCTTCTTCCGGCTGAGGACGCGGCGCAGCCGGCTTTCCGGCAGCACTTCGCCGGCGGAGTCACCAAGGTCGCTGGGGTCGACGCGAAGGTCCACGTCATCGATCGAGACGAGCCGGTCGCCGCGTCGGATTCCGGCCTTGTCTGCGGCCATGCCCTCTTCGACATCCTGTACGAGGAGTCCGAGCGTGTCTGCCGGACCGGAGGCGTAATGCGGTGTGATGCCGAGATACGCTCCGTCGCGCGTGAGCGTTCTTCCGTTGAGCGTCACCGTTGCCCCGGGCCAGCGCCGTGGTGGTTCCGGCGCCTCTGGCGCGGTGGCGGGCCGCGGAGGATTTGGTTGTGCGAGCGCCGCGACTGCTACGGACGGTGTCAGCAGCCCAATCATGGCGGCAGTGCGGCGGAGGTACGTGCGCGTCGTCATCTGAGTCTCCGGTGTTCAGGCCACCGGAGCGACATGCGCCGGTCAGCGGGTTGCCGGTCAGACACCGCGGTCGCCGGCGATGGTTGCCACGGCGTCCTGACCGCCGGCTGGCGCCGGGTGCGTTCTGGGCGGTGGCGCCCTGCGAGGCAGAGAGATGGCGTGTCAGGCTAGGCGGTGGGGTCGCAGCTTGCACAGCATCAGCGGCGGCACTGGCACCGGACTGCGCGCGCGAGCAGCTGCATCGCTTACGCGCGGCGGAATGGCAAAAGCCACGACTCAATGCAACGGTGCTGCGTGCACGGACAACGAAAGGGCAAGAGCCACTGCCTAACGCAAAGGCGCAAAGTCGCTGAGCGTTCTTGCGGTAACGCAACGGTGCTGCGTGCACGGACAACGAAAGGGCAAGAGCCACTGCTTAACGCAAAGGTGCAAAGTCGCAACGGCGCTAGGCGTTCTTGCAGTAACGCAACGGTGCTGCGTGCACGGACAACGAAAGGGCAAGAGCCACTGCTTATCGCAAAGGCGCAAAGCGTTCTTGCCGCAGGGAAGTTTCGAACAGGTAGTATGTGGGGATCTGCGCAGTTGCATTTCGTTGACTGAGCTATCGTCTTCCCTGAGC
>JANNVN010000190.1:0-4264 GCA_031414435.1 Gemmatimonadaceae bacterium
AGGGCGCCCTCGTAGCTCAGGTGGATAGAGCAGCAGTTTCCTAAACTGTTGGCCGGCGGTTCGAGTCCGCCCGAGGGCACTGACTAAAGTGTTTTTCAGCAATGCTTTGCGGTTTTTGGAATGGAAGGGGTCTGCTGTTGGGGGTTCCTCGGGGGGGCCTGTTTCGCTCCTTCGTATCGGAGATCGAGAGGGAGTGAGACGAACTTCCCCGCGGATCGAATTCTGGCGTTGTGGAACGGCTTGGCCATCCTGGCGACCACGGGAGGCGGGACGTCGTGTGGATGACGGAGAGGTTGTTCACAGTTTTGCGGCCAGTCGTTCAGCCCGCGGACGCGGACGCCCTGCGCGGCGTACCACGCGATGGCGCGGATGTTCGAGCCATCAGCACTCAGAATGGCGCGGCCGCACAGAGGTCCAGGCAGGCGTCAGCGCGGTAGTTGCTCGTTGTACTGTCGCACCGACTCGCGCAGGTACCGAGTCGCAACGCGAGCTCGCCAACTGGCAACGATGATCCCGGAAGCCGAGACTGCCGCAACGCCGGCAAAGCGCAATGAGACGCGAGGCGAGAAAAATGATCCACCACGCGACTCCGGACCTTCCAACCGGTCCTTCCACGCATAGGTCGCGATCGTCGTAACGCCGGCTAACGCGGCGACGCCAACCAGCACGCGCTCCGTCAGTGCTTTCCGCGCCTTCTGTGCTTCGCGCGCCGCCTCAGGCATCACCGAGAGATGCCGGACAACTCGAGTCCCGACCAGCCCGAGCGGAATCTGCACCCCAGCCTTTCCGACCTGCAGATACGTTCCCTTCAACGTCCCAGTCTCCAGCGTCAGCTCACAGATGACCCGTGCGCAAGATCTCGGAGCGGACGGGGACTGGCTGTCATTCGGCGCAGACTGCGCGCTGACCGGTCCGGCGAGCGCCAGTGTCAGCAGAAGGCATCGCCAGGACGCCGCGACGGAGGAGCGAGACGCGGTGGCCACAGGCGGAAGCAGCGTGGGGAGAGGCATCGGGAGAGATTGTCAAAGTCTTGAGATGACCCAATATGCCCTCGGTCAGCGAGGTGCGCGAATCACACACAGCGATTGCATCTAGTGTGGTGTAGTGCGGGCCGCTTGTTGCCGCCAGCGCCACAGACCGACGCGACCCCCGTCATGCGTATTGACAGCGCGTCCGCGGGACGGCGACGAAGATGACACCCAACCGTACCGGCGCCGGTCGGGGCAGCGATTCGTCGCGAGTTACCCGAAAATACGACACGCTTCGCGCTGTCGCGAGGACCCAGGATCCTCTCGGAATGCGACCGCGGGCGACGGGGGCCTCGCATCACGGCAGGCCGTAGCGCGGCCGATCCCGCCGGATTGCTCTCAGCGATACAGCACCGCTCTGGACGCGCGCTGGCAACCTGCTCGTCTCCAGAGCCCACACGACCGCGGCATATTCGTGAAGCGCCCGATGATGTCGGCGTCGGGAAAGCGAGGTTCACCGCCCTGTGCCCATCCAACGCGGCCATGCACGGGATATCGTCCTACCGCTCAGACAAACGCCCCCACCCCCGTAATCGCACGACCAACCACCAGCGCCGTCATCTCGTTCGTACCTTCATACGAATAAATCGCTTCGGCATCGGCGAACAACCGCGCCGCGCCGTGCTCGAGCAGCACCCCATTTCCACCCATCATCTCCCGCGCCAACTGCACCGTCTCACGGCAGTGGAACGCACAGAACTGCTTGGCCAGTGATGTGTGCGCATCGGTGGCACGTCCGGCGTCCTGCAGCCGCGCGGCACGCAACGCCATTCCGAGCATCGCAGTCACGTTGCCAAGCATCCGGACCAGCATCATCTGCACCAGCTGGAACCCCGCAATGGGGCGGCCGAACTGTTCGCGCTCGCCAGCGTATCGCAGCGCGTGTTCGTACGCACCGATCGCGCAGCCCACGGCCTGAAACGCGACACCAATGCGCGCGGCACTGAGCACACGTGCCGTGTCGGCAAAGCTGTTCGCATTGGACAACCGGTCCGACTCGGAGATGCGAAGCTCAGACATCGTGATCCATCCCGACGCCAGCGCGCGCTGGGAAATCTTCCCCTTCATCAGTCGGGCGGAATAGCCGGGCAGCGACGTCCTCACGATGAACCCCTTCACCTGATCGTCCGCCTCGTCCCGCGCCCAGATGATCACGATATCGGCGAACGTCGCATTGCCGATCCACTTCTTTTCACCGTTCAGCACCCAGCTGTCGCCGTCGCGCCGACAGCGAGTCGTCAGCCCGCGTGCCACGCCGCTGCCGACATCGGGCTCCGTGAGGCCGAAACATCCGATCGTCGAAAAAGTACGCAACGGTGGCAACCACTCCTCGCGCTGTGCGGGAGAGCCCAGGAGCAGAATCGAACCGAGACAAAGCCCTCCGTGCACGCCGAAGTAGCTGGCCATCGACGGGTCGACGCGCGCCAACTCCAGGGAGGTGAGGCCATCGATCACGGCGCGGTTTGACGCAGTCGGGTCGAAGCAGTGCGCCAGCGGATCGAGAGCGTGAAAGCCTGAGAGTGCATCATGGTAGAACTCGCCCCGATCCCAGTGGTCATCCGCCACAGGCGCGATATCGCGCTCCAATACGGCGCGCAGCGCAAGCCGCGAGCGGTTCTCGGCATCGGTCAGCGTCTCGAACCAGCCAAAGAGATCGATGGGAAGCGGCGTGTGGGCCATCAGTCGAGAAGAGAGTGGAGGGAGTGCGTATGCAGTTCGAGATGGTATCAGCTGACAGCTGGCAAGCGGCGGCGGTCAATCTCTCCTTTCGGGGATCGCACCCACGCATCAACGCTGACACACTGCGATGTGTGGAGATAAGCGCGCAGGCCGCCGAGCAGCCGGTCGATTTCCGAATCGTCGACAGGGAGTGCATCGTGAGTGGAGTAGACGACATTGACGCGTCCGCCATCATGCGCCGCGAGCACCACGTCCGTGATCCGAGGCAGCTGCGCGCGGAGCGACGCTTCGATGCGGTGGGCGTCGACCGCCGTGCCGTTTGCGATCTTGAATGTCGCGGATGTACGGCCGAGAAATGTGTATGCGCCTTCGGCAACGGTCACGAAATCGTCAGTCCGATGCCACCGATCGCGGTCGAGTGCACGGAGCGCACCCTCTTCCCAGTACCCATCGCTTGCATTGGCGCCGCGAAACGCCAGCACGTCGTCAGCATCGATCCGCACATCGCACCCGACAGGTCTGCCGATGAAGCCGGCCGAAAACTCACCGGGGTGCCCGAGCATGATCCCCGGTCCGGCTTCAGTCTGACCATAGCCGACGCGAAGGTCGCTGCCGCGCAGGATCGATGCGAGAGCGGCGTCGATCGGCGCGCCGCCCACAAGGCCTGCCTGCAGTGATGACAGCAACGCTCGCCCCTCCTCACTGCCAGCCAATCGCGTTGCCATCAGCGGCACCATGCTCATCTGCGTGACCGCGTTGTCTGCTGCAGCGCGGATGATCGTCGAGGCATCGAGGGCAACGCCTGAGATTGTCACGATGCGGCGCGCGCGCAGCAACGCAGGCAGCAGCCCGAGGATCAAGCCGAACGCATGGCTCCACGGAAGCACACAGAGCGTCGAGGCCCCGTCCATCCCAAGATGCGGGAGATGACTCTCCAGCACTGAAAGGACTGCGCGCTCGGAGATGGCCGACCAGCGTGGCTCAGAGGTGGATCCCGAACTGCGGAGCAGGAACGCGATCGCGTCCGAGCGGGCTGCCGCTGCGCGGGGAAAGATCGGTCCACCGGGTGGCCCGCCGTTCCGGGAGGGCACCGCCACGTGGCGATGCGTCGAGTCCAGCGCAACAGCAAGCCGCGCATCGAGTGATTCGAGGAGCGCAGCGGGGTCTTCGTGAGCTGGCACGGGCACGAGCGTGATGCCCTCGGCGAGTGCGGACACCAACAGCTGCGCGAACGCACCACCGTTCGGCAACGCGCAGACGATCCGATCGCCCCGCGTAACACCGGCGCGCCGCAGGGCACGTGCCCAATCGTCCGCGCCGTGGTGCAGCGCGGTGGCTGAAAGCCGAACGCCGTCGGACACCAGCTCGGTGGCGCCGCACGCGTCGAAGAGCTCCTGGAGCGCAGAGTTGCCGGTCATCCTCACGCGTCGCTGATCCACATGGCCGCAACGTAGCGCCGCCCCCCATCCATGAGGAACGGTGGCTCGTGTCGCGCCTCATGCCGACGGCCGCCACAGGTAGACAAGCTTTTCTGCGCTGATCGCCTCCGACGTGGG
>JANNVN010000191.1:0-13049 GCA_031414435.1 Gemmatimonadaceae bacterium
CCGTGCTGCCCGCCCTTGGCGCGAGCGTGGTGCAGCAGGTGGGAGACGTGACATTGAAGGCACGCGTCGCGTATGGCGGCGGGGTGCGGCCAGCGCGGAGTCCCATGCGTGAGACCGCGTGGCGCAGCATTGGCGCCGGCACGGTCAACAACAACCTGATGCCCGAAAGGCAGAGTGGCGTCGAGACGGGCATCGACATGTTCTGGCGGCGAAACCTGTCGGTGCAGGTGACACGATTCGAGCAGCGTGCCTCGTCGCTCATTCAGCAGGTGCCACTGCCGTACGTGGCACCTGCGGCTGAGCCGCCGGTCGACCGGGGCGGCTACTCGACGCCGCCGAGTTACGCCTACGCCCTCGAGAATCTCGGCGCGATCACGAATCGCGGCTGGGAGGTGGCGGTGCGACAGAACATCGGGGCGCTGAGCATCGCCGGCACGGTATCAATGGTGCAGAGCCTGGTGGACGACGTTACACCAAGGTACGCCGGCGACCTTCGCGACGGGGATCGGGTGTTGGCCGTTCCGGCACGCACCAGTGGCCTGACCGTGACGTGGACACCGCCGCGCTGGCAGTTCCAGATCAGCGGTTCGCAGGTCAGCGACTGGATCAACTATGACCGTCTGGCGCTGACATCGACGTATCTGCGTGGCGGCGCCCCCTCTCGCGAATTGAGCGGCGCCACACTCAGGACCTATTGGATCCGATACGGCGAGGTGACGCGGTTGCGCGCCTCGGTGGGGCATGACCTGAC
This sequence comes from Gemmatimonadaceae bacterium, assembly GCA_031414435.1. Classification (GTDB taxonomy): domain Bacteria; phylum Gemmatimonadota; class Gemmatimonadetes; order Gemmatimonadales; family Gemmatimonadaceae; genus JACMLX01. The sequence continues at coordinate 752 of JANNVN010000191.1, forward strand.
CCGGACGCTGACCCTCCGCCTGATCGGCGACAATCTGCTCGACCGTCAGCGTGGAGAGCCGGACAACGTGACCATCGTGCCCGGGCGAACGCTGTCCGTGGGGCTCGGCGCCCGATTCTGACGGTGCGCGTCGCCCCCATCGGTCGGGGGGACGGGCTGTCGGGGCCGGTGCGTAGATTCGGCCGAAGAGACCGATACTCAGTGGGGTCTCCACGCGCGCCCCCGCCCTTTCGCTCCCGTCTCGTCCCGAATGCCTCACGCACTTCTCTACGCAAAGTCGCTGTCACTATTGCTCGACGAGGTGCAGTCCGGCGAGGACATGACGATGATTCGGAGCGGCTTGCTGCGTGTCCACCGGTTCTCGCGTTCGCACGGCCTCAGCATCGCGCTGGCGGATGGGCTGCTGACCGTCGACAACACCAAACTGACGCGCCCGATCGTGGGACTGCAGCGACTGCAACTGTCGATGTCGGCGCACCGGGTGTCGAAGATCAACATCAACGCCGGCGCACTGCCGCGCGAACTCCTGACGCTGGCGATGATCCTCGTGCGCCCACGCGCGACCGAAAGCGCTGCGCCCGGTTTTTTTGAAGAGCTGCGCGATGCGGGGCTCTGGTCCGTGCAATGCGTTCGTGCGGCGGGCGCTGCAGCACCGGAGCTGGCGGACTCACATGCCAGCGATGTCGGCCTCGACTCGAACGGCGCGATCGCGGCGCGCGGCGCCGTGATGTCGCAGGCGGCGGCCGCTGCACTTCGGGCCGGAGACCACCGCACGCTGGCCTCGGTGCTCGGTTCAATCGTTGCAATCGAAGCCGCGGTCACGCATGCAGAGCTTCGCGCCGCCTGGACTGATGTCTTCGAGTCGGCGGCCACACGCGAGGCGTTGCAGGCACTCGTGACCGGGTTACCCACATGCGGGGATTCGACCGCCGTGGCCATCGTGGCCTTGAAACGTTCGGGCGATCTGGGAGCACAGCTGCTGCTGGACGAACTGCTCGCCGGCACCTCGCTGGATGGGCGGCGGGCGTGCTTCGACGCGCTGATCGAGGTCGGCCGTGGCACGGCGAAGCTGCTCGAGATGCTGGACCACGAGCAGTGGTTCATCGTCCGGAACGCCGCCTGCCTGCTCGGTGCGTTCCGCTCGCGATCGTCCGAGCCCGAGTTGACCAACGCGCTCAAGCATGCTGACGAACGCGTCCGCGCCGCGGTCGTCTCGTCGCTGTTGCTGCTCGATACCGCCTCCTCGCGTGCGACGGTCCAGAGCGCCATCCGCGACAGCTCAGCCGAAGTTCGCCGGCGCGCTGTGCGCGGCTTTCTGGCAGAACCAGGAACACCAACAAGCGTCGAGAAGCTCCTGCTCGCGCTGGAACGCGAGACGGAGCTGGATGTGCAACTCGAGTTTCTGTATGCGCTCGGTACGTTGGCGACACCTGACGCCGTGCAGAAGCTGATCCGCCTCTGTTCAGTGGAAGGGCGCTATCGGCCGGCAGACTTCCGCATTGCGGCCGCCGAAGCGCTGGCGTCGGCGCGGCTGAGCGCGGCGGTGCCGCTTCTGCGGATGATGCTGAAGGATCCAGACCAGCACGCGCGTGCCGCGGCGCGTCATCTCATCAAGGCCGTGAGCTAGTACCGCCCGTCGGCGTCAGAAGATGACGCCGAAGGTGATCGGGATGGCCTGAATCGACTTCGTGTTGATAAAGCCTTCCTTGGCATAGACGTTCTGGATCCGCGCCTCGACAAATCCACTGATGCGGCCGAGCCGGAACGAGATACCGCCGCCAGCGTCGAGTCCAAAATCAGTCGAGCTGATCGCGGTTCCGCTGCCGAAGCTGCCTTGCACTTCGACTTCATCGCGGATGCTGAAGGCGCCGACGCCGGCAAGGAGATACGGGCGCACCGGTCCGGGCGAAAGGTCGAATCGGGCGGAGACGATGCCGGCGAACTGTGAGCGCGTCTGGCCATAAATGGAGCCCGTCGCGCCGAGCACGGGTTCGCCGAAGGTCATCCTCGAGTAGTCAGCACCGATGCGGAGCGCCGGCAGTCCCGGCGCAAACCGGAACAGCAGGAACGCCTGCCCCGTCGCACCGGCGAGCACATCCTGAAAGCGCGCATTGGAGCGCGGGACGATCGCGCCGCCGCCGATGCCGAACCGCAGCCGGGTGGCGCTCGCGTCGTCCCCGTAGTCCGTCCCTTGGCCGCTCAGACCAGAGGCTATACACAGCGCGGCCAAGGCGGCGCTCGCAACACGTCGAAGCATGCCAGCGCTCCTGAGGCGATTGGTGAACATGCATAACCGAGCAGACAGTATCCGGTGGTGCATGCAAAAACGCCAATTCCGTCGGGCGAGACGGACCCGACAGGTATGAACGTCACTGTGTCGGCCGCCCGCCTTCCAGAACGCGTCGCGCCGCCGCAAAGTGCGCCAGCAAGCGCGGATGATCGGCATCGGCGTACCCGATCGCGAGCGCTTGATCCGCCACATCAAGTGCCTGCAGCAGATCGCGAGTCGCGCTCGCCTTGGCGACAGGCTCGGTGCTGCCGACGCGGGCGATCCAGATCGGCGCAGTGTGTGCGAAGGCGTAGGAATCCATCGCTGGCCAGGCACGCGTCGGAGGGCCTGACACGCGCGCGGCAACCCATCCACCCACCGGCAGTTGCACGGTGCCCGCGTACGTCTTTGAGCCCGGCGCGGCAAACCCGGGCAGCCGCTCGACGACCGCACCGTTGACGACGATTTCGACGGTATCGACCGCCACCGCCGAATGGACGTTCAGGGTCCACGACTGTGCAACGCTGCCACGCGGCAGCACCTGCCCGGGGCCCGCGCGATCGACGTGGAAATCGAGCATCGGCCCGGTGGAGACGAAACTGCGACCGGCCTTCAAGCCCGAGAAATAGCTTCCCAGCTCTGACGGTCGATCCGGTTGGACATAGACCCGCGTCGTGCCAATGGCCATGGTGCGATAGAGATTGTTCATCGCATCAGTGCCCGCCGTGAGCACCATCGGCACGCCGACGTTGAGCACGCGATACCAGAGCTCCGTCGTGCCGCGCTCGTCGCTCCAGAGGCACGCAAGTTCGATGGCGTTGATCCGCCCCTGCACCGCATCGGCCACGAAGCCGAGGGGAATCGAGCGCAGTCCGGCTGGTGAGCCGAAGGGTGCGGCGCTGCTCACCGGATGTACGTAGGTATTGATGCCACCCTGTGCGGCGGCGAAGTCGAGGGCGTCGGCGTTCGGCCGATCGTCGCGCGCGAACACGTCGTAGCCCGGCCCCCAGATCCACGGCCAGAACAGGCCGCGACTGTTGATCAATCCAACGTGGCCGAAGAAGTGGGCACGCACTTCCTGCGCCCAGGTGATCCACGGCTTCGAAGTGGTGTGACGATACGCGAACAGCGGCTGATCCTCGAAACGTTGCGCGTGATTGGCGAGCATCGGCGTCAGCACGTCAAGATCTTCGGCCCTCCCCATCTGCAGCAGCGCGTCGGGCTCGAGGCGATAGGGACCGCCGTAGTTGAGGTGGAAGTGATGCTCACCACTCACCCATCCGTTCGCGCGCGCGTTCCACACGGGCGCCATCGTGATGGTGACCGTGCGCGTTTCGCCGGGCGCCAGCCGCACGCGTTCCGTCGCGCGTGGCGTGGCAAGCCCCTGCACCGCCGCGACGTCGACGTCGCCGGCCGGCAGCGTGACTTCTGCAATGGCAGAACTGTAGAAGAAAGCGACGCCGTTTTGCCCATCGAAGCGCGTCTGGCCACTGTCGGGTACGAGCGGATGTCCATCACCCGCCAGCAACGCAACACGCGCGCTGACGGGCGTGCGCCCGCCCGCGAGTCGGGTGATCACGCGAAGCCGCGCAGTGGCGGTCCCCCAGTGCCATTGCCGCACGGGCACATCGCGCACGGCGCCGCCCTGCGCGGGTACACGCGCCAGTTGCATCCGCTGCTGCGCATCAGCATGCGAGAACCAGATGGTCTGCCCGTCACGGCTGAACGATGGTGTCAGCGGCACCGTGCTTGGGTCGCGCATGATCTGCACGACGGAGCCCGGTTGTTCCGTCCCGGCAAGCCGGATCTCGTACCCTTCCTGTGATGGCCACGTCAACGCGAGCGAGCGACCATCGGGGCTGACGGTGCCGCGCATCATCGACAAAATGCCCCCGGAGGCGAGCTGTCGCTCTTCACCGGAGGAGATCACACGACGCCTGACCTGATCAGCGCCCCCTCGCGTCTTGGCGAGATAGATCACCGCCAGTCCGTCAGGCGTCGGCATCGGCTGCAATTCGCCAGTACCCACGGTACTTGTCACACGCGTGGTGGCCCGTGTGGATAGATCGATCCGCCAGAGATCGAGGTCACCACCGATCCCGGAACTGTACCAGAGCGACTTCCCATCCGGTGCGAAAGCGGGGTCGAGGACGATGGCCTTGTCCGACACGATGGCTGTCTCGTTCCCGGTGGCGACATCGATCAGCACGATCAACAGCATGTCGCCGTTGTCTCGCAGGAACGCGATGCTGCGACCATCCGGACTCCATGCGGGACGCGAATCGACGTGCGCTCCTTTCGTCAACCGCGTCGCGATGCCAGTGCCGATGTCGAACAACCACAGCCATCCGCGCGAGGCGAAAACGAGCCGTTTGCCATCGGGCGACTCGGCCGGATCAATCGGACCGGTGGTCAGCAACGGCAGCTCATACCCTTCGAGATAGATCTGGTGGTTGTAGCCGGCGAGTCGCGGATAGCGGTTGGTCCATTGCGCGCCGAGCAGCGTGGATGCGGCCATCGCCGCCGCAACAATGGCAACGGCTTTCATGGAACCTTGACCACCAGCGACGTGCCGGCAAACCGCTCTGGCGTCGCGCCGCGCGCGCGCGTTATCCGGCGCCGTCCGCGCGATGGCCACGTCACCTCGACGTCCACCTTCTGCATGGTGGCCAGGCCAAAGTGCACCGGCATGTCGTTCTGCGAGTTGTAGCCCGAGCCGGTGTCCACCAGCCGTGTACCGAGCAGCGTTCGCGTGCCGGCGGCGTACAGGCGCACCTCGGCACCGGCGCGGGTGGCGCGGCCTTTTGCGTCAACCACGCGCACCTGCAGTGAACGGCGCGCCGCGGCCGCGTCCAGATCGTTCCGCATCACCAGATGCATTCCGGTCGCTTGTGCACCGGTAAGTGCCAGATCCAGATCGCCATCGCGATCGATGTCGAACCAGACCACGCCATGATCGGCCTCGAGGATGCGAACACTCCCGGGTGTGACGTCGACGAAGCCGGTGCCAGAATTGTGGTAGAGATAGTCCGGATAGCTGATTCCGCCGGTGACGGTGCCGTTCACGTACAGGTCCTGTGCCCCATCGTGATCGAAGTCGGCGAAGGCGCAGGCATCATATCGGCCGTCCACACTCACTCCCCACGCCGCGGACGCATCGACGAAGACACTGTCGCGCTTGAGATAGAGCCCATTCGGCCCGTAGTTGGCAAAGAACAGGTCGAACCGTCCATCACCGTTGGCGTCGGCCGCACAGGGTCGCACGGTGCCGTTCGTCGCCAGTTTCGGCGCGCGCCCACCCCACGCCGCGCCCATCGGTTCAGCCACATCGATGAAGTGACCGGCATCGTTCCGAAAGAGGGCATTCGCATCGCCATCCTGGTTCGCCACGATCAGATCGAGGTCGCCATCCTCGTCGGCGTCGAGGAACAGTGCACCGACACTCTTTCGTGCGTCGGCAAGCCCCATGCTGGCCGCCGCCTCGGTAAACACGCCCTGCGTATTGCGGAACACCATGTTCGCGCGATCGCGAAAGGCCACGAAAAGATCGAGATCGTCATCGCCGTCGATATCGATGAAGCTGAACTGCCGCACACCGCCAGTTGACACGGCGACGCCTGCACTCTCCGTCACGTCAACGAACCGCCCGGCATCGTTGCGAAATAGCGTCAGCACCGACCCGGATCCCGGCGCGTAACCCACCAGCAGATCGGGATCACCGTCGCCATCGTAGTCTGCCCAGGCGGCCGAGCGCGTCGCCCGCGGGATGGCGACGCCGACGGACGCGCCGACGTCGGTCAGAGTCCCGGCATCATTGCGATACAACCGATTCGCCACGCCACCAAACCCCACGTACATGTCGAGGTCGCCGTCGTTGTCGTAGTCGGCAACGGCGTTGGTGAAGCTGGTTCCGAGGCCGAGGACGTCACGCTGGAGAGGCGTGAACACCGGCGGCACCAGGTTCAGCGCGGAGGGAACGAACAGCAACGGCCCGAGGACGGCGAGGCGCAGTGACATAAGGCTCGATGTGAGGAAACGAACGCCGGCGGGTTACTGACGCATGGTCTGCGCGCTGCTGGCTGCCACACGCTCCACGGCTTCCATCACGCGCAGCAGGTTCCCGCCCCAGATCTTGCCGATCTGTTCTTCGGTATAGCCGCGGCGCACCAGTTCGAGCGTCACGTTGAAGGTCTCGGTCGCGTTCCGCCACCCATCGACCCCGCCACCACCATCGAAGTCGGACGAGATACCGGCATGGTCGATGCCGATCATCTTCACCACATAGTCGATGTGGTCGACGAAGTCGCGGACGGTGGCTGGCGTGTCGCCGAGGGTGCGGCGTGAGATGATCTCTTCCTGCTTCGCGAGGTAGGCATTCTTTCGCTCAGCGGGCAAGGCGTCGATCTGCGTGCGCACATCGGCCTGCGCGGTGGCCGTGATGCCGAACTCGGTTCGCATCGCCGCCAGCGCGTCGGCGCGAATCCTGTTGCGCTCCGCATCCTTCGCCGGGTCGCACTTGACGTAGCTGTTGAACGCGACGAGCTGGATCACTCCGCCGTTCTTTCCCATCGCCCGGATCTGCTCGTCATCCATGTTGCGGCTGTGATTGCAGATCGCGCGCACGCCGGAGTGCGACGCGATGATCGGTGCTTTCGTCAGCTCGACCGTCTGCATCATGGACACCTTCGACGGATGCGACACATCGAGCATGATACCAAGCCGGTTCATCTCGGTGATGACCTGTCGGCCCAGTGGCGACAGTCCGTTCCAGCGCCAGACGGCATCGCGCTCGCCGGTATTCGAGTCGGAGAGCTGGCTGTGTCCGTTGTGTGCCAGCGACATGTAGCGACCGCCCATCTCGTAAAACTTTCGCACGTTGGTGATATCAGACCCGATCGGAAAACCGTTCTCGATACCGATGAACACCACCTTGCGGCCGCTGGCATAAATCGCACGTGCCTCGGCGGCGGTGGTCGCCAGGCCAACGCGCTTGGGCGCAATTTCCTCCGCCAGCCGATGGACCGCAGCGAACTTCGTCATCGCCTCGGCATTGGCACGGGCGAAGGCCGCGCTATCGAGTTCCGGTGTCTGGCCGACGTAGACGATCAGGAACGCCGCATCGAGGCCGCCCTCTTCCATCTTGGTCAGATCGACCTGCGTCCGCGGCAGTTTCGCGGCGTAGTTCAGCGTATCGCCGCGGAAGTTGGCGGGGTTGATGTCGACGTGCGTGTCGATGGTCATCACGCGCTCGTGAATGCCGCGTGCGGCGGCGATCATGCCTGCGTCGGGTTCCTGCATGGTGGTGCGAGCGTGCGCGCAGCCGGTGAGCAGCAAGGTGAGGGCGAACGAAGGAAGTCGACGCATGGGATCCGGGGGCGGAGGACGGGTGACGAGTGAGCTCAATCTGTCCCGATCCCCGCGTGTGGGAATGCGGCGGGCCGGCGGGCTCAGTTCTTCATCTACGCGAGGCGGGGCCAAGCCGCTGCCCGATACCGCCAATTCCTGTCTGCTACTGATGCCCCATCTCAGCGCCCAAGGCACGTCGAAGGAACGCACGAGCCACCGTCCAGTCGCGCTTCACCGTGGCGACCGACACGCCCAGCGTCTCGGCTGTCTCTTCGACGCTCAGCCCAGCGAAATAGCGGAGTTCGACCACGCGGACCTGTCGCTCGTCGAGCGCAGCCAGCCGGTCCAGCGCATCGTTGAGTTCGAGCACATCGATGGCATTCGCTTCCGATTGCCCGATATTGGCCGTCAGCGTGACCCGATCACCGCCGTCGCGCTTCAACTGCTTGCGGGCGCGGGCATGGTCGACCAGCAGTCGCCGCATCGCCTGCGCGGCGATGCCGAAGAAGTGGTGCCGGTTCTGCCACGCGACCCGGTCCTGACTCAGCAAGCGCGAGAAAGCCTCGTGCACGAGCTCGGTAGGCTGCCACGTGTGACCGTCGTCTTCCCGACGCATGGCGGCCACGGCGATGACATGCAGTTCCTCGTACACACGAGAGGCGAGGCGGTCGGCGGCCCCGGTTGTGCCAGCAGCGAGGTCGACGAGGAGCCGCGTGACGTCGCTGGCGTCTTCGCGGGTGGGCTGTCCCGTCGGGCTTGGTTCGTCGGTCACAGTCCTCCTCTCCTTCAGTTCGCACTGCGGCCCGTCCCGTCTCGATGGTCGCCGCGCGCCTGTGCGGCACAGTCTGGCAGCCTGATGGGCAATTCGCAATATTCGCTGCCCGAGTCGCCACGAATGCGCCCCCGATCCGATCTCAGCCTGGTGTGCACATGACGAGCCTGACACCGGACGAGTGGGCACGGATCACGGCCCAATTCGACGAGGTGCGCCAGCTGGACGCGGCCAATCGTCGTGCGCGGCTCGACCTGCTCGCGCTGGCTGATCCACTGGTCGCATCGGAAGTTGTGGCATTGCTGGACGCCGATGCGGATGACGCCTTTCTGGAATCCGAATCTGGCGGGTCGCTGAGTCACGCCGACGTGATCACATCGCGCCTGATCGGACAGACCGTCGGCGCATACCGGATCGAGCGTGAGATCGGCCATGGCGGCATGGGTGTGGTCTACGAGGCACGGCACATCGATCCCTCGCTGGCCAAGCACGTGGCCATCAAGACGCTGGCCATCGGCCTCAATCGCCCGGAGCTGGCGTGGCGATTTCGCCGCGAACGCCAGATTCTGGCCCGGCTCGAGCATCCGAACATCGCCGCGCTGTATGACGGCGGAAGCACGCAGGACGGGCTGCCGTATCTGGTCATGGAGTATGTCGACGGCCTGCGCATCGACCACTGGTGTGACCAGCAGCAACGCTCGATAGCAGCGCGGATCGACCTGTTCCGCCAGGTCTGCGCCGCCGTGCAATTTGCGCACACCAAGCTGATCGTGCACCGTGATCTGAAGCCGGGCAACGTCCTCGTGACGCGCGATGGCGTCGTGAAACTGCTCGACTTCGGCATCGCGAAACTCGTGCTCGCCGAAGATGACCTGGACGATGCATCGGCCGAGTTGACGCGTGCGGGAATGGTACCGCACACCACGGCGTATGCGAGTCCGGAGCAATTGCGCGGCGACGATGTCACGACCGTGTCCGACGTGTACTCACTCGGTGTGGTGCTGTATCGCTTGCTGACCGGCGTGGTGCCACCATCGCGGGACACGCGCTCGACCAGCGGTGCACCCGCGCAGGCAGCTGTGCAGCCGCCGAGCGATGCCGCGACGGCGGCGCATGCGGCGCAGTGCGGTTTGCCGGGCCTCACCCCGTTGCGTGAAGCACTGCACGGTGAGCTCGACGCCATTGTCCTGATGGCGTTGCGCGATGAACCGGAGCGCCGGTATGCAAGCGCCGAGGCCTTGAGCGCGGACCTGCTTCGCTTCCTGAAAGGCATGCCGGTGCAGGCGAAGCCCGACACACTCGGCTACCGCGTGCGCAAGTTCGTGCGCCGGCAGCGCGCACTCGTCACGGCGAGCAGCATCGCCGTCGTGGCCCTGGTCGGTGGCGCGCTGTCGGCGACACTGGCGGCTCGCGCGGCGCGCGTGGAGGCCGCGCGAACGGCTCGCGTGGCCCGCGTGCTCCAGGGGCTGATCGGGTCCGGCGCTTCGACGCAGTACACGTCCGTGCCAACGCTGCTCACAGTGCTCGATTCAGCACGATCCACCGTCGCGACCGAGTTCGCTGACGACGACCGCGCGCGTGCCGACGCCTACGACGTTTTTGCGGGAAGCTACTTCGGGTTCGAGCGCCCCGACCTCGCATTGCTGATGCTGGATTCCGCCCGTGTCCTCCATTCACGGACAACCGGCCCCGCGTCGCTCGAGGTGGCGCGGGACCTCGCTGGGTCAGCGGACATCGTAATCGCGCTCGGCGCCACCGACAGCGCCTTCGCCCGACATCGGCTGGCGGTGCAGATGATGCGGCAGCTGCGGCCGGTGCCGGAGCAGGACCTGAACGATGCCGAAGTAGAACTGAGCTTCAACGAGATCAATCTTCTGCAGGATGCGAGCGCGTTGCCGCGAATGGTCGCTGCCCTGGAGCGCGAGCGACGGGCCGTACAACCACGCTGGGACATGATCGCAATGGGGGAGTCGGCAATGATCCTGCCGTACTTCAACCAGAAACGCCCCGGAGCGGCTGATTCCGCGTACGTTCGATCCGAGGAAGCCCTGCAGCGTGACACGACAGCGACGCAACGCTACAAAACGGCGCTCGCTTTCCAAGGACAGTCGCTGCTGGTGCGTGGGCGACCAGCCGAGGCCGAGCCGAAGATTCGTCAGCTGCTTGTGCTCACAGAGCGCCGACTGGGGGCGGGTCACTACCTCACGGCGCAGGCGCAGAACCTTCTGGCGCGCATCATGTTGCCACTCGGCCGGTATGCCGAGGGGCGTGCGCTGATTGATTCTGCCATCGCCAACAACGAGGCGGCGGTCGCTCGCGACCCCATGTATCTCGGGGAGATGTACGTCACACTCACTGGCTTCGAAACGAAACTGCGCGACTGGCGCGCCGCCGAGGCAAGTCTTGCGAAGGCCGCCGCGCTGCGGGACAAACTCGGCGCGCAGCGGCCCATCCTCACCGTGAGCATCCAGTACACAACCGCCGCGCTCGAGGAGGAACAGGGGCGCGTCGAGCAGGCCCGCGCGACGTTCACGCGCGCCGCCGCGCTGGCCCGGGAAACACTTTCACCCGGTGCGAAGAACATCGGCCTCGCCGAGGAGAAGCTGCGGGCGTTCACGCTGCGCCATCCGGTGCCGGTCGCGCGCTAACTTCCTCCCGTCGCGAACAGCGGCAACCCGGACCGCCAGTCGATGCGCTGCTCGGATGCGAGGCGACGACCAGTGCCAGTATCGTTGCCGTCATCACCCTTGAACACTGCCGCCGTGCCAACTCTCGAAGTTCCACTCGACTCGCTCGAGTCCGCGGTTCTCGCCGCCCCGTTCGCCGATCGCCTCGAGCTGTGCGACGACCTTCCGACGGAAGGGTGGACGCCGACGATGACCTTGATCCGCGACGTGAAGGCGCGCATCGATCCGGCGCGGACGCAAATCGTCAGCATGATCCGGCCGCGCAGCGCGCACAACAGCGCACAACTCGACGTAGCGGCGTTCACGACCACACCGCGAATTCTCGATGACTGCCTGCGCGAGATCGACGCGAGTGGTGCAGCCGGCGCCGACTCGGTGGCGATCGGGCTGCTGACGGCCGATGGCCATGTCGACATGGAAGCATGCGCTCGCATGCGGGATGTGGCACTCGGGCACGGCATGATCGTCGCGTTCCTGCGGACCTTCGATCTGCTGACAGATCGCAAGCGCGGCATGGATGACATCACGTCGCTCGGCATGACGCGCGTCGTGACCGCCGGTGTGCTGGGCTGGGATCAGTCGATCCTGACGCTCCCGGAGCGCCTCGCCGTGCTGGCCGCCGACGGTCGGAACGCGGAGGTGGCGGCAGCGAAGTACAGAGTCACGCCGGTTGAAGTCGTGCCCGGCGGCGGAGTCCGAGCATCCAATGCCAGAGAGTTCCTCACCGTCTCGCCGCATCTGCACGCGTCATGTCGGCGGAACGGCGCCATCTCGCTCGATGAACTGCAGTTGCTGCGCGACGCACTGGGCGCGTTCTAGTCAGGCGGTGGGTAGCTGGCGTGGCTGACCCGCCGCGGCCAGGGGAAGCTCCACCGACTCGGGGCCGCTGCCGTCGCCGGCCGGCGAGGCTAGTCCGTAGTTCGCCGGATCTGAGGCGCGGGCAGCGTCGAGCATCTTTGCCGCGTCACCGCGGTCGACCATCTTTGTTACCGCAAACGCGGCTTGGTAGCCTGCCGTTGTCGAATCGTGCCGCCGATTGCGGTGCGACATCCCTTCCGGAGCTGTGTCATGAGAAAACTGTTCCTCTCCCTCGCGTTCAGTGTGTTGTCGGTCACCACGCTTGCGGCGCAGTCCGTCACGGGCGAGTGGGACGCTTCGATGAGCACGCCGGGTGGCGCGCGGGTCTTTCGCGTCGCGCTGAAGCAGGATGGCGAGAAGCTCACC
>JANNVN010000192.1:0-22194 GCA_031414435.1 Gemmatimonadaceae bacterium
GAGATGATGCGCACCGTCAGTCCGGCCGCCTTCTTGATCTGCCGCACGAACGCAGCGCCATCCGCGGCATCGCGCACCGCGCTGGTTGCGACGCATTCAATCCGTTCGGCCCCGAGCTGCTTGGCGAGGGTGACCATCCGCTGCAGTGCCTCGATCGCCGCCAGCGCACTCTCGACCGAGAGGCGCCCCGTCTCGTCCACGCCAGTGCTCAGGCGCGGGGCAGCCTTCATTTCGTCGATGGTGCGGATCTGCCCTGTGCTGCTGACATCAGCGACGATGGCGCGGATGGAATTCGATCCGATGTCGATCGCGGCAATACGGCGTGGCCGGGCCGAGGCCAACCCAGCGCCGCCGACGATATCGCTGAACGATGGGGTCGGCAGTGGCGCCCGAGGCGGCGCGACCGGAATCGCTGGGGTAGAGGACGCAGGCGTCGGACGACGAGTTGAGCGAGCAGGCATGCTGACGGGGGCAGGGGAGCGAGCATCAGGCAAGTTACCGGCGGCGCGCGGTCATTGTCATCGGTCCCGGCTGGGCCAACTACCGCGGGCGGTCGGCCCACTGCCGCTGGAGCGTCCGTCGCATCGGGTCCGGGAGCGGCGCATAGCCAAGCGCCAGCGCGTCCGCTTCGCCCTGCTCGAGCGCCCAGCGAACGAACTGCTCGATCGCTGCCCGGCGCGTCTCGTCGAGACCGCGTGTCGGCACGATCAGCCATGAGAGTGAGGCGATCGGGTAGCTCAGCTCCCCCGGGGCGTCACTGATGCTGGTCGCGAATTCCAGGGTGTCATCAATCGACGACAGCATCGCACTCGCCGCCGCGCGCAGCGCGCCGGTCTGCGGCGTGACCCAGGCGCCGGCGTGATTGCGGATGCGCGCCACTGGCAACCGGCTCTGCATGGCGTACACCGCCTCGACGACACCAACGGCGTACTCTGTCACCTTGATCTCGGCCGCCACGCCCTCGTTGCCGCGGACGCGACGACCCACGGGCCACGCGGGGAAGGTGCTGCGACCCGGCGCGGTGGCCCACGCGATACTGACGCGAGAGAGATAGTCGGTCAGGATCCAGCTGGTGCCGCTGCTGTCGGCCCGCGTCACCACGCGAATGCTGTCCGTCGGCAGTGTCACATCGGGATTCAGTGCAACGAGCCGGGGATCGTTCCAGCGCGTGATTCGACCGAGGAAGATGTCAGCCACTGCGGCGCCATCAAGGCGCAGCTGGCGACTGAGGCCGGGCACATGATACGCCACCGCCGCGCCACCGACGATCAGCGGAACCTGTCGAATGCCCTTGTCCGCCAGCATTGCACGATCACTGGCTGAGAGCGGCGCGTCGGTGGCGGCGAAGTCCGCGCGACCCTCTCGCAGCAATCGCAAGCCGGCCCCAGACCCAACCGACTGGTAGTTGATGCGAATCGCCGTCGCATCGCCGAAGCGGGAGAACCAGCGCGTGTAGACGGGATATGGGAACGTCGCTCCAGCCGCCTCGATGGCGACGGACCCGCTCGTGGCCGGCCGCGCTGCATCAGGTGCAGCGGGAGAACAGGCCGTCGTCAGGCCTGCAAGCAGTCCGCTTGCCATGAACCGCTGGGTCGCATGTGTCACATGTCGTTATTGTAGCCGGCGAACTTGAAGCGTCCCGCGTGTTCGATGATCGAGCCGAAGAGGCGACCTTTGAAGATGCTTCCGTCCGACTGTCCGATGCGCACCTGGCAGCCATCATGCATCGTGATGGTACCGGTGGTGACCGGCGGATTCGGACAGTCGAGCGACTGTAAGGTCAGCGGCTTGCCGCCGATCCGTTCGATGGCGCGAGCAATCCCCTTTTCGCTGCTGAGCGTCATCAGGTCCCACCGCAGCGTTGGTGGCATGCCGTTGGTCATCCCGGCGTCGCGCGAATTGGGATAGTAGAGATAGGCAAACTCCGCGCGCGAGAGTGTCAAGCGGCCAAGGGAGGCACGATCGGCACTGGCGAGCGCCGCCACGAACTCTGTGACCAACGCTGTGCGTGAGTCTGCACCGCCTATCAGGCCCCTTGGATCCAACAGGCCGGCACGGAATCGGCGGATCATCTCAGGCATTGGGAAGACCGAATCCACGACTATGCCCTGCGGTCTCGTCGTGTCGAGTGGAACGCGGTCGTACGCGTACGGGACGCCCTCGGCCGTGCGCGCGATCGCGCTCGAGTCTCGCGTGGCGGCATCGCCGCCCGAACGGCATGCCGCGAACGCGAGGACACACAGGAACGTTGCAAAGGTGCGAGCGTACGGCATGATCGATGGGAGAAATGACCAGCGGGCCGACGCGAGAGACACTCGCGCCGGCCCGCTGCAAAGTAGTTCGGGATCAGTTGATTGCGTACGTCGTCCAGCCGTTCCACCACTTCGGGCCAGCCGGGTCCGCAGCACCGCGATAGGCGGTGCCGGTGATGAATGTGCCGGCACGGGTCAGCAGCGAGCCCGTGAACGTCGTCAGACCACCCGAGGCTGCGGCGCCACCGGTGGCAGGCGCCCAGTCGAACGTGGCGCCGTTGGCCGGTAGCGTCGCGGTCACGCTGGTGAACAGCGCCGAGGCCGTCCCGGCCACCGTGCGCAGGTTGTTGGCCGTCGTATCGACCGTGTATTGACGCACGGTGTTCGACAGAATCGGCGTCACCTGCGGATCGAACACGTTGCCGTTCTCGGCGAAGAGGATGTTCGACAGAGCGAAGTCGCCGGCGGTGAGTCGTTGGAATGTGGTCGTGTCGCGGAACGAGATCGCGGCCACCGGGAACCGGCCGACCACGCCGTTCACGTAGAAGCCACCCGTGCCGCGGCGCAGCATCATGCCGCGTCCTCCAGAGGCTGGCAGCGTGACACCATTAGTCGTACCGGTGCCGAACAACGTGAAGTTCGCCATGACCGGAATCGTCAGCGGCGTTGACAGCTGTCCAGACGGACAAGCGGCGCCATCACAGCCGTCATTTTCGATGCCCTGCGGATCGGAGGACGGCGAGCCGGCGTTTGCACGCGGCGGAATGATCCGTGTCTGCATCGCAATCAGGAACTGCAGACGACCGACATGCCCTTCCGAGATGTCGAAATGATCGTCGCCGGACTCGTAGCTGACCAGATACTTGCCGTCGACGGCCCCGCCGAACCACTCGAAGCTGTCGTCAAGGCCGGCCAGTGTCTGGATGTACTCCATGCGCGTGCCGCTGCCGACGGCGGCGAGGGTCAGCGAGTTCAACTCCTGGTTCGGTGCCGTTGCGAAGCCGGCAAACTCGATGCGGACGTAGCGGAGGATGCCGCTGTTGTCTGTGTTCACGTCACCGCCGCTGTAGACCTGCGCGGGGTTGGTATTTGCCGGCGCACCGGTCCCCTCGATCGTCACATTGCCCGTCTTGTTGATGATGCCGTTGCCGATGATGATCAGGCCACCCCAGTCACCAGGCTGCCGGCTCCCGGCGGCGCGACCCGACGTAAAGACGATCGGATTGGCGGCGGTGCCCTGGGCGTCGATCTTCGCGCCGCGCGTGATGAACAATGACGAGCCGACATTGACCGCCGCGGTGTCGCCGCGGATGCGTGTGCCCGGCTGAATGGTGAGCGTGGCGCCGTTCGTCACCTGAATGAATCCGAGCAGCGTGTACGCCGTGTCAGCGAACAGCGTGCGATTGGCGGCGATGTTCCCCGAGATCACACCCGCGACCGTACCCGCAGCGTTCGTGGTGACCGACACTTCGGCCGTATACTGTGATGGACCCGACGCGCGAATCGCCTGCACGCGATACCGATACGCGGCGCTCGGCTCGAGGCCGGTGTCAACAAACACCGTGTCGCTCTGCGTCGCCGGTGATACGGTTGCGAACGTTCCACCACTCGCGCCAATGGCACGCTGCACCACGTACGTCGTTGCGTCCGACACCCTGCTCCAGACAACGCGCGCCGTGGTTGCAGATGGCGCGGTCACACTGGCACTTGCCGGCGGCAAGTCCGTCGGTGCCGCAGGACCGTCACTGCCGCAACCAACCAATACGAGCGTGGACGCAACCAGTGCGGTCCCCGCGAGCGAACGCCAATGAAACGCCATGAGACTCTCGGCAAGTATGAAGATGTATATGCAAGACTTTCAGCCCGCTCAGTGGGCTACCGTAAAATCCGCTCACTCTGTCATGACTCGTACACATACACGTCACGGTCATGTCACGGCACGTGACAACTGTCGTGACATGACCGGGAACACCGAAGACCGGGAAACGATTCGGTCGTCGTGCCGAAAGCACGACGGGCCCGGATCATTGTGATCCGGGCCCGTTGCCTGCTCACTGATTTTGGCCCTTCTACGGCTGCCAGTTGAGACCGAAGTTGAAGATGCGGCCCGTGCGATACGATTCGCGTGTCACCGGCCCCTGTTCGATTCGGAACCGTGCATCAAGCAGGTTGCGCGCGTCAAATCGTCCCGCGATCCCCTTCACGAGCGGAAAGCGCAGCGAGAAGTCCACGACCTGGCGGGGCAGTTCCTTGACGTCGGGCAGCGGAACGACACCGGCATCAACGATCCGCGGACCGATGACATTGTAGAGCAGCGTCGCGCTGGTGGATCCGCTGGCAGTGTTCCACGTCGCGCCACCATTGATCATGTACGGTGCCTGCCCGACCATGGAGCGATTCCCGTTGGTGGCACTCACCAGCCCCTGGCGCAGAGTGATGTCGCTTCGCAGGAACGTCGCATTGGTGAAAAGACTCACATTCTCGAGTGCCGACGCGAGTTTTGCCAGTCCGGTACGCGCTTCCAGTTCGACACCATAGTTCTGCGCACGCTCAGCGTTCTGGAATGTCACCACCCGCGTCCCTGACGTCGCCAGGTACACCCGCTCGATCGGGTTGTCGAACTGCTTGCCGAACACCGACACACTGAAGACCTCGGAGCGCGTCGGAAACCATTCCCAGCGCAGGTCGACGTTCCGGATCAGCGATCGGATCAGCTGCGCATTGCCTTCGACATTGTCGCCACCGATCACGTCACGGAACCGAAGCGGCGCCAGCTCGCGGTACTCGGGACGGGCCACCGTCTGCGAGGCGCTGAAGCGCAGATTCTGGTTGCCGGTCGCCTTGAAGGTGACGGCCAGCGAGGGGAGAACATCGTTGAACTTCGGCTTCGTCGTGATCGCGGCGCCGACGGTCGGCGAGGCGGTCACTTCCACCGACGAGTTCTCGACGCGGGCGCCGGTGATGATGTCGAGGCGCGGGCGCGCCTGCCACGTGAACATCAGGTACCCCGAGGCCAGGCGGTCCGCCGCCGTGTAGCTGCCACCCTGTGACAGTGGCACCAGACTCAGCGCACTGCTGCCGGGCTGCGTGAACCGGCCGTCGAAAATGCTTTCTGGCGATAACTGACGCTGCGCGTTGTCGAGCCCAAAGCCTTGCGCACTGTAGACCAGGTTCTCCGCATCACGATTCGACGCGCGATAGAGTCCACCGAACTTGACCTTCAGCTCCTTGCCGGGCTCGAAGAACGAGATGCGGTAGTTAGCCTGCCCTTCGTACGTGTTCTCATCCAGGTCACCGAAGGTGCGGACGGCCCCTTCCGTCCCGATCGCCAGCCATTCTGCAGCCGCCGCGCCGACGCGCGAGTAGACGATCTCCGAACGATCCGGTTCGCGGCGCGTGACGCCGGAGGCCGTGGCCGACCAGTCGAACTGCTGCGTGCCACCGAACAATGAGTGCTCAGCAGCCAGCTGGGAGCTGCGAATCATGCGTTCGACATACTGCAATCGCGTGATTTCGAGCGGAATGCCGAGGTTCTCGCTGACGCCGCTCTCGACGCGGGCGTCGTTGTCGCTGGTGCGGTTGTAGGTGTTGTTGAGCGACAGCTTCGTGTTGCGACCGACGAACGTGCTGAAGTTTGCGAGTGCACCCCAGAGGACGCCCGTACCCGACGACGTACCCTCGAAGCGGTCAACTTCGTCAATCCCGCCGCGGGCCAGCGCGTATGCGCGCACCTGATCCGTCTTGATGTTCTGCTGGACGCCGTAGTTGCCGCTCAGCAGGTAGCCGATGCGCTGGCCGAGAATCGGATCGCTGCCGCCCACCGACATCCCAAGACTTCCGTTTCCGGTGCCGGTCGTCGGCAGTGCGCTCCACCGATTGCGGAACGTGCTGAAGACACTGTTGACTGTGCCCTGTCCCGGCTGCGGGGTGAAGGATCCGAGGCCACGCACCGACGAGGGCAGTGCGCGCTTGTCACCGCCAAATGCGAAGTAGTCGAGCCCTGCGTTGCCAGCCGTGAACGTCGACTTCCCCGTGACAGCCGCATTGTAGCCGGCCGAGGACGACATCACGACCGTCCGCTTCGCCGGAAACTCCTTCGTCTGAATGTTCACCGCGGCACCGGCAAAGTCGCCCGGCTGGTCGGGGGTGAACGTCTTGGAAGTGGTGATGCTCTGAATCAGGCTCGCCGGGAACAGGTCGAGCGGCACGACTTTGCGCTCCGGCTCCGGGCTTGGCAGCCGCGCGCCATTCAGCGATGACGTCGTGTATCGATCGCCAAGTCCGCGCACGAACACATACTTGCCATCCTGCACGTTCACACCGCTGACGCGACCCACGGCCGCGGCGGCGTCGCTGTCCGGACTCTTCGAGATCTGTTCGCTGGTGACCGTGTTGATGATCGCGGCGGCACTGCGCTGACGATCCAGTGCGGCGCTCACCGACCCGCGCTCCTGCGTCGCCGTCACCGTCAACGCGGCAAGCTGCAGTGCCGCAGATGTCATCGCGATGTTCTGCTCGACCGTCTGACCCGCCGCGACCGCGATCCCAGTGATCGTCTTCGAGGCGTAGCCGATGCGCCGTGCGAGGATCGTCACGCTCCCGGCCGGCACCCCCGCGATCGTATAACGACCGTCGACACCCGAGAGCGCGCCGAGCGTCGTGCCAACAAGCTGAATACCCACATCCGACATCCCGCTGCCCTGCGGATCGAGCACGCGACCCGTGATCCTGCCGCGCGCCGCCGGTGGCGTCTGCGCAAAGACTGCTGACGAAAGGCCGAACACCGCGAGACTCGCGAGTGACAGCCGACGAACGAAGGAAAGCGACATAGAGATTCGCGAATCGTTTCGGGGAAGTTCTGTGGGCCCGAATGACCTCGCCCACGGCATGCCGAAGCAGGCACCGTTACGTTCGCGTCCCGATGTGACGGTAACCCCGCATTTCTGCAACGGACGTGTAACGACGTCTCGGCGACGCCGGTCTGGGATCCGTTACGCAGCTGTGGCAGGAACCGGCCAGGTCGTCAGAATCGTCGTGCCGACCCCCGCCTCGCTCTCGGCCGTCACCCCGCCGCCGTGGGCCTCGACCAGATGGCGCACGATGGCCAGACCAAGCCCGGTGCCACCCTGCTCCCGCGAACGCGCCGGGTCCACCCGGTAGAACCGCTCGAAGATGCGTGGCAGGTGTTCAGGCTGAATGCCAACGCCGGTGTCGGTCACCGCCAGGGTCAGCACGGCCCCGTCCCTGCGCGAGACCACGGTCACCGTCCCTTCCGCCGTGTGGCGGACGGCATTCTCGACCAGATTTCCCAGCACCTGCCGCAGCGCCGTTGGGTCGGCAAACACCCGTTCGGCATCCGGCGCAATGTCGGCCCGGACCACGATTCCCTTGGACTTCGCCCCCGGGCGTGCGGCGAGCATCACGTCGGCGACCGTGTCGGGCACCTCACTCCAGACCGGATTCGGACGCCATCCCCCTGACTCGATCCGGCTCAGATCGAGCAGGTCGTCAACGATGCGCTGCATGCGGCGCGTGTTGGACAAAATCGTCTGCAGAAACGCGTGCCGGTTCGTGATAAGCATGTCGGTGTCGTCCACCAGGGTCTCTGCGTATCCTCCGACGATCGTCAGTGGGGTGCGCAGCTCGTGGCTCACGTTGGCCACAAAATCGCGCCGTACCTGCTCGAGGCGTCGGATCGGGGTCAGGTCGTACATCGCCAGCACCGCACCGCCATCAGTGAGCGGTCTGGCCACCAGCGATATGGCACGCTCGCTGAGCACGATCTCACGCGGCTCCACGATCTGCCCCGACAGGGCACGCTGCAAGGCATCGCGCAGGTTCACATCGTCAGGCAACCGCTCGACCGAAAAGGGCACCTCACCGTCGACACCGGCCAGCACGCGGCCGACGTCGTTGATACGCATCACCTGACGCCCTGAATCGACGGCGATTGCCCCCTCCGTCAGCGAATCGAATAGCTCCGTGAGCAATGACTCCTCCGCCTCGAGCGTCGCGAGACGGGCGCCGAGCTGCTCGGCCAGGCGGTGGACAGCGCGTGCGAGATCGCCGACTTCGCCAGGCGCCGCGAGTGCCGGTCGGCGCGACAGATCCCCGGCCGCCAGCGACTGGGCGACGTCGCGGAGTTCGATGATTGGCGCCGTGATCGATCGGGAGAAGAACCAGCCGAAGACGGTGACCGCGAGAATCGCGCCGACCCCCACCAGCAGAATGTCGAGGCGTGATCGGGCAAAGAGTTCATCGACGGCGCGGGTGCGAACCGAAACACGCGACACGCCGAGCGGCATTCGGACGGCGACGTACAGCTCCTCATCGCCGGCGGAGGCCGAGAGGCGTCGTGCCTGACCGCTGCCAAGCGCGAAGGCATCGCGGACTTCCGGCCTTGTGCGATGGTTCTCGAGTGCCCCCAGCGCGGCACCATCGAACTTCGAGTCGCCGAGGACGACGCCGGCGGTATCGATGAGGGTCACCCGGTGCCCGCTGGCGCGTCCGGCGGCATCAGCGATCACGTCCGCGTCGCTGAGCTTGGACCACTGCGCCGACAGCAGCCTGGCCTCGCTCTGCAGTTGCGCCACCTGCTCGTCGCCGATGCGCGCGTACAGCCGACGATCGAGAACCGCGATGACTGCCGCGAGCAACAGCGAGACGCCCAGCACGAGGCCGAGCAGGAGGCGAGTGGTCAGGCGCACAGGGCAAACCTAGTGAGTGAGCCGCCTGCGGACCGTGACCTACCTCGTTGCGCCGCCGCGCATGCGGTACCCAAAGCCGCGGACCGTCTCGATGAGGTCTCCGGCCTCGCCGAGCTTCGTACGCAGACGTTGGATGTGCATGTCGACCGTACGCGTCTGGATGTCCGGTGCCGCTTCCCAGACGGTTTCCAGAAGATGCCCGCGCGCCTGCACGCGGCCGCGTCGCTCAGCGAGCGTGATCAGAAGCTTGTACTCCGTCGGTGTCAGCTCCACATCTTCGTTCTCGATGGCGACACGATGGGCGGCGCGATCAATCCGGATCGGCCCGATCTGGAGCACGTCGGAAGGGGCGTCGGAGGCGCCAGTGGTGCGGCGCAGGATTGCGCCGACACGGAGGACCAGCTCCTGCGGACTGAACGGCTTGGTCAGGTAGTCGTCGGCGCCGAGCGACAGTCCGCGGATGCGGTCCTGCTCCTCCTTTCGTGCGGTCAGCATCAGCACCGCGATGTGCCGGGTGCTCTCTTCGGCGCGGATGTGCTCGAGAACGTCAAAGCCGCTCATCCCAGGCAGCATGAGGTCGAGCACGAGCAGCGACGGTCGCTCCTGCCGCGCGATGGCAAGTGCATCGGTGCCATTCGAGGCCGTTGAGACACGGTAGTTCGTCTTGGCGAGGTGGTACGCCACCAGCGCAACGATGTCTGGCTCGTCGTCGACGACGAGAATGCGGTCCTGTACGTGTGGTACGGCGGCTGTCATGCGTGATGCCTCTCCGCCGGAGTGTGTGCCGCGGGCATGCCAGCGGCGTGGCGATGCTCGTCGGTTACCATCGGAACATGCGACGCCCCGCTGACCGCCAGGCGCTGCCGGATTTTCGCCAGAATCATTTCGATTGCCACCGTGTTATGACCACCGCGCGGGACGATGACATCGGCCCAGCGCTTGCTCGGTTCAATGAACTGCAGGTGCATTGGTCGCACCGTGTTGACATACTGCTCGAGTACCTCGTCCAGCGGGCGCCCGCGAGACGCCATGTCCCGCTTGATGCGCCGTACCAGTCGGATGTCCGCATCGGCATCCACGAACACCTTCACGTCCAGCCGCTGTCGGACACGCTCATCCGTGAACAGCAGGATGCCATCCACCACCACGACGTCCACTCTGGCCACGCGCACGGTGTCGGCACTTCGCGCGTGGATCGTGTAATCATAGATCGGCCGTTCGATCGGTTCGCCACGAGCCATGGCGTCGAGGTGCTCCACGAACAGCTCGATGTCGACGGCATCAGGATGATCCCAGTTCAGGCGGTGCAGCTCCGGCATCGAGAGTCCGATGTGATTCCGGTAGTACGAGTCCATCTCGACGAAGGCGACCGATGAGTCGGCCAGTGCCGCCGCCACACGACGGGCCACCGTGGTCTTCCCGGAGCCAGTGCCTCCGGCAATTCCGATCATCAGCGGGCGGTTCAGCACAGCACCTCCTGCGTCACGAATACAGCTTCATCCGTGACTGTGTGATTCTTCGTGATGATTCGGTCACGAATCCGTATCGGCGCGCGGGAGCTGGCGGCCGGCCTGATCCGGCAAATCTACCTCCGACGTCGAGGGGAGGGTCCGGTGCCGGGCAGGACCGGTGGGCGCTAGGTTTCTCCCATGAAGCTCATGGTTTTGCGGCGCCGGCGCCTCGTGACGCTGGCGGTGTGTTTCGGTGCGACGGCGGGGCTGGAGGCGCAGGGGCGCCCCGCGACCCGCGCGCTGGTGGTCCTTGCCACGACCGACGTGCATGGGCGGCTGCGGGCCTGGGACTACTACGATACCCGACCCGATACGGCCCGGAGCCTCGCTGCCGCCGCGACGATCGTCGACTCGATTCGGCGCGCGAACCCGGGCAACGTCCTGCTGGTCGATGCCGGTGACCTGCTGCAGGGTAACCCGCTGCTGACCGTGGCGGCGAGGCAGCGGCAAACTGCACCCCATCCCGTCATCGCCGCGATGAACGTGATGGGCTACGATGCGGCGGCGATCGGGAACCACGAGTTCAACTATGGGGTGCCCCTGCTTCGGAGCGCCGTCGCTCAGGCGCGCTTCCCGTTCCTCTCGGCGAATGCGGTCGCACTGAGGGCCGGCGACGGCTTTCCCGCGTTCACACTGGTGCGTCGCGGCGACGTCACGATCGGGATTCTTGGCGCGACTACGCCGGGCGTCATGGTATGGGACCGCGACAACGTGCGTGGCAGGCTGCGCTACGTCGATATCATTCCCGCGTTGCGGCGCGCGGCAAGAAATGCGCGCCGTGCCGGCGCCGATGTGGTGGTCGCCGTCGTTCATGCAGGATTGGACGGTGCCGCCACATACGACACTGTCGGGACCGGGCTGCCGAGCGAAAATGTCGTATCGCGGATCCCGCGAGAGGTGCCTGGAGTCGACCTGATCGTGTTCGGCCACTCCCATCGCGAACTGATCGATACCGTGATCAACGGCGTTCGCCTCATGCAGCCACGGAACTACGCTGCCACGGTTGGTGTCGCCACGCTCAATCTCGCGCGCACCAACGGGAAGTGGCTGGTGGCGTCGTCCACGGGAGCCTCGGTCGGCGTGGCGGGACATGCGGAGGCGCCGGCGGTCCTGCGTGCGTCCGCCTCCACACACCGCGCGGCGCTGGCGTACGTGGCGGAATCACTCGCAGTGTCGCCTGCGGTGTGGCGCTCGGACCTTGCCAGAGCAGTCGACATGCCGATCACTGACCTCGTCGGTGAGGTCATGCGTCGCGCTTCCGGCGCTCAGCTGGCGGCCAGCCCTGCGTTCTCCCTCGATGCGAGGCTCGATAGTGGTACCATCACCGTCTCGGCCATCGCGAAACTCTATCCTTTCGAGAATACGCTGCGTGCGGTGCGCATCTCCGGGGCGCAGTTGCGCGCGTATCTCGAGCACAGCGCGAAGTACTGGATGACATGGGCTCCCGGTCGCAGCGAGTCATTGGTGAATCCAACGGTTCCCGGCTTCAATTTCGACATGATCGTTGGTGCGGAGTACGTCATCGATCTGGCACAGCCTGTCGGTCGCCGGATCACCGCGCTGAGCGTCGACGGCAAGCCGGTCTCTGACGCCGATTCCTTCACGATCGCACTGAGCAACTATCGGCAGACTGGCGGTGGTGGCTACGCGATGCTGGCGAATGCGCCGCTGGTCTTCGAGTCGAAAGGCGACATCCGTGAAATGGTCATCGACGCCGTACGAACGGCCGGACACCTCGTCCCCGCCGACTGGTCGCGCGAAAATTGGCGGATCATGCCCGCGGAAGCGGCTGCCGCCGCGCGCGCATCAACGCAACGTGGCGCTCGGCCCGACGGCAGAGCAGGCGCTGCGCCCTCCTCAGTTCACCGAATCGAATCTGTGACTCCACTGCAATGAATTCCCTTCGTGTATTTGTCAATGCCCGCGGTTACGATGTGCCGGCCGGTGCTACCGCGCTTGACGCCGTGCGTGCGGCGGATGCTGCCGAGGCGGACGCGATTGACGCGGGTATGCGCCTGATCACCGACAGCCGGGGTCTCGCCGTGGCGCCGGAGACGCCGGCCCACGGGGGCGTGATCTATCGCACCGTTGCCAACCGCGGTCGCGATGCGGAGGGCGCAGCGTGAGTCCGTCGCTGGTGGCGTCGGATCGCGCCTTGCTGCGTCGCCTGCCGAAAGCGGAGCTGCACTGTCATCTCGACGGGTCGGTGCGGCCGGAAACCATGCTGGAGCTGGCGAAGGAATACAAGGTGTCCATGCCGCGTGATGACGTCGACGCGCTGCGCGAGTACATGCGCGTCGACGATGCGCAGACACTCGAGGACTATCTGATGCGCTTCGATACGACCCTGTCGGTCATGCAGACGGCAGAGGCGCTCGAACGCATTGCCTACGAACTCGCGATCGACGTCGCGGCCGAGGGCGTACGGTACATCGAAATGCGCTTTGCACCACCACTTAACACGCTGCAGGGGCTGACCCTCGAACAGGCGGTCGAGGCGCCGCTGCGTGGTATTCAGCGCGCGCAGCGCGATGCCGACATTACAGCCCGCGTCATCATCTGCAGTCTCCGGCACTACGATCCGGCGCTGTCGATGGAGTTGGCGAAGCTGGCGGTCGCACACAAGTCGCGCGGCGTCGTTGGCTTTGATCTCGCCGGTGGTGAAATCGGCAATCCTGCCTCGCGACACGCGGCAGCATTCCTCTACTGTGATGAGCACGGTCTGGCGTGTACCTGCCACGCCGGCGAAGGCGATGGCGCCGAGTCGATCCGCCAGGCCGTGCATGACTGTCGTGCGCATCGCATCGGTCACGCCACACGCCTGCTCGAGGACCCCTCGCTTGCCGACGAAGTGCACGAGCGCGGGATTGCGCTCGAGCTTTGCCTCACCAGCAACGTCCAGACACGGGCAACGGACCGGTACGAGACCCATCCGCTGAAGCAGTTCCTGGCCCGCGGCATGAACGTCTGCCTGAACACGGACAATCGGTTGATGTCCGGCACGACATTGGTGGACGAGTATCATCATGCGGCCACCAGCTGTGATTGTACGTTCGATGAGCTGGCGGGCATGGCGCTTGACGGCTTTCGCAGCAGCTTCCTGCCGGATGCGGAAAAGCTGCCAATGGTGGAGCGTATGGTCCGTGAGATCGAAGCCATCCGACTGGGGCACGCATGACACCGTTTCAATCGCGCGAGACGATTGCGCCGCCGAGCGAAGCCGCGCTGCAGGAGCAGTTCGGCGCGTCGGCAGCCGCGCAGGCCGCAGGCGTTGTGCGGGAGATCGTCGGTCGCGCGATCCCGACGCCGGTGGCGGCGATCGTGCTTGGCTCGGGGCTGGGTGGTCTGGCAGATCAGATCGTCGATGCGATCCGGATTCCGTTTCATGAAATTCCCGGCTTCCCGCCAGCGACCGTCGAGGGGCATGCGGGTGCGCTGATCGTCGGCACACTCGCAGGCCGACCCGTGTTCTGCCTTGCCGGACGGTTTCATCTGTACGAGGGCCACCCGGCTGCCGTCGCGGTGTTTCCCATCCGGCTGGTGCATGCGCTGGGTGCGAGGACGCTGATCGTATCGAATGCCGCGGGTGGCGTTCGTCGCAGCTTTTCGCCCGGTACCCTGATGCGGATCGACGATCACATCAACCTGATGAACCGTCATGCGCTGGCCGGTCCGGCGCAGCAGGGTGAACCGCGCTTCCCGGATATGTCGGCGCCGTATGATCGTGCGCTTGGACAACAGCTGGATGCCGTCGCGCGCGAGATGCGTGTGCGGCTCGACGTTGGTGTGTACTGCGGCCTGCTCGGCCCGACATACGAAACACCGGCCGAAGTACGCATGCTGGAAAAACTCGGTGCTGACGCGGTTGGCATGAGCACCGTGCCGGAGGTGATTGCCGCCCGCGTGCTTGGCATGCGGTGTGTCGGTGTCAGCCTGATTACCAACGTGGCGGCCGGGTATACGGCCGCGTTGCTCAACCACGCGGAAGTCTTGCACGAATCACGAGATGCGGCGGAACGATTCCAGTCGTTGATCTCCGGTTTCGTGGCGACGCTCTGACAGGCCGGCGCTCAGTGCTCAGGTGGCTCGGCCGAACCGCTCAGCGGCAACTGCGGCTCGTGTGGCACGTGGTGATTCGACGTGTGGTGCAGCGATCCAACTCGACAGATTTTCCGGAGGCGCCTTGACTCTGCTGACCGTGGCCCGCGACCTCCAGCGCCGGAAGGCGCGGGAGCGGAGTGGACGTTTTGTGGCAGAGGGTGTCCGCACCGTTGAGGAACTGCTGCAGAGCGCGCTGACGATTGAAGGTGTGCTGGTGGCCGAGTCCGCCAGTCAGGCGCCGAGGACGGCTCAGCTGATAGCCGCGGCGGCTGAGCGGCGGGTACCGATACTCACGATCTCGGAGCGCGAGTTCGACTCGGCGGCCGGGACGGAGGCGCCGCAGGGCGTCCTGGCGGTGGCGATGGTGCCAGAGTTCACCGTCGGCAACCTGCCGGCGTCCGGCGTCCGGTTGCTGGTGCTCGATGCCGTGCAGGACCCGGGGAATGTCGGGACGATCCTGCGTACTGCGGCCGCGCTCGGTGTGACTGCCACCGTGGCGTTGCCGGGAACTGTTGACCTTTGGAATGCGAAGGTCGTCCGTAGCGCGATGGGCAGTCACTTCGTTCACCCCACGTTCAGCTGGACCGCCGACGCGCTTGCCCAGTTCCTCGCGGAACGCGGGATTCCCCTCTGGGGCGCAGACGCGGCCGGGACGCCGCTCCCGGAGGTCGAGGTGCCCGTGCAGTGGGCCCTCACCGTGGGCAATGAAGGGGCGGGCCTGTCGCCTGCTGTGCAGTCGCTGGTCGCGGGGACGGTTGCGCTGCCTATCAGCGCGGCCGTCGAGTCACTCAACGTGGCGGTCGCAACCGGCATCCTTCTGTTCGCTTTTCGCTGAGTCCTGTGGACGCCTCCTTCTTCACGATCCTGACCTACGCACTCTTCGGCGCCTGCTTCGGCTCGTTCCTGAACGTGTGTGTGTCGCGATGGCCCGCCGGGCTGTCCGTTGTGCGTCCTGCCAGCCGCTGCCCCAAGTGCGAGCGGGAAATCCGGTGGCACGAGAATGTGCCGGTGTTCGGCTGGCTCCGACTCGGCGGCAAGTGCGCCGGGTGCGCATTGCCGATTTCAATCGAGTATCCACTGGTCGAGATCACGGTCGCGCTGCTCTGGGCTGGCTCGGCATTCCTCGCCGGCTGGGGCCTCGACGCACTCCGTCTGGCCACGTTCGCCACGATCATGTTCGGCATCACACTGACTGATGCCAAGCACTACGTGATTCCCGACGGATTCACCGTCTTCGGATTCCTGTTCGTCCTGGTCACCAGCGTCGTCGCGTTCTTCAATGGCACGGCCGAGCAGTGGTTCGCGCCACCGATCGAAGCGATGTACGGGGCGTGTGCTGCCGCGGGATTCATCGCAATCATCGGCTGGCTTGGTGAAGTGGCGCTGAAGAAGGAGGCGATGGGTTTCGGCGATGCGACGCTGATGGCCGTGGTCGGCGCGGCGATCGGACCGACGCGGGCGATCATCACGGTCTTCATGGCAGCCGCACTCGGCGCCACGGCGTTCCTCTGCGTCGTCTATCCGATCGCGTACGCACGGGCCCGGCGACAGGGCCGCGAATTCGAGCCACCACTCGTCCCCTTCGGTGTCTTCCTCGCACCGGCAGCGGTGGTGATGCTTCTCGCGGGCCACACGTTGCTCGAGTGGGGCAGTACGTTACTCGGCGTGCCGCTGCGCTGATCCTTTCCCGCATCTCCGACCCAGACATCGTGCGCCGTCTCGCTTCCGTGCTGCTCTCTGCAATGGTCCTTGCCGCCTGCGACCGTAAGCCACTGCCAAAGGCCGGCGATCTGCAGGGCGAGGTTGATGCGCTGGTTCCGAAGGTCGAGGATGCGGCGGGGTTGAAGTTCAAGCAGCCGCCCAAGGTGGCTTCGCAGTCGCAGGCTGAGGTCCAGGCCTTTCTCATCGCCCAGTTCGCGCGGCCGGACGTTCGTCGCGATCTGGACTTCAAGGTCGCAACCTGGAAGCGGCTCGGTGTCGTGGCGGATTCGGTGGATGTTGTCGCCGTGCTGACGAAGCTGCTCACTGAACAGGTGGTCGGCTTCTACGATCCGAAGCGCAAGACGTTGTTTGTGGTCGAAGGACGGCCCGGTGTCGAGCGCGAAACGGTCATCCGCCACGAACTGACGCACGCATTGCAGGATCAGTACGTCAATCTCGATTCGATTCAGAACGTTCAGGGCGACGACGATCGGATCGGGGCGGCCCAGGCCGTTTTTGAGGGCCACGCCACCGTGATGATGATCGGCAACGCGGCGCGTACGATCGCCTGGGACAAGGCCCGCGAGAGTATTCGTGAGGCGCGCGCGGCGAACCCCGCATTCAGCGCGGCTCCGGCATTTCTTGCGGAAGGGCTGCTCTTTCCGTACATCGGCGGCGCCGAGTTCGTTCGCAACGCAATGGGCGATGGCGTATCGAGCGCGCAGTTGCTCGCCGAGCTGCCGACCAGCACCTCTCAGGTGCTGCACAAGGAGCAGTGGGGGGCGAAGGGCAACGCCGCGGAGGTGGTCCGCTTCACGCCGACCGGTGGCGCAACGATTCGTTATCAGAACAGCTTTGGCGAGTTCGAGACGCGCCTGGCTGTCTCTGAGCTGCTCGGCAATGTGGCACGCGGCTCGGCCGCTGCGCGCGGCCATGACGGCGATCGGTATGCGCTCCTTTCGGTGGCCGGCGGCGACGGGTTGGCATGGGTGCTCGTCTGGGACACCGCAATCGACGCCGAGGAATTCGCCGAGGCCTTCGCGGACGCATCTGCCAAGCGCTACAGCGCGAAGGTAGTTTCCACCAGCGGGCGCCGCGAGATCACCGCTGGGGGGCGCCGGGTCACCGTCCGGACCGACAAGGTCAGCGGGCGTGATGTGACGATCGTTGAGGATCTGCCTGCAGGGGCGAAATCCCCGGTGGTGACCGTTGCGGCCATCACGATTCGGGGCCGCTGACAGTTGATGGTTGACGGCGATTGGTGCGTTACGCCCGCCGGTGGACATCTGACGCCTGATCCTGATGCCGGATGCCGTCGCCTGACGGCTGACTCCTGACGCCTCGCGCCGATGCCTGACGTCGTTGCCTGACGGTTGG
This sequence comes from Gemmatimonadaceae bacterium, assembly GCA_031414435.1. Taxonomy (GTDB): domain Bacteria; phylum Gemmatimonadota; class Gemmatimonadetes; order Gemmatimonadales; family Gemmatimonadaceae; genus JACMLX01. Next base: position 17,650 of record JANNVN010000192.1, read on the forward strand.
CGCCCGGCCGTCGCCAGATGCCTGACGCGCAGGGAGCCTTCAACGCCCGACAGTCGTTCACTCCATAGCGCCTCCCCTCGCTGAGGCGCACATTCATGTCGAGCGATCTGTGTCGCACCGCAACGCCAACGGCTGCGTCGCGAACCTGAAAGCTCCGGTGTTCACGCCCTTTCTTCATATTTCCCTGCATGACTGCTCCAGTGAACGACATCATCGCCAAGGTCGAAGTATTGGCCGACCTCGAGCCCCTCGTCGACGAATTGATGGTGTCGCATGAGGCGAAGCGAGTGCTTTGGTTCCCGAGCGAGTTGCTTGCGCCGGAGCCGGGCACGGATCCTGACGCTTACATCGCTCAGCTCCGTGAGCGGGGCAAGGGTATCTCGACGCCAGCACGCGTGGCCTTGGCGCTCAACCTGCTGACCGAAGAGGGGCTGCCGCACTTTCATCGCCTGCTGGCGGTGTATCTCGGCAACGAGTCGTTCTGGCACAAGTGGACCAATCTGTGGACGGCCGAAGAAGACCGGCACGGCGCCGTCCTGCATGACTACATGCACGACAGTCGCATTCTCGACAATCCGGTGCTCGAGAAAATGCAATTCGAGTACATCAAGGCCGGTTTCGCGCCTGCATGGGACCGCGACCCATACCGGGTCTTCGTGTACACCTCGCTGCAGGAACGCGCCACGCAGGTCAGTCACGCCAACACCGGCAAGCTGGCGAGCATCACCGAACCCCTGATCGGCGAGGTGCTCTCGAACGTCGCGAAGGAAGAAGCGCGTCACTACACCTTCTACCGAGCGATCTTCAAGGCGGTACTGGAGCGCGATCCCAGCACGGCACTCGTCTCGGCCGCTGAAATCATGCCGTCGATCGAGATGCCGGGTGTCAGCATGCCGCACTTCCGTGACATGGCCGATGTCGTACGGCGAGCGGGGATCTACGGTCCGCGTGATTATCTCAAGATCGTCGAGGAACTGATCAAGTTCTGGGCGATCGAGGCGGTGACGGGCCTCGATGAGATGGGGCGCAAGGCGCAAGAGAAGATCATGGCTGTGCCCGCGCGCCTGCTCCGCGTGGCAGACATGATGGAGACCCGGAGCAAAGCGAAGACGTTTTCGTTCGACGTGGCGTTCGCTCGAGAATTTGCGATGGACTGAATGGACTGCTGTCTGGCGCGCGGCTTGTCTGTCGTTGCGTCAGCGGTACACACCTTGCGCGGAGTGCTGTCCAATGACCGAAGTGCGGCTGCGGGCACTGCTCGGCGGTGTCTTCCTCCTTGTCGGTATCTCGGGGTGCAAGGATGACCCCAAGGGGCCGATTGTCATCGATTCTGGTGTCACGGTCGCCGGCCTGAACTTCCAGCTCTCCGGCGCGACGCTCACGTCCGTCAGTGGCGCGTTGCCAACCGCCGATGCACTGCTCAGTCCACCGATTGTGCGGATCGATCGCAGCCCATCCGCAACGGTTCGGGCCACGATCACCGTCAGCGCGAATGAGCCGTTCCAAACGGTGCTCATTCAGCCGAACGGTAGCTCGTCCTATGTGCGCATTTTTCTGCCGGCGCAGACCCAGCTCATCGGTGTGAGCGTTCAGATACAGCCAAACGGCGCACCCGCTGTCGCTACGGCAGTTGCCATCGCCGTCGGCAGCACGACACGCAGCTCACGGACGTCTGCCCTTTCCCTCGTGCCCCTCGGTAATTGATCGCGCCGCCGCGAAGTGGATGGCGCAACGGTGCGGCCGCTCGCGCCACTCGTAGTGTGGTCCTGCTGCTGCTGTTGGCAAGCACCGGACGCGCGCAGTCCGCAAACAAAGGCACGCTGTTCATCGTCGGTGGCGGACCGCAGCCGGCCGCGTTGGTGGAGGAGTTCGTGCGATTGGCCGGAGGCCCCGGAAAGTCGAAGATCGTGGTCTACGCGATGGCGAGTAGCGTAGGGCTCAGCGGCGGCGAGGAAAAGGCCGCCAGCCTTCGCGCGCTGGGCGTCGACGCGGTGAATGTCTGGCTCACTCACGCACAGGCAAACACCGATTCCGCGGCCCGCCTCCTGGACGGGGCAACAGGAATCTGGTTCGGTGGCGGTGATCAGGTGCGCCTTGCGGACGTTCTCCGCGGCACGTCCACGCTGCGCGCCATCAAGACGCGTTTTGCCGCTGGCGCGGTCGTCGGTGGTACATCAGCCGGCGCGGCGGTGCTCTCGACCCCGATGATCACGGGTGATGAGCGCCGCCCTGGCGGCAATCGGCGGCCGGCTGATTCCACCGACCACTGGCTCACGATCGATCGCGACGACGTGATTACGACCGAAGGGTTCGGCTTCATCACCGACGCAATCATCGATCAGCACTTCGTGCGGCGCAAGCGCCACAACCGGCTGGTCAGTCTCGTGATCGAGAGTCCGCAGCGCCTCGGAGTCGGGATCGATGAATCGACTGCCCTCGTCATCGGCCCCGACGGAGTCTGGCGAGTGATGGGCGCGAGCGCGGTGGTGATCTACGACGCCCGCCGGGCGGCGGTCAGCGCAGCTGGCGCGCGTCTGGGTGCCACGGCCATGATGATGCACGTGCTGCCGTCCGGCGGACGTTTCGACCCGCGCGACGGCACCGCAACACTCCCCTGAGATCAGGGCAGGGCGCGGATCGCCTGCGAGATGAAGAACGTGCCCACGCCGATGACGGCGCCCAGCGCGAAGCCGAACTTGATGATCAGGTTCAGCTCACGCTGCGTCACACCACGGACGATTTCTTCCACGCGCTCGGTGCTGAACTCGTTGACCTTGCGCTCGATGAGTGCCGGCACGTCGAACTTCTGCACCAGCGCCGGCAGCGACGTGACGATCCACTCCCAGAGCGCGGGTGCCAGCACTGCGGCGAGGCGTTCATTCGCCTGCGCCGGCAACCACCGCGCCGGTCGACCGATCGGCGCATCCAGTGCCTTCTGCACGACGCGCATCGCCGTATCACGCACGAACTGCTGTGTGGCATCGCCGCGCATCGCTTCGAGTACCCAGCCCGCAATCGTGTCATCCGTCACACCGCTCAGCAGATCATCGATCCGCCTGTGCGCCACCCCTTCCAGTGCCGACTCGATTCGGCCGGCGACGAAGCGCTGCGTCGAGTCAGACCGCAGCAGTGACAGGGCCCCCTTCGACAGCCCTTCAGACAGCGAATGCACACGCGCTGCATCAGGCGCGCCGACGATCTCGCGGAGTGGCTTCCGCAGCAGCGACTCGACACCATCGCGCACGGCCTTCGTCACCTGCTCGCGAATTGCCGGCTCACGCAGGAGCGCCGACAGTTCATCCACCCCTTCACCACCGAGCGCGTCGAGCGCCTTTTCCAACGCCCGTTCAGTGACCAGGAACCGCGCCAGCACGCGCTCGTGAAAGCGCAGGTCGGTCACGAATTTTGAGACCACACCCTGCAGGGTGCGCTTGACCGTCTCGCGGCTCTCCGGTCGCGCCAGCCATGCGCCCAATCGATCGACCGCGACCGGGATGTAGGCGTCGACAGCCTTGTCGAGCATGGCGTTCAATTCCGCCGGGATCGACTGCAGCAGGGGTTCGTCGCGCGTCAGCAGCGTTTCTGCCTGTGCCCGCACGGAGCTTGCGACCGCATCGGCGACGGTGTCGCTGTGCGAGAGCGTCAGCGCCAGGGCACGGCCCTGCTCGACGATCGCCGCGCGACGCGCAGCCGGGAGCACATCGGCCAGTGTCTGATCGCCGATGGCGCCCCGCAGGTGGGCCACAAACGCCACCACGGTTGGCCGTGCCTCGTCACTCTCCGCCCAGGCTTCCACTCGCTCCGCGACCGTCCGCCCGATCGTCTGCAGCGCCGACTCCAGCTCCGCGCTCATGGTCTCGGGCACCAGACTACGGAGCGAGCCCCGCTCCGTCTCGAGCAGCGACTGGACTACGCTCGCCACCCGCTCATTGAACGCGTCCCGGATGCCGCCGTGCGTCAGCTCCTGCAACATGTCCTGCGGCGTCAGCAGCTTTTCGCCGACGACCTTGCCGATGCTCGCGGCCAGGCGCGCCTTGTTCTTCGGAATCGCGCCCTGGACACCGAGAAAGGGCTTGTGGGGATTGAACAACATCCACACCGCGACGGTGTCGGTGAGGCCGCCGGCGAGGCTGTGCAATACCACATTGAGCGCAAACTCGCGCAGGAGGTGTGAAGCCATTGTACTGGAGTCTACGCACAGCGCGCCGCGTGTGTGTCACGCGGCGCGTTTGCGGTCCGGGGGGCAGGCGGTGTTACTGCGCGCCCCGTCCGGCGACCGCCGCCCGATCGGGGAAGGGAAGGACCACCTGTGCACCATCCTCCTCGTCTTCAGCGGCCATCACCGCAATGCTGGGCGGATCGAGCGGCAACATCGCCCGATCGAGCACTTCATCCATCGTCTGCACGAAGGTGAACGTCATGCGCTCGCGGACCTCGGCCGGGATATCGCGAATGTCCTTCGCGTTGCCCCGTGGCACGATCACTTCGCGCAAACCGGCGCGGTAGGCGGCCAGCACCTTCTCCTTCAAGCCGCCGATCTCGAGT
>JANNVN010000193.1:0-10813 GCA_031414435.1 Gemmatimonadaceae bacterium
CATCCAGCTGCAGGCGTTGACAAAGAACGCCCCTTCGAGGGCAACCGCCCAGAGCAACACCGGCCGATCGATGCTGCTCATCGCGAAGCCGATCGGAATCGCGGCATACACCACGAAATCGAGCAGGATGTCGAGATAGCCTCCGAAATCTGTCTGCCGCTCAGCGAGTCGGGCCACGGTGCCATCGACGCCATCGGTGGTCCGGTTAACAATCCAGAGCGCCAGCCCGAGGCCCCATTCCGCTCTCGCCGCCGCAGCCGCCGCACCAAGCCCGAACAACAGCGCCACCACCGAAATCAGATTCGGCGGCACCCCCCGCAGCAGACGCGCGAGTGGGGCGAGCAGTTGGTCCTTGAAGCCGCGCAGCAGGTGATCGAACACGGGTCAAGACGGTTGTGAAGAAAAGATCCTGGCATGCCGCAACGTCACCTGAACCGTCTCGCTGCCGCCAAGTGAGGTACCGCTGCCGATGCGCAGCGATGCCTCTTCGCCCAGCGCATTGCGCACGCCGAGAACTGCGTCGCGCGCACCTTCACGGAGCGACGTCACCGTCAGTGCGGGCAGGTTGAGTTGGCTGCCACGATGCAGCTGCACCTCGTGCGAACGGACACACGCCACTGCCCTGCCAATTTGCACCTGGGGCGCCGGCACAGAACCACCGATCCACCGGAAGAGGTTCCCGGACGGCGACGCGCACACCTCGCCGTCAAGCTCAGCGTACACACCGAGTACCCGGGCGGTTTCCAGCGACGGCGGCTGCTCGAGAATGTCGGCAGACAGCGCGGGCGTGCTCAGCCGTCCGAATTGCTCGATGGATGCGATATGTGTCGCGACGGCAAGGGCATCATCCAGATCGTGAGTGACCAGCACCATCGCGGCACCGCTGGCCGCACGCGCTTCCTGCAACGCCTCGCGCACATCGCGCCTAACGGCTGGATCGAGCGAGGCGAGTGGTTCATCCAGCAGCAGGACGGCGGGATCGGCGCAGAGGGCACGCGCCAACGCAACCCGGTGCCGTTGACCGCCGCTTAGCGACTCCGGAAGGAACCCCATCACGCCAGCGACCTGCAGCCGCTGCAGCCATTCGATCGCCCGGCGCATTGCAGTCTCTTTGTCGACGCCGCGCACTGTCATGGGAAAGGCGACGTTCTCGAGGACCGGGAGGTGGGGAAACAGCACGGGCTCCTGATGCAGGTACACCACGCCGCGTCGCTCCGGCGGCTGTGACGACACGTCTGCTCCGTTCACCACGACCGTGCCACGGATGGTCGGCTGCAGACCGGCGACCGTCCGCAGCAACGACGATTTTCCGGAGCCCGATACGCCGAGCACCGCCAGACACTCCCCGCTGTTCACCGTGAACGAGAGATCGATCAGTCCGATCTCGTAACCGGGAAGCCCTCGGAGCATGTCGTTGATGGTCGGATCCTCGGACACGAAAAAGCGGCCTGACCGCCCTGTCCCCTGCTGGCGCCCAGCGCCGCCGAACAGGACAAACAGATTGCGCACATCGAGCGCGACGGTCATACCGCCACCGCCGATGCATTGCGCGCCACAATGTGAGAGACACTCATGCCACCACCACCGCCGACGCAGCACTGCGCGCTGCAAAGCACGAGACACTCATGCGACCACCGCCGACGCATCGTGCTGCAACGCAGGTGTCCCTCATGCGACCACCGCTGATGTGTCGCGCGCCGCAATGCGTGAAGCACTCAGCACGATCAGCGCCGGAATCGTCAGCGCCAGCGCACCCGCAGCCGCACGCTGATCCTGTCCCGACTGCAGCATCGCCAGCACATCGAGCGGCAGTGTCCGCACCGCACCGCCGCCGACCAGCAGCGTCAGCGCCACCTGCGCCCAGCTCACCAGAAACCCAAGTGCAAGCGCCTCGGCGATCGGCCGACGAAGGAGCGGCAGCATCACCATCTGCCACCGCATGCGTCCCGTTGCTCCTAGTGTGGCGGCGGCTTCCTCGAGGCGCGGATCCCATCGCGTGAACACGCCGAGAAAGACCAGCGTCAGATACCCGAGCGCGGGCACCAGATGCGACAGAAACACACCAAACAGCGTGCCGCCCAGCCCGAGTGTGAGCACCGTGAGCTGCAGCCCCACGCCGAGCACCACTGGCGGAAGCGCGACGCCCGTGAATGCCAGCAACGCGACCACGCGACGCACCGCACGTGTGCTGCCTGCGGCGGCCCGACCAAGCGGCAACGCGCAGGCGGTCGCGGTCAACGCGGTGGCAACGCCGAGTATCAGGCTGTTCAACAGGGCGCTACGATGCGCGGCGTCGGTGAAGAGGTCGCGCCAGGCACTGCCATCGATGCCGACGGGGATCACCACCGGATAGAACCAGCCGCGCGCAAGTGACGTGGCGATCAGCATCATCAACGGCGCGAGTGCGAACAGCGCCAACGCAAGCAGCAGCAGGGAGCGGGCGATCGGCGCGCGGGTGGATGTCACGCGTCGCTCCGCAATCTTTCATGAAGCAACGCGGCCAACACAGCCAGCACGGTGGCGATCAGCGCGATGCCATACGCTTCCGCATGCGAATCCGTCCCCAGCGCCTGCCGTCGCTCCTGAATCAGCATCGGCAACGCCAGCGGTGAACTGGGCGCGAGCACCAGCGGCAATTCGAGTGAGCCGAGCACGAACACGAAGACCGCCACGATGCTGGGTGCCATGCCACGGATCAGCAGCGGCAGTGTGATCGAGCGCGTGGCCTGCCACCGTGTGGCACCTAGGGTCCGTGCGGCATCCATCAATGCCGTACCGCGCAACGACTGCAGCGAGAGCGCGACCAGCGCCAGAAACGGCATCTCCTTCCAGACCACCGCGACGATCACGCCGATCACCCACGGATCGAAGACCAGCGCCGGGAACTCCGCCGGCGAAGTGATCAGGTGCATCTGCGTCGCAACGCGCGACAGCCAGCCACTTTGCGAGAGCAGCAGGAGCACGGCCACCGCGGTCGCGACGGTCGGCACCGGCAAGGGGAGCGCGGTGACACGCTGCGCGACACGATCAAGCCGCCGGTCGCCACCAAACAGCAGCGCAACCGACAGTGCACCCACCAACGCGATTGCGGTGCCAGCCGTCGCGATCCAGAGTGAGAGCATCACTGATCGCCAGACAGCGGCCTCAGTGAGTACCCGACCGGCCGCACCGGGGGATGTACTCCCGACCCACCCAGCGGCGCCCGCCACGAGGTAGGCGATGCCGACCGCGATCGGAACGCCGAGCAGTACGCCCGCCAGCAGCAGGGGCACGATCACGGCGCGGGAGTGGCGGCTGGAAACGTTCACGAGCGGAGAGTGGAGGCAACGACGCCTGGGCGCAATCTCAGCGGACCATCCGACGCCAGTCGTCCTGCAGGCGTTCGTGATATCGCGGCGAGACTTCCGGGCGCGCATAGGCGCGGAGCGAGTCGGCCGGCACGAGGCGTGGGTCATTGACCACCGAATCGAACCTCACCCGCCACTCCGCCGGCAGTCGGTCCATCCGCAGCACGGTGCCGTCGGCCCACACCGTCGGCCGCTGCTTTTCGAGCTGCGCGGCGGGGGAGAGCAGGAAGTTGGCGACCACCATCGCACCAGCCGCATTGGGCGCGTTGAATGGAATGCCCAGGAAGTGCGTGTTTGCGATCGTCCCATCGCGGAGCACCAGCGCACGGCTGGTGGCCGGGATCACACCCTGCATCGCCTTCGTCACGGCCTCGTTCTGGTTGTTGGAGAGGGTGCAATCGATCTCTCCGTTCGCAAACAGTCGATGCAGGGCGGCGACGTCGGGCGGGTATTGCGATCCTTGCCGCCAGAGCGACGGCTTGAGCGAATCGAGCCAGGCGAAGAGCCGGGTGCGACCGGTGATGTATTTCGTGGAGTCGAAACCGCCGGCGTAGGTGCCCGCGCCACCGTTCAGCGCGTAGAGCATCCCCTTCAGGAAGGTGATGCCGGCAAAACTCTGGTCGTAGGTGAATCGACCGGGGTGGGCGCGAATCCATACCGCCAGTTCAGCGGCCGTCTGCGGCGGCTGTGGCGTTCGGGTTCGGTCGTAAATGAGCGCCAGTTGCACCGTACCCCATGGCGACTCGAACCCGGCCGGGTCCTGCTCGAAATCGCGACTGATGATCGGCGACGCACTGTCGATCAGCGCCGCCGACGGCAACACGGCACTCCAGGGGCCGTCGAGCAGCGTGCGACTCCGCAGCGCGCCGAACGTCTCGCCATTGATCCAGAGCAGGCTCGCGGTACCCGTCCGCGCGCCAGCTTCCTTCTCGATCGTCAGCTGATCGACCAGTTCGTTGCCTTGTCCACTGACGGCCTGCAACGTGACGCCGAAGTCGGCCAGCATACGCGGCGCCACCCATCGATCGACGAAGGCATTGATCGCTGGATCGCCGCGCCACATCCGCCAGACGACGGTGGTGCCCTTCGCACGTGCCACCACGCTGTCCCACGGCAGTTTCGCCAGATCAGCTGCGGCTGTGCGCGGAGCCGATGGCGCACAGCCCGCGATCAGCGCCCCCAGCAGCAGTGTGCCGGCAACCGCCCACCGCGTCAGCGTGTGTCGCCCATCAGAAGGCATAGTGCGCGGAGAACTGCACCTGTCGCGCCGGAGCCGCGCTCGGGAAGACGATCGGGTCACCCGGGCGACCCACCTGCGTGCGCGCACCGCCACCCGGCAGTCCGTTCGCGAATCCGCTGACGTTGCGCGTGTTGAAGGCATTGAAGACATCGGCACGCAACTGCACCGGTCCAAGCACGTACCCTGCGCCAAGGTTGACCAGCGTGGCAGACGGCAGCCGTTCTGCGTTGCGTCCGACGCCAAAGAAGCGATCCTGATTGCCGATGAAGCCATTCCCGAAGGTATCGCCAGACCCGTCGAGATCGCAGAAGGTGGCGCCGCAGAAACCGGCAATCCGGTTGATCGGCGACCCGGACTGGACATCGAACACCGTGCTGAGCGACAGGTGCTTCACTCCTGTATACACAGCGCGCAGCGACATCTTGTGCCGACGATCATTCACCGCATCCGCCCACTCGGCGTCAAAATTGTTGGCCTGGGTGGCGTTGAAGTTGATGTCCTCGGTGTTGTTGCGGGCACGGCTCAGCGTGTAGTTGGCGTCAAGCAGGATGGTGCGCTCAGGCTGCCAGCGGAGCGCCGTCGTCAGGCCGACATAGTTCGCTTCGCCGAGCGAGGCCGACGTGGTCAGGCGGCGGAAGCTGCCCGTCACCGGAGCGACAGGGCGGAACGTGTCGCCAACTGATACCGGTACCGATGTGACATCACCAGAGCGAATGCCGCGCGTATTGGCGTTCAGATCGTACGATAGCGGCAGGTTGTTGGTCTGCGTAGCGACAGCGTCAACCGTGATACCGAGCGCCTGCGTGAGCTGGTACTGAAAGCCGAGACTCACCTGATCGCTGAACGGCTGCTCGAGGCCGAGCGCGAAGAGGCGGCGGATTTCGCGGGGCGGGAAGGTGCTGGTCTGCGAGGCGAGCGATGGGCCGCGGGGCCCCTGCAGATAGGCTGGCGCCTGTGCGCCATCGAGCGTGATGGTGGCGTTGCCGTCGGCGCCGAACTGCACCGCGTCGGAGTAGATCGCATACGGGAATCGGCCGGTGTATCGACCGGCACCAGCGCGCACCACCGAGCGATCGGTTGGCGTCCAGTTCACCGACACGCGCGGCTGGAAGTTGTTCAGATCGGGCTTGCTCTCGCCGCGCGAGGTGAGATCATCGTAGTCCCACCGCAGGCCGGCGTTGATGGTGACCGCAGCGGTCGGTGTGAAGTGATCTTCGAGCCAGGCGCTGGTGAGCAGCTGGTTGAGGTTCACCTGTTTCTGGCGTGCATCGATGTTGTATCGCAGCACCTGCGCATTCTGCGGCACATCACTGAAGGTATAGAACCCGCCGTTGGACGGCGTGATGTTGCCGTTATTGAGCACCGTGTAGCTGCCGATCGGATTGGTGTTCGATCCGGTGAGTTCGAAGGCGCTCCGAGCAATGTCGACGCCCGCGGTCATCGTATTGCGGCCACCGAGCTCGCGCCGATGTTCGGTGCGGAACTGGAACTGCTTTTCCGATTCATCGAACACGAAGTTGCTGCTGCCGACGATCGCCTGGGTGATGGTGTTGCCCGGGCGCGCCGGATCGTTGGCGACGATGGTCACCTGCGGCGTGCTGAAGCTGCTGCGGGTGGGCGGGAAGTTCCAGCGGAAGGTGCCGAACTGCAGTGAGGTGATCTGGCTGGCGCGTCCGTTGCTGAGCGCCGCGCGATGTGTGATGCTGGAGAGCGACCCGATGCGCTGCGTGCGCGTATCCGCTTCCGGCGCGAGGATACCGCTGCCCTGCCCCGCGCGATCGGTGCTGGTGAGCGCGAACTTCGCCGTCAGGCTGCCGGCGTTGCCGAGCCCCTGATCGAGTCGCCCGAACGCCTTGTAGATCTGGCGCAGTTCACGTCCCACGAACGGCACACTGACCGTCGACGCGATGCGGTCTTCGTTCTCGTTGGTGTACTCCAGTGCGCCGAACACGAAAGTGCGATCCTTGACCAGCGGGCCACCACCAGCAGCACCGACCTGCGTGCGGCGGAAGCCATCCTGCGCCTTGTTGAACGCGCTGGCATTGCCACCCGGGATGATCTTGGCACGGGCATCGAACGGTACGCCGGGGCGATTGTAGACGAACGCCTCGCCACCCCATCTCGCCTTGCCGGCACGGGTTTCGAACTGCACCACGCCGTTGCTGCTGCGGCCAATGTCAGCGCCGTAGGTATTCGCGGCCACACTCAGCCGCTCGAGCGCCGAGAGCGGCAGCTCGACGCGTGCACCGCCGAGAAAACCCTCGTTGTTCTCGAGCCCGTCGATCGTGTACGACGTGTACAGCGAGTTGCTGCCGTTGATGGTCAGCCGCGGTGCGTCACCGAAGAATCCTGTGGCCTGCGCCACGTTCGGCAGCGTGAAGGCGAGGGAGATCGGGTCGCGGGCATCGGTGGGGAGCGAATTCAGCTCCGTCCGCTCGACGGTGCCGCCGACGGTTGCGGTGCTCGTGTTCAGCAGGCGACGTGGCTTGTCTGCCACCACGCTGACTACCGTCAACGCTGCCGCCGTGGAATCACGGAACCGTCGGCAGCCGAGGGTGGCAGGGCGGCGTACGCAGGTCAGGCTGTCGGGTTGGGCGCGCGGCGGTGTTGGCGGGGCAGCCTGCGCGCTGACGAGCGTCGGCAGAGCGAGCAGTGCCACGAGGCGGGCGGCGGAGCGAGCAGAAAGCGAAGAGCGCATCGGACGGAAAATGAGTATGAGGAGGGCAGTGTCCTCCGGGACACGACAAGACACGGGCACCGCGATTCGTTCCCGCCTCAACTACGCCCCCTGACGGGAACCGGATGTCCATTTGTGCCGCTCGCGGGCGCACACTGCTGTGAGTACCCCATATGCACCGTCTTCTGGGTCTCGCGATCGCCTCGGTCTCCGTCGCGGTGCTCCGGGCCGGTCGGTACGTCGATCAGAAGACGGAACGGGAGCAGCGCGGGCCGCAGCGCCCACACAGGCGGCAGTTCAGACGGGGGCGTGACAGGCACCGTCGACGGGCCATGGGGACGGCCGCCTTTGCGGGACCTCCCGTCTGATCCCGGACGAATCGTTGCAATGCATGCGCCTCAGACGCCATTGAATCACTGCGCCACATCATTCGTTGACGTGTTGTCGACGCCAAACACCACCCGCGACAGGTCCGGCGCCAAACGAAACGTCTGCGCAATCCGGTCCCACCACGAGAAGAGCGAGCTGAAATTTGCGTTCTGCTCGGCGACCACCACGGAGTGATGCACCTTGTGCAGATGAGGCGTGACGACGACCGTGCGCAGCGCGCGATCGAGCCAGCCCGGCAGGCCGATGTTGGCGTGATGAAACTGCACCACCGCGAACAGCAGCACTTCGTACAGAGCCAGTTCATCCATCCGACAGCCGATCAGGACCAGCACCGGCACGCGGGCCAGTGAGGACAACGTGATCTCGCCGATATGGAAGCGGTTGGCCGTCGTCACATCCATCTGACGATCGGAGTGATGCAACCGGTGAAAGCGCCAGAAGAAGGGCACGATGTGGTTCAGCCGGTGCCAGGCGTAGGTCCAGGCGTCGAGCAGGAAGAGCACCGCAATCCAGCGAAACGCCGGCGCCACCGGGAGCCAATTGAGCAGGCCAACACCGTGGCTTGTGGACCATTCCATCGTCGCGATCCAGAGCGCCAGGAATCCGAAGCGGATTGAGAGGCCGTTCAGCACCCCAATGCCGAGGTTGATCGCCGCGTGACGAAAGCGAACGCGCCACGGGTGCGCGCCAACGGCAAACAGTCCGAAAAAAGGGTGGATCGTCTCCCACGCAAAGAGCAGCAGCATCACACCGATCGACGCCGGTGTTCGCCACGAGGCCAGGTTGATGGTATCGATCACCGCGCACCCGATGCGCGCAGTCGCGGCTCGAGGAGTTGCCCCCAGACGCGGTTATACGGATGGACCTGCACCGCTGGGCGTCCATCGGCTTCCAGAGCACGGCCTTCGTTCGCCCACTGAAAGATCGACCCACGCAGATTCGCCACGGTGTGGCGACCATCGCGCATCAGTATCGCGGCGGCCTTCGACGAGCGAACACCGACGGAACAGTACAGCACGATCAGCTGCGTGGCGGGCACGTTGCGAGCGGCGGCACGAAGCTGTGCCGGACTCTCCGCCCAGACTGCGCCCGGCAGGTGACTGACCAGATACTCGTCCTTGGCGCGGGTATCGATCAGCAGCACGGGTTCGTGCGCCGCGATGCGCCGCGCCAGCTCGGTGGTTGCGAGTTGCGGCACCTCGGGCCACTTCAGCTCGATCATCCGGAAAACCGTGGGCCAGAGGATAGGCTCCCCGGACTTGGCCACGCCACGCGTACCCGTCGCACCGGAGAGCACGGCGATCGCACCACAGAGTGCGAGCGCACCAAGTGCCGGCTTGAGACCGAGGACATCAGAAAACCTCATCACAACGACTCCAGAACGGATGGGCGTGCCTGGCCAACGTCACTGACTTCAGCGATCACGAAGCGCCGGACAGCCACGGGAACAGGTTGTCCATCGTCATGCTTCTGCTCGTCAATGCGGGCTGGCTGCGCCACGGCACGTGCCGGCAGGAACTGCAGTACGCCAGACACCAGCTCCAACAATGTGAACTCAAGCATGATCGCTCTGGCACCCGACACATGCATCGACTCGCCCCGCCGCACAGATGAACGCACGTTGAACTCGCCGACCAGGGCCCAATCGATGAGCAGCGCGAGCGGGCCAGCGCCCGGATGTCCGACCGGAGAGCGAAGACCTGCCGTACCACGTTTGTGCCCAGGACGCCGGGCGAACCGGTCACGACAGTGCGAGACGTTGCCACGACTGCCCCAACGGTCCAAGGTGGGCGGGGGCCCGCAGAACCCCGTGAGATACCGATTGGTATGTGAATAGATACCCACTGGTATCTGAAATGCAAGGGGTGATATTCCTGTTCGAGCTCCCGCCGCCATTCCGGTGACGTTTGGTGGCAGTGTGTTCCCCGCCGTCTCGCGGTTCACCCCGGAGTGCCATGTCCGTACGGCCAAGCACGAGCCCCAAGCCGCAAACGCAGACCACGCACGCCAGACACACCGGCCACGCCAGGGCCGCGACTCAGCCGGCGCGGGACGCGCGGCCTCGTTCCGTGCGCGCTCGGAGAGGCCGAGACCCGTCGGCGACTCCTCGACGCGGCGCGCGAGGTGCTGGCGGCAGAGGGCTACGCCGGGGCATCGATCGACCGCATCGCCGCCACCGCTGGCTACACGAAGGGCGCGTTCTACGCGAATTACGCGAACAAGGAAGCGGTGTTCATCGAGCTCTTCGAAGAACACAAGCAGCGCGAGCAGCAGGCGTTCCGAGCGTTTCTCGAGAATGACGGCGATGTGTCGTCGGTGCTGGACGCAATCGGCCATGACCTGCAGGCCGGACGTGCCAATGCCGACTGGCCCCGCCTTGGGCTTGAACTCCGTCGGCAGGCCGAGCGCAGCACGACGCTGGCCACGCAGATCGATGCGCTGCAGACGGCGCAGCGCGGTGCCCTGGCCGAGGTCGTCGCGGCACTCTTCACCAAGGCCGGGCGCGAACTTCCCGAGACGGCCGATGCGCTGGCGAATCTGTTCATCGGTGTCGCGCACGGGCTCGCCATCATGCGACCCACGACATCACCACGCACTCCCACACCGAACGACGTGGAGAGCCGGATGCTCATGCTCGTGATGCGCAGCGTCATCGCGGCGGCTTCACCGGCACGGTGAACCGGTCCGGTCTCCGACTCCGCGCTTCTTTCCCGCCCCATCCACGCCATCAGACCGGAACTGGATGTCCATGAACCCCCTTCGCGACGGCATGCTCTTCGGAATTCCGATGGTCCGTTGGCTGCAGGATCTCGCCGTTGCCCTGGCGACGATCGCCATCCTCGCGGGCGTGCGCGAGCTGATGATCAGCCGGCTCAAGGGCGCGTCGAAGACCGACACCTGGGTTGACGATCTCCTGCTGCTCCTCGCCCGTCGGACCTCACGGGTCTACATGCTGGCGATGGGCGTGGCCGTGGCGGGCGCGTACGAAACCGGGGCCGATGCACTGCCACTCTGGCTCCGCGTCTTCACGATCGGCGCCTTCTGCCTGCAGCTGCTGCGCTGGTCGAGCGTTTCGGTGGACTTCTGGCTGACGTACATGCAGCGGAGCTCCGACGGGGAGCAGGGCGGTCGTGCTTCGCTGGCGGTCATTGGTGTGCT
>JANNVN010000194.1:0-6404 GCA_031414435.1 Gemmatimonadaceae bacterium
CGACTGCCGCCGCGCGAGCGGCTGCTGATTCAGGCGGAAGCGGAGCGTGGCCGCGGCGACTGGATTCGCGCGGCGATCCAGCACCGGGCGTATCTGATCCGCTATCCGGATGACTACGACGTCTACGAGATGCTGGCGTACGATCTGACGCGCGGAAGGAACCCGGCCGAGGCGATGGCGGCATTCGACACCGTGCGCGCGCACCGCCGGCTGAGCGCACCCTCGCTGATGAACATCGCCCAGATCAACATTCTGCTCGGTCGTTGGCCTGCGGCTCGTGCCGCGTTCGGTGAGGCGCTCCATCTGGACACGACCTATCTCATCCGGAATATCGAGAATGAGCGCTATGGCACGACGTTCATGCGACTCGGCTTCAATGATTCCGCGCGACTGGTCTTCAATGTGATGCTGGCGCGCGACGAGAGTGATCAGGCGCGCGGACACCGATCATTGGCATATGTCGACCTGCTCGAAGGGCGATACGCCAGCGCCGTGGAGCACCTGACGGCGGCGATCGAACTCGGACAGAAGCAGGATGGCGGCGGCACCGCCGAAATCCGTGACCGCGCGTTGCTGGCGGCAACTCTGATCGATGTGGGGGAATTCGCGGCGGCACGGGAGCAGGTGCGTGAGGCGGCAAAGCTCGCACTCACGGATCCGTACATTCCTGCTCTGCTGCTCTGGACAGGAAAAGCGGCCGCGCGTCTCGGCGACACGACGGTGGCCGGACAGCTCCTCGACTCCGCCCAGGCTCGCACACGCGCCACCTCCGCAGCCGAGCTGTCGGCGACGACGGCGCTGGAAGCGGAGGTGCTGGTGGCGCGCGGGCGCCTCAGCGAGGGGGTGGCTGCGGCCGAGCGGGCGGTGGCGATCGACAGCGTCGCCTATCTGGTCGAGACGCTGGCCTATGCGCTCGAACGTGCCGGTCGCTTGGCAGAGGCCCGGGCGAAGCAGGTGCAGCTCGCGGCAGGTGTCGAGCGGCAGTTGGGCAAGGAGGCGCAGCAGATCGCACTGTTTGCGCCGCTGGCGATCGCACGCCTCGATGCGCAACTGGGGCGCACGGCCGACGCCGAACGCGCGGTCAATCAGTTTGCCGAACGCTGGCCAACGGCTGACGCCAACCTGCCGATGATCACGACCCTCCGGGCTCGCATTGCGGCGCAGACCCGGAAGCCGGCCAGCACCAACGGGCCGCGCTGACCGCCTGCGTCTGACCGCCACCGATGCTCGCGTTCCCGTACTTCCAGCTCCCGCAAAACTGCGCCCCCGGCTGGCGATGAGCGATGTGATCGCCGTGTGATCGTCGTGTGAGAAGCTCGCCGTACAATCGGGCAAGTACCGTCACGCCTTTCCCGCTGGCGTCTCTTGACCCGATCTCCACGGAGTGCACACATGTATCGCCGACTCGCTGGCGCAGGACTGAGCTCATTTCTCGTTGCGACATCGCTCGCTGCGCAGGGGATGCAAATGCAGGACGCGGGTGCCACGCGGGCGATTCAGTTCGGGATCGGTGGCGGCGCCATCGTGCCGCGAACGAACGCCAGATTCCAGGAGGTGCTGACCGGCGCTACCGGGCAGGCATACCTCCTGATCCGCATCGCGCCGGGGTTTCCCGCGCTACGCGTCGGCGCCGACTTCGCCCGGATGCGGTTCGATGATCCGACGACAGGCACGCAGTCGGTCCCTGTCGGTTCGACGCGCACACAGCTCGGCGGGATCGCGTCACTCCGGATCGACCTGCTGCGCGGGCCGGTCCGCCCGTATGTGCTGGCGGGTGTCGGTGCGTTCAACATCAAGGATGTGATCGACCCCACGGTGGCGGCCGTAGCGAGTTCGCTCAGCTCGACGCAGGTCGGCATTGACGGCGGCGCCGGCCTGTCGTTCCGCCTCGGCCGGATCAGCGGCTTCGTCGAGACGCGCCTGCAGAACATCTACACCCAGCAGCAAGGGTTGATCGACACCAACTCGATCCGGAATTTCCCGATCACCTTCGGCGTGTTGTTCTGAGCAGACGACAGGCGGAGCGCACTACGGCGCTGGGCTGAGCAGCGCGCCCAGCGCCGCGACATCGAATCGTTCCTTGAACTGACGAATCAGTGCCGCGTGGACCTGATCACTGGCGCGCCAGCGCCAGTCGACGGTGATCATTGTGAGCTCGTCACGGGGCCGGCCGCGCTGGTAGAAGTTGCGGTTCAACGCCACGAGCGCAGCACCCTGCCCGGCTGCGGTGACGAAGAGCGAGGCAGGTGGCGCGTACGGATTGGTCACGGTGGCTGGTGTCGCCTGCTCCTCGGCAGTCAGTCCCTCGCGTGCCGCAACCAGCGTGGCCAGCTCGGCATCCAGCTGTGCCATCGGCGCGCGCATCAGCGGCAGCGTGCGCAAGGTGTCGAGCCGGCGCTGCAGCGTCCTGATGCGCGCATCGAGCAACTCCGCGCGGGTCACCGGCTTCCATGGGCTCCGATCACCGGTGGTGAGCACGATCGCCTCTTCGGCGCGGCTGGCATCGACCTCTGGCAGGTACACCGTCGAGCCATGCAGCTGACCCAATTCCTTCGGCGAGACGTAGATCGCGCTGCCGTCACTCAGACGCAGGCCATTCACCTGTCGTCGCTCGTGCGCCAGCCAGGAGAGCGAGTTGAACGCGATGTCGATCCACATCCTGGTCTCGTCACCGAGCCGGATCGTGCCTGCGATACCCGGATCGTACCCCTCGGCGGGGACACAGTAAAACGTAAAAAACCCGGTCGTGACACCGATGCGCACAGGGCCGCTGCCAGTCAACGACCGGGTGTTCACGGTGTGGTGCGGGCGTGCTTCAGCTCCGATCAGGCGGGGGAGCGCCTGTTGAAGCAGTGCGACCGCGCGGTCCATCTTCTCGGCCAGGCGCGGATATCGTGACCGCATTACCGGCACGTCAGTGTTGAAGCGCGCATCGGGGTCTGGTGTAAAGCGGCCAGCGGTCTGCCCGGCTTGTGCCTCGGTGCACGGTGTTCGTTGTGGATCGCTGCGTGCCGGCGTCCCGCCGAAGAGAAGGAGGGAAATCAGCAACTTCCTCAGCCTCGCGCGCTGAGGGAGCATAGCGATGACCGGATTCCCGGTACGGCGTTCATGCATAAGTGCCTCTCGTGGGCAGGGCGCCGTGAGCCCAACGCCACACCTGGGCAAGGCGCGCGAGCAATGGAGTGCGGGAGCGGCAGAACGCGGGGGCGCGGCCACTTCGCCACGCCCCCGCGTTCACTGTGTCCGTCGAATCAGCCTACGGCAGCGGCGCCGTTGACGACCGCTCAGCTGTCCGGAACGTCGTACCATCCGGGACACTCGTATCGAACAGGAAGAGGGCGCCGCCGCTCGCCGTGACATCCCAGCTGATCGGCGTACCGTTGAGCAGCCCCCACGTATCGAGCCATCCACCACCGCTGAAGGCAGGAATCGTCACGTCCCACGCTGAACCGTTGGTGTATGCGGTGGTGGCGGTGATGCTCACGCTGCGGTTCGCGCTCGACTGCGAGAAGCTCGCCGTGAACGAGCGTGCGTAGTCGCTCTGGACAGGCAACTGCGCCTGCACGCGCGAATACCCGCCGCCGGCAAGACGCGTCAGCGTCGGCGTACTGAGGGCCGGCCCGAACGTGACCGTCTGATTGGCCGGTGTGCGGAAGTAAATTCCGGCAGAGCGTGTATTGCTCGTGCTCGACGTCGTGGTGGCAAACAACGCCTGAAGCTCACCGGTGTTCAGCTGTGCCCCTGGGATTGCGTCATAGGCGACGGCGCCTGCCGCGGCCAGATAGCCCGAGATCGTCCCGACGAATCCGAAGGCTGAGCCACGATTGCCGGTGAAGATGGTCGAGATCGATGCCGAGTCGGCACCGATATTCGCGAGCGTGACGTTCCCCGTGCCCGGATTGAAGGCCTCGGAGGCGTTGAAGTCGAGTACGGGGAGTGACCCGTTGTTCGCGATGTCCAACCCGCGACGAAGAATGAACTTGTCCGCGCGCTGTGTTGCCGTGTCGATGCGTGCCGCGAAGAGATCCTGCGGTCCCACTGGCACGTCTGTCAGCTGGAACGATGTGCCCGTCAGCGGCGAGGCGAAGGTGGTGCTGTAGCCAAGCGAAATGAACGCCGCCTGTGACGCTGAGACGTTCGCGATGCTGCCGTTGACCCGCTTCGTGCCGCACTGACCGAAGCCGGAGGCAGTGCCGATGCCGTTCAGCTCCGTGGCTGTTGCGTAGATGACGTTGAGGTCGAAGCCGGTACCCGCCGTGTCAACGGACGCGACGCCGGCTCGTGTGTTGGTGGCGTTGAACTGGTAAGTATGGGTGCCCGAGTTCGGTGCCACCTCCGTCCACGTGCCGCTGGTGCCATCCTGGAAGGCGAGCCAGATCGGCGCATCAGCCGCGCAGTACTGCAGCGTGATCGCGTTGCCGGAGATTGGCGGTGCGGTCACGGTCACGGTGAGCGTGGCGGTGGCCGTGGTGACACCGGTGCCGGCGGCGCTGACGATGATCGTGTAGTTGCCCGGCGTCACGCCCGCGGTCGTTCCCACCGCAATGGCGCTGGTGGTCGCGGCGGCGGCGATGGAGGCAGGCGTGAATGCGACGGTCATGCCGGTCGGCGCGCCGCTCGACGTCAGCGCAACGGCGCCAGCGAAGCCGCCCGCGCGCACGATCGTGGCGGTGCTGGTCGCGCTTGCCCCAGCCACGATGCTGGCGCTGACCGGCGCGACGCTCAGCGCGACCGTCGGCGTGGCCGCCGCCGAGACAGTCAGCGTGATGGTCGCAGCGGCGACCGAGACGCCGGTGCCCGTGGCCCTGATCCCGATCGGGTAGGAGCCAGGAGTCACGGTCGAGGTCGTCGCGATGGATATCATGCTGGTGGTGACGCCCGCGCCGAGCGTCGGAGTTCCGAAGCTGATCGTCGCTCCCGCTGGCGCTCCCTCCGCCGTCAGCGCAACATCACCCGTGAAGCTGCCGCCGCGGGTGATCGTGGCAGCGGAGGATCCGGTGGCACCGGCCACGACGGCGACCGTCGTTGGCGCGACGATCACCGCCAGCGTGCCCGGGAGGACCGGCGGCGTCGGTGGATCGCCGCCATTACACCCGGTCATCGTCGCGGCGAATCCGAGCAGCAGGATGGCGCGCGCAGAGCGGCGCGCCGGGAACAGGGATCGCATCATGCAGTCCTCACTGAGGGTGGGTGCCCGGAACGAGCGGACGGCGCGACGAGCGACGTCCTTGTGAGGAGAGGGTACGATCGCCATCTCACGCCCCGGTCACACGTCGATCACACGATGCGAACCCGTTGTCATGCTTGCACTTCTGATCGGTCCGAATGTCTTGTGGCAGGCGCTCTCGCTTGTACCGCCGCGTACTGACCCTGCTCGTGCTCCGGCCCGGGACGCGGCACGCGCTTCGGGCGTACACTGCCCGTGTGGCCAACGACGCCCTGCTGTCAGGGATCAATGCGGTCGTGGCACGCATCCGTCAGGACCTTGGCGATACACCCGGCGAGGTCTCCGAGGCCATCGTTCGCTGGCGTACGTGGACTCGTACGAGGGGCGCGACGCGAGTGCCATCGGCCACCTGACGCACGCGATTGCTCTCTACATTCCGAATCGAAGGAACGCGTTGAGCGAGGTTCGCGATCGGGCGCTGCTTGCCTCCGCGCTGATCGACGTTGGCCAGACGACGTCCGCGCAGCAACAGCTGACCGAGGCCGCCTCCCTCGGCCTCACCGAATCGCTGCCGCCACAAGCACTCTTCTGGACCGCCAAGCAACTGGCGCGACTCGGCATCCGGCGCCTGCTCGATTCTGCCCAGGTGCGCACGCGCCCGTCGAATGCCGGCCAGCAGGCGGCGACCCTGGCGCTCGAAGCGGAGTGGCAGCTCGCCACGGGACGGGCGGAGCTTGCGGTGCAGACGGCGGAGTCAGCGCTCACCCACCAAGCGCTACCTGACCTCCGCGATACGCACGCGTATGCGCTCGAGCGCGCCGGTCGCCTGGCCGAGGCGCGTGCGACGGCGACTTCGTGCCGGGACTACGCGAGACGGACACCGCGGTTTCCGGCCTCGCTGAGCGGCGACTCACGCCACCGCGCAGAGTGACGTAACTACCTGTCCTGCAGTGGGTTACGCCATGTGATCGGCGCGTGATCGGGACGTGAACCGCAGACGCCATGTTCGAGGCGTCACTCGGCACGATTCCGCCGTTCACGCAACCCGATCGAGGTGTATCAATGCTCGCACACTGTAGCCGCCGAGTTCTGCGCGACGCCATGGGCTTCCCACCAGGAGCGACGGCTGGCCGGATTCTGGCCCGAGGCACGCGCCTGATGCTGGCACTGGTCGTCGCCGGTTGCTCGGAGCCGCTGACCCCAACGCCGACACCGACGCCGACACCGACGCCGACAC
>JANNVN010000195.1:0-3170 GCA_031414435.1 Gemmatimonadaceae bacterium
GGTGATTACCATCGCTGAGCGCCCTGTTGCCCGGAACTAGTGTGGTGTAGCCGAAGTTCCTTGGCCCAAGATGGGCGGTGGATTTCGTTGCCAGCCAAGGCGCAACCCCCAGCGATACCAGCGGGATCGCGAGGAGTTGCAACGCCGGGTGGCGCCGAAAGACACGCCCAACTGCCAAGAGACTTCGGCTACACCACACTAGTGGCCTGGAACCGTAGTTCGGGAAGCAGTCGCCGGTCGGAGCATCCCGGCTGACTGCGTTGAACATCCTCGCAGTACCGCTGGTATTGCTGTCGTTTTCGCCTTGCCATCCGGGCGCCCCATCCGGCTTTGTGCTATCCGAACTTCGATTCCACGCCACTGGTATCAACCTACGGCGGCGAAGCACTGACGCAACGGCTAGCGTCTGCCGGTGGCCTCGTGTTCCTCGGCAACCCGGCGCTGGTGCTCGTCGTTGCGTTCTCGATGATCACGCAGCGATGCAGTAGTCACAGTGCCTCATTCGGTCGTCGACCCTGTCATGAAGCCAGAGCACGACGCTGCTCACATTGGGTGTGGCTCCGCTCCTCGTGCTGGAACAGCTGATACTCCTGCGGCGGCGTCAGTGACCAGTCTGAGAGGTGAACCGGTTGCCGCACCGGCCCCCGGCCACGGTAAGCCGTGGCTGATGCTCTCGTCAACGCCGGCCAGGACGACCAACTGCGTCAGCGCCGGCAGCGAGGTGGCGCCGGTCTTCGCCATGATCGATGCGCGATGATTCTCGACGGTTCGCTGACTGATGCCGAGCAGCGACGCGATGCGTTTGCTCGGGTAGCCGGCCACCACCATCGTCAGCACTTCGCGTTGCCGGCTCGTCAGTGTGGCAAGATGGCTGCGACAGACAGAACGGCGCGGGTCCGGCGCGTATGACGCGCGCGACGCCTGGAGCGCATGGGCCACCGAGACGACAAAGGCCTGCAGCCCGTCGAGCACCTGGCACTGTTGATCGAGCTGCGCGAGCAAGCGGAGATTCTGTGCGAGCAGCGCATCATTGGCCATACGCTGGGCCGTGTTCTCGCGCCGGAGCCCGGCCGCTGTCTGATCACACTCAGCAGGCGAACTCAGCGTCGGCAGATCGGACGCGTGCGACATGGGTAGTCAACCGGGCGGAAAGGAGTCTGGCAGAAGATCGGTTCCCTGCGTGCGCGAAGCACTGCGTGACGCACTGAGTGAAGCACTGCGTGACGCACTGCGTAAAAAACTGCACGACGCACTGCACGAACTACCGCAAGAATCGAGCTTCACCGGGAAGATCCATCGCGCGGGGTGACTTCCCACTTGGGCCGGACTGAAAAAGCGGCGCGGTTGTAACGAAGCAGCGCGGTTTACGCGGCGGTGCAATAACCGGTCAGTGCACCGCGTTGGTGAGTTGACCGTCGACGACCTCGAGCGTGCGGTCGCACCGCTCTGCGAGTGCCTCATTGTGCGTGACGATCAGGAAGGTCGTGCCGAGTTCACTGTTCGCCTTCTTCAGCGTCTCGAAAACACTGTCGGCGGAACGGGTGTCAAGATTGCCGGTCGGTTCATCGGCAAGGATGAGTGCCGGACTCATGGCCAGTGCCCTGGCGATCGCGACGCGCTGCTGCTGCCCTCCGGACAGGTTGCTGGCCGGATGATCGGCCCACGCGCTGAGCCCCATGTCGGCCAGCAGTTCGCCGGCGCGCGTGCGCATGGCCTCGGTCGGAAATGCATGTTTCAGCAGCATGGGCATCATCACGTTCTCGATCGCCGAAAACGCTGACAGGAGGTATGACTGCTGGAACACGAAGCCGATGCTTTCGTTGCGGAGCGCGGTCAGCGCGGCGTCATTCATGGCACTGGTGTCGGCGCCGCGAATCAGGAGGCGGCCCGTCGTCGGCCGGTCGAGCAGGCCGATGATGTTGAGCAGCGTGCTCTTCCCTGACCCGGACGGGCCGACGAGTGCGACGAACTCGCCTCGATCCAGCGCCATGTCGATGCCGTGCAGCACTTCGAGCGCGTTGGGCCGACCGAGCGCGTACGTCTTGGTCACATGCTCGAGTTTGAGGATGTGCTCCGGGTCAGCCACGGATCGCATCGACGGGATCAAGCCTGGCCGCCGTCACGGCCGGCAGCGCCGCCGCCACCACGCCGGTGACGGTGGCGAGTGCGATCGACCAGACGAAGAGACTGGCGCTGACCGTCAATGGGAAAAGCTCACTGCCGTCCTGCAGTCGGACCAACGCGTGAAAGACTGACAGCGCACCGATGCCAAGTGCTGATCCGGCGGCGGCGCCAAGCCCGCCAAGAATCGCACCCTGCAGCAGAAACACACGCAACATCTGGTATTGAGTTGCGCCCATGGCCCGCAGAATGCCGATGTCCTGCGAGCGCTGGATCACGGACACGATCAGGACACTCGCCACACCGAAGGCCACCGACAGCGCGACGAACCCCTGGATGGTGGTAAAGGACATTTCCTGCGCGCTGAGGGTGCTGAAGAGCTGCGCATTGGTCACGATCCAGCTCTCGGCCTTCACACCGGCGCTCGCCGACACCGACTGCGCGACGACCTCGGCCGCGTAGAGATCGTGCACGGTCATGTCGATCGAGGTCACACCGCCATTCAGTGCCGCGAGTGATTGCGCCGTGCGCAGCGCGACGAACGTGGACCGCTCATTCGCGCCCTCGTTGCCGAGATCGAACACGGCGCTCACGGTCAGCGATCGCGTCGTGGAGCCGGCCGCGACGACGTTCAACTTGTCGCCAACCGAGACCCCGAGCTGGCGCGCCAGTTCGCTGCCGATGATGATGTCGTTGCTGGTGAGGCGGGACTCACCGGCGGTGATGTACTCGGGGATCCTGACGATGCGGAAGTAGTCGTCACCGTCGATTCCGGTGAGGGTGATCGACCGGCTGGCGTTGCCCCGCACTGCGAGCGCGGCGGCCGAGACGGTAGGCGTGACAACGGCAATGTCCGATCGCCGGCGCAGTTGTGCGATGATCGTCTGCCACTGATCAATGGAACGCAGTCGCTGGGTCGGCCGCTGGATCACGTTGGCGTAGATGATGCCTGACGCGAGCCCTCGGAGCGGACGGGCTGACTCTTCCGGCGGCAGGATCTGGATGTGTGCCTGTGACATGAGCACACGTTTCACGAAGTTGCCCTGCAG
>JANNVN010000196.1:0-11808 GCA_031414435.1 Gemmatimonadaceae bacterium
CGAAAAGCGGTGACGGCGAGAAGCGGTGTCAGTGCACACAACGCGGGAAAACGATTGGCACCGTGACACACAAGGTGCAGGCGCGCGCGGCCGACCGTCGCTAAATGTGAATTCGGTGCGGCGGGATCTCGCGATCGCGAAGGCACGCTGTGCTCGCGACGCCGAACACGCTCGTAGCTCAACCATCGCAGACTGTCACCGCTGTCACCGAAACGGTGGAATGAGTGCACTGTCACCGATTTCCCCCACCGATTTCCCCTCGCAGCCGCCTTGGGCACCGCATGCATGTCGGACTGCACACTGGTTCGTGGCGGTGTGACCTCGCGCTCAGGCCGGCGGTATATTGTCATCATGCGCCAGTTTACCCGAGCCGTTCTTGTCGCCATGACTGCCGCAATCACAGCGTGCGGCGATACCTCCAGCGAACCGCAAACTGGCAGCACAGCGTACACCCTGCGTCTTGTCTCTCCAGCGACGATCCGCGTGTCGGATGCGCTGACGCCAGTGCCCGACACGCTGCTCTTCGAGTTGGTCGATCCGTCGGGCCGACGGGTGCGCCAGTTCTGGCAGATTTTTCGCGGCGGTGAGACAACCGGCTGGATCCTCCGCACGTCCGGGTGGGACCGCCGCGCGGTCTTGTCGGCCCCTCCCGATACAGCCACGGGCCTCGTCCGTATGCTCTGGCTGCCGAGTGATCAGCCGGAACAGGTGTTGTCGCTCAGCACGTACTGGGGTGATGGCCAGCATGAGTTCACGCGTCGATTCACTCTCGCTCGTCGCGGTGTACCGCTGGTGGCCGACACGGTTGTGACGTCGGGCCCCGAGTCGGTGTGCATCCAGCAGGGCGGCCGCGTGGCGTGTGTTGGCCCGGGGCAGTTCCAGCCGACGCTGAGCTGGCTGCGGTTCTCGGCGCCCGTGCACTCGCTCTCGGCCAGCCTCGTGGGGGCGTGTGCCCTGCTCTCCGACGGCAACACGGCCTGCTGGAACGGCGTCGGCCCGGATGCATTCTGGACGGGCTTCGGCCCCGACTCGACGGTGCCGAACGACATCACGCACCCGCCGTTCGTGGAGTTCCGCGGCTCGGTGGGGCGCACCGCGGGCGGTGCGCTCTGGAAGGGCGTGTTCGGGAGCGAGACCGGTGGCGGGTATGTGTTCGCAAACCGCACCTGGTTGCCGATCCCAAGTGATTCAGCCATCGCGCGCCTGATCAGCGACGAGAACGGTCTCGTGACATGCGGCCTCACGGCGAGCGGTGTCGTGATGTGTTCCACTGGAAGGCGTGTCACGCCGGTGTTTCCCGGATTGCCATTCGCGGTCACGCCGTATCATGTGTTGCGCAACGCCGCGGACAGTACCGTGCTGCGCGCCGTCGGCGGCTACACGAGCGTGGAAGGTGTGCTCAGCATAGGCCGCCCCACCACAGACGTCGTGACGCTCCGGGCTCCGAACGGCACCGGAATGCGGGTCGTTATCACTGAGGTGCGGAATGGTTCGATGTACGGCACTGTGACGCCGGATGCCACGTTGCCTGGTACGACGTCCGAGGTGCGCGCTCGCGTGCCCACGCTCGACGGCGAGACTGGTGCAGGTGATGCATGGCGCAGTGTCACGGCGGGTGGCCGTCTTGGCCGCGTGCACATCGATGTGATCGCGGTGGGGCACCGCGTCACCTGCGGCGTGCGCGAAGTCGTGGTCTGTGCGCGGGTGATCGCCGGCGGCGATCGCTCGATCCGCGATGTCATCAGCGTCGACACGGTACGCCTCGCGCCGTGAGGGCTGCGCCATCAGTGATACACTGACGTGCCCGTTTCTTCGTATGCGACCCTCGCCACGCTTTACCTGATCGCGCGCCGGATGGAAGCCGACACTTCGCTTCGCCGCCGCCTCAACGCACCGGCAACGGACACCTCAGCCTCACCAGCGGCGACTCCCGGCCTTCACTGCTCAGCAACAAGTCACGCCCGTTATCAGCCCAAGTCACGCCCTCCCCAGGCTGACCTTCGATCCCGTAGATGTTGCAGACCGAAGGCCGTACCTCCGTGCGCACGCGACCGGTGTTACTGTCGGTGGCGAAGGTGAAGACCTGCAGATAGGTGCGCACCGCGAGGTAGCGCGCGTCGGGTGACAACGCCGCGTCGCTGATCTCTCGCCCGAACGACGTGCCGGGCGCAATCGGCAAACTGTCGATGAGTGTCGCGACGACGGTGCCTTGTTGCCGCCAGGCGTCGGCGGCGATCGAGAACAGACGCGCAGGTCGAAACTTACCCTTGTTGTTCTTGCGCTTCCGCTTGCTGATCAGAAATATCGTGCCCTGCGGACCGACGTACAGCGCTTCCGAGTCCTGTGCGCGGTCGGGATACCGGAATCGCAGCATCCGCGTCGGCAGTTCACTCGTGTGTATTGTGTCGGAAAGGCTCGGCTCGTCGATCTGATAGACTGTCACCGCCGACCGCCGTGCTTCGTTATCTCCGATATCGCCGATGAACAGGCATGACGCCGCGGGGCGAATGGAGTCGGGCCCGCTGCCGCCGATGCACGGACCGCTGGACGCTGCCTCCCAGTCGCGGTTCGACGCACCGGCCAGCCGCCAGCGGCCCCGGAAAGCACCGGAAGTGTCGAGCGCAAAGAGCATTGGTTCGTTGTCGGAGTCGTTGATCGTGAAGACCGTTCCAGGCTGTGTTCGTGACGACGCGAGGGTCGAGTTCTCCGTCAGGTCGGCGGGGTTTCGGGTAGGAATGATCTGAATTCCGGTGGGCCGCACACCCATGGAATCCACACCACTGGCAAGGGCGCGCTCCGTCGCGATCACCAGTGAGGTGTCGTTCGATCCGCAGCTGCTCTGCGCGACGAGCGAGGCACACGCCAGGAGGCGCCACCAGGTGCGTGATGGCCAGACGGTTGCCGCGTCGCATGTTGGTGGCGTCACGGGTGATGGTGCCGAGGTGGTCTGCATCTGGATCCGATGAACATCGCGGACTGCTTTCCGGGAGCGGTGTGGTGGCGTGCCCGAAGTATGCGTTGAAGCCGAAGGTGTTGCCATGCGCCGCGGCAGATCAGGCGTCGCGTGCATGCCCACAACGCCCGATGCGATAGATTCAGGCACTGCGACGAGGATGTCGCTGCCACGTTGCGTGTGACCGCCGCACATGTATTCGACCTGCCTCTTCTGCACCCGGCCCTTCGGCGCCAACGACTCGATCGAAGTTTTCCCGATCGGGCGCCGACTCGCGTTCGACGCGGTGAAAGGGCGCCTGTGGGTGGTCTGCGCGCACTGCACGCGCTGGTGCCTGGTGCCGATCGAAGAGCGGTGGGAAGCGATCGAGATGTGCGAGCGCGCCTTTCGTGATTCGCGGACACGGGTCAGCACAGGTCAGATCGGGCTCGCCAAACTGCGCGATGGACTGGAGCTGGTGCGACTCGGCGCACCGCTGCGACCGGAGCTGGCGGCCTGGCGCTACGGCCGTGAGTTCACCGCACGGCGCCGACGGACGGTGGCGCTTGCGTTGACGGCCGCTGGAGTGGGTGCGGGAGGAGTCGCGGCCGGAATCGCCGCCGGTGTCGGCGGCACGGCGTTGGCCCTGTTCGCGACAGGTACGCCGGTGCTGAGCCTGGTCGGGGTGCTTGGGATTGGGCTCTCTCGCGTGCTCGACAACGCGCGCGCGATTCGCGTGCCGTACGACGGCAAGGTGCTCGAGGTCAATCGCGAAGAGTTGAAGCAGACGGCGCTCATCCCCACCGATGACGCGCAAGCCTGGGGGCTGGAGCTCAAGCACTCGTGGGGGCGCCTCACGCTGGTCGGCGACGAGGCGGTGCGCGCCACTACGCGACTGCTCGCGCGCGCGAATGGAGCTGGCGCCGCCTCGCACACTACGCAATCAGCCGCAACCTCGCTGGGGACCGGAGCAAATGTCACGGAAGTCCTGCACACCATCGCGCAACGCGCGGCGAGTGCGACGCGTGCGCACCACGCCTTGGTGCGCACGCAGAATGCTGCGCTCGAGTGGTCGGCCTCCGGGGCCAGCAATGAGGCTGGAGCATTCATGCTGACGGATGCCTATCGCAACGCGCACTTCAACCCCGCCTCGCTTGCCCTGATGCCAGCGGTGGACCGCCTCGCGTTCGAGATGGCGTTGCATGAGGAACGGGAACGTCGCGCGATGGAAGGTGAACTCGCGCCGCTGCTCGCTGCCTGGAAGGAGGCGGACCGCATTGCTGGCATCGCGGATACCCTGCTGGTGCCGGACGCAGTAGCCGAGAAGCTGGCGGCACTGCAATCGAAGCGATCGGAGGGTGGATAGCCGCCGTCTCCCACAATCGCGACCGAAGGGGACCGCCCGAAGGAGGCCTCCGGTGTCTTTGCCCGGTTATGTCATATGTTCACGCCCATCGCGACACCCACCTCGTGGATGCCTCACCCATCACCAAGGGATGGCCACAGCCGTGCCTGCTCACGCTCCGCCAGAACTCGAGGCCGCGCTCCACGCGCTGCACGAGGCGAGCTTCGGCTGGGCACGCTCCTGCTGCAACGGCGATCCCGATGACGCTGCTGACGTGCTTCAGACCTCCTACTGCAAGGTCCTGTCTGGAACGGCCACCTTCGCGGGCCGGTCGAGCTTCCAGACGTGGCTCTTTGGCATCATCCGGTTCACCGCCCTCGAGCACCGGCGGCGGATCGGGCGAGAACTCCCGTTTGCCGACATCGCGGAGCCGGAAAGCCCCGCACAGGCGGCGGACGACATGCTGATCGAGGCCGAGACGGTGGCCGCCCTACGCGAGGCCCTCGGCCGGCTCCCGGAACGTCAGCGTGAGGTATTGCACCTGGTTTTTCAACAGGAACTGAGCGTCGCGGACGCCGCCGAAGCGATGGGTGTGTCGGTCGGCACCGCACGAGTGCACTATGACCGCGGCAAGAAGCGCCTCCGTGTGCTTCTCGCGGGTGGACATCCCGACCCGCACGATCCCTCGAGCGACGACGACCAATGACGAGTGAACCGGATTTCGACCAGATCCTCCGACGCGACTTCCGCGGCCTCCAGGAGGGCGATTCCCTCCGGGCACCGGATTTCGGATCGCTGATCGCGCGCGCGCGCGCGGAAGCGGCTGCGGCACCACCGGCGGCACCGCCGGTCCCGGCAGAGAATGCGCGGTGGATCCGTGCGGGGAAGCGCATGCTGATCTTCGGCGCTCCACTCGCCGCCGCTGCGGCACTTGGCATCTGGTTCCGACCGACCAGCACTGCCACGGCCGATCAGGAGTTCGAGCAGGCCGTCGCCGCATGGTCGCAGACTGCGGCGCGAACCGCGTCATCACCCACTGATGGACTACTGTCGGTCCCCGGCTCGGAGTTCCTGCGCGGAACCCCAGAAGTCGGGACGGACGCGCGAACTCCACGGAGGGGTTCCTGATGCAATTCGTCTCCCGTTCGCTGTTCGTCGCCACGCTCTGCCTCGTCGCGAGCGCCTCACGCGTTGAAGGGCAGGCCACGCCGCCTGCAGCGCCTACGCTCGGCGATCCGATTGCGCGCGCGCTGTTCGAACCCGAACTGATCATGAAGCACCGTCGCGCCATCGATCTCACCGATCAGCAGCGTGATGCGATCACCAGACTCCTGCGCGAGCTGCAGGGGCAGGTGGTGTCGTTGCAGTGGGAATTGGAGGAGCAGAGGGACGCGCTGGCCGCCGAACTCAATCGCCCTCGCATCGATCTCGATCGCGCGCTGGACCGCATGCGGCGTGCGATGCAGACCGAACGGCAGATCAAGGAGGGACACCTCACCCTCCTGATCCGCATCAAGAACCAGCTCTCGCCGGCGCAGCAGGAAGCGTTGCGCAAGTTGCGTGGTGAGCCTGGCAGCTAGTGGCCTGTCGCTGAAGTTCCGGAAGCAGTCGCCAGTCGGAGCATCCCGGCTGGCCGCGTTGAACATCCTCGCAAGACCGCTGGTATTGCCACGGTGTTCGCCTTGCCAGCCGGGCGCCCCATCTGGCTTTGTGCTCTCCGAACTTCAGCGACACGCCACGAGTGTGGTGTCCCACAGATTCGTGACATAGGAAGTCGGCAGGATTTCTGTGGTCTGGCCAGGTTGTGCTACCCCAACTTCATTTTCAGCCCACGAGTCGCTGCCGCGGCGTCAGCAGGCGTCGACGGTTCCCTGATTACGGCCACCACACGACCCCGACGCCGAGGCGGAACGAAGCCGCCTCGATATCGAGGTTGCGGAGCGCAGAGTTCCCAAGATCGACCTCGGTGAATTTGCCGCCGGTCCAGCGCAAGCCGGCATCGAAGGCCCACTTTGGCGTGACGAAGACGGACATCCCGGTCCCCACGCTGAGCGCCGGGCCGTTGAACGACACCTTCCCCGCCGGCGAATTGTTGACGCTCGCGTTGTCGATGCTCACCGAGCGCGCGCCGATGGCTGTTTCGAGGTACGGGACCCAGCGACGCAGCGAGTTGGCAAAGTGAAAGCGCGCGCCGACTTCCGCATGCGCGAGTGTCCAGTCGCCGGCGACGAAGCTGTTGCTCGCCGGAATCTGTACGGTTGATCCATCGAGCGTGATGAAGCCGGTCACGATCCGATTGAAGCCGTACCCCACGCGGAGTCCCAGACCGCCACCGTTGTTCTCTTCGCCACTCTCGACGGTGAGCGATGTGCCAAGCGCCTGGAGCCCGATCGACAGGCCACGGCTCGTCGACTTCTGGGCCGCGGCGATCACCGGAGAGAGGATCAGGGCCAGACCCAGCGCGGTCACGGTGCGTGCGTTCCTCTGTATCAACATCTCACCCTCACGAATGGAAATGGGAATGGCCCCCCGGCGGCTGAGCCACCGGGGGACCTCAAGCAAGATTCACTTCCCGCGCCGCGCAGCTGCTCAGATCAACCACCCAAGCACCACGAGATTGTCCACCGGTTTCACCAGGTCCTCGACCAGATCGAAGACGCTGTCAGTCATGTCGACGATGTGAAGCAACATGAGCAACTCGCCGCCGGACAGCTGACCGCCGGTTGGGCCGGTGATCGTCGGGGACTTGGCATCGCCCTTTGCGGTGGCAAGCAGGGTTCCATTCACCTCGAAGGTACCATCGATCGTGCCGTTGCTCCCGACCATGTTGACCGCCACGCTGTTCGCGGCATGGCGCACGGTCAGACCAATGGTACCATCTCCGGTCCCTTCGTCGATTCCGCGGACTTTCCCCTTGATCGAGAACTCGCGCGACTTCACCTGAAGGTCGAAGTCGCCATCGAGGAGGGTCTTGAGGCCACTCTTCCGCGACGTGACCGCAACATCGAAGTCGAGTCGTGCCGAGCCGTCGGACATGAATCCATCCACACTGATCGACCCGACGTCACCGGCCAGCGTCAGCCGGGTGCGGTAGTCCAGATGTGTCGCGCCATTGTTCACCACCCGCAGCCGCAGGACGATGGTCTCGCCGGTCGTTGCCCCTTCATCGAGCAGATCGGCGTACCCGGTTTCCTTTGCCACGATGGGCTTCCCGGCCGCGTCGACCTCATAGGTGACGAAGCGCACCCCATTCGCCGGGGCACCCGCCCGGGTCGGGCTCACCGCGTAGCTGTCCTTCGTGGCATCGTAGACAAGCGTCATTCCACGGTGGCGCGAGGAGATGATCTCCTTCAACGCCGTTCCCCCCTTGAGTTCTTTCGCGAGGTGCGTCGCCAGGTCGCGCGAGGTGGCGCCGTCTCGCGTGCTGGCGACGCGACCGGCCACTTCCAGCGCGCTGCTGGTGCCCAGGCCTGTGCGCCCGCCCAGCGCGCGGAAGCCGGCCAGGGCATCCGTCGCCAGGATCTTGTCCATCGCCTGGTAGTCGCTCAGCGCGAGATTCGGGTCCAGCGCGGGTTTGGAGTCTGGGCTCGTCGCCGACTCGCACGCGGTCAGCACCACCAGGCCCAGAAGGCCCATTCCCTGTACTGCGCGGCGCCCAAGGGCACCAGCTGATTTCATCATCGCTCTGTCTCCTCCCGCCGTCGGGCGGAATCACGGGTCAGCCCAGCCACTTCCTGCGCATGGGTGATCGTGATGGCCGGGTTGTATGACAGCGGTCCCGACGGCTGGGTCTGAGCGGCCGTTCCGGCGTCTCAGGCGCGCGTTGGCCCGGCGATGCTCAGTAGATCTCTCGCTCGTCGCCCAGAGGGAGCCGTGGCAATCCATCGCGTCGTTCAGGCGCCGCTGCACCGACGTGCGCTCGATGGTGGTTCCCATCCAGTCGCTCAGGACGACCCGCCAGTCGTCTGTCTCCCGTCGACCGGTGGTGGTGGGTTGTATTGTGAGAGAGCCGGGTCTTCAGGTCGTCCGGAAGATGACGAGTCTGCCTTTCAGCCACCCCCGCCCCCCGGATGCCCCACAACGACACCCGCCAGACCGCCTGGGTCATCGGAATCGCGACGCTGCTCCGGCTGCTGGTGGCTGCCGCCCTCCCTTTCGGCATTGACGAGTCGTACGCGATCGTCATCGGCCGAACGCTCTCCCTCAGCTACTTCGATCATCCCCCGGCCGTCTTCTGGTTGGCGCATGCGGCGGCGCTGCTCGGCGGGGAATCGCCGCTGGCGCTTCGCTGGCCGTTCGTGCTCCTGTTCGCGCTGACGAGCTGGCTGCTTTATCGGTTGACGTCGCGCCTGTTCGGCAGCCGCGCCGGATTCTGGGCGGTTTGCGCGGCCCAGTGCATCCCCGTCTTCAGCTTGAGCGGCGGAAGCTGGGTGCTCCCTGATGGTCCATTACTCTTTGCCAGCATGGCCGCCGCGTTGGCGCTGTCGTACGCGGTCGCGCTGCACTCCGAACCTCCGCTCGACGGTGTTGCCACCGCGGCCAACGAGTCGCGCTGGTTCGCCTGGATTGCACTTGGACTGGCGCTCGGTCTCGCGGGCCTGGCGAAGTACCACGCCGCGCTGCTAGGGCTGGGCGTCAGTGTGTTCGTGGTCTCTGACTCCATCTCGCGGAACCCCGCGTCGCGACGCTGGCTGATGCGTCCCGCGCCGTACGTCGCCGTGCTCATCGCGATGCTCTGCGTCGCGCCGGTGTTCATCTGGAATGCAGAGCACGACTGGGCTTCGTTCCGCTTTCAGGCGGGACGCGCGAACGGGCAGGGGCGTTCCGTCACCGCGCTGCTGCAGAACATCGCAGGACAAGCGGGCTATGTCTTTCCGTGGTTCTGGGTGCCGCTGGTGGTACTGCTTGCGCGAGGCCTTCGCACCGGAACGAGAGATCGCGCCACGTGGTTCTGCGTGTGCCTCGGTGCCGCGCCCGTGCTCGTCTTTACGCTTGCGTCGCTCGGTGGTCGGGCCGGCCTGCCACACTGGCCAGCACCGGGATTCTTCATGCTGTTGCCGCTGCTCGGCGCAGCGGTTGCACGGTGGGAGCAGCGCGCGCCTTCAACGGCGCCACGGCGCATGGCGATGGCGGGTGGTGTGTTTGCGCTGCTGCTGACCATTGTCGTCACGCATGCCGCCACGGGTTGGATGACGGCTGTCGTGCCGTCGTTGCATCGGCGTGACCCGGCCTTCGAGTTGCTCGAGTATCGATCGCTTCGCGACACGCTCGAAGCGCGTGGCCTGCTGCGGGGGCGACGGTATGTGGCCGTGACGGACTGGATGCGTGGTGCCAAGATCGGCTATGCGCTCGGGCCGCAGTACCCCATCCTCGTGATGAACGACGACGCGCGGCATTTCCGCTTCACCAACGACAATCCGTCGCTGCATGGCACCGACGGGCTGCTCATCGTGAAGGTGAACACGGCCACGCCTGATTCGGCATCTCGCCTGGCCGCGGCACCGTATCAATCGCTGTTCGACAGCGTCCGTTTTGTGACTTCGGTGCCCGTGCTGCGCGGTGTGGATACGGCAATGGTGGTCAGTGTGTTCACTGCGACCAACCTGCGAAAGGTCTGGCCTCCCGTGTCGCGGCAGTGAACGTGGTCAGCGCCGATTTCGTGACGGTCGCAGATAGAGGTTGATCGAGCCGAAGGAGAGCTTGGCCTTCATCTGGATCAGCGTGTGTGCCGGATCGTCGCTGAACCAGAGTTCTGCCTGGCCGCCTTCAGAGAAGATCCCTGAGGTGCGGATGATCGGCTTCACGACGATGGTATTGAAGGTTCCGGCAGGGACCGTGATCGTCTCACGGCGCAGCACCTGGATCGTGACCGGGTTCGCGTCGGGGCGGAAGTAGCGTGAGAAACTGAGCGTCTGCCCGACCTCGAACTTCAATGTGCGCACATAGAAAATGAACGACGCGTCGTCCAGCGGCGCTGCCACCGTCGCAGCGCGCGGCTTGCCGCGCTCGAGCACGATCTCTTCGTCAGGGTAGAAGTCGTAGAACCGGTTGTAGCGCTTCGGGCCCTCGTTCAGATCCTGCGTGAAGCGCATGCTCAGCATGTTCTTCGCGTCGAACCAGCTCTCCATCACGTCGTGGACGCGGAAGAGTGGAATACCTCCCCGGATTTCATAGCGCAAGCGGAGGGTTTCGCGACCGCGCACCGTATCGGGCCCGCTCACTGACAGCGAACCGCTACCGACCGAGATGACACCGAACTTCAGGTCGTACTCGTTGTACTCGCCGACGCGGAATGGCAGTCCGGACGTGCTCGATGCCGATGCGGCGCCTTGCGCGCTGGCCGTCGTGACAGGCACGGTACCGAGGGCAGCCACGGCGAGGAGCATTCGGGCCACCGCGGGCGCCACCGCTGGCACCATCAGCGCGCGCAGCCCTTTGCGCACACGCAGGGGAAGCAGGGCGAACATCGCAATCATCCACACCAGCGCAGCGCACGCTCGACCCAGCAAACTGGCCGTGAGGGCTGTCGGCGGCACGGCCCAGGGCGTCGGCTGTCCCGCGGAGCGGAGCACGGGGTTGAGATAGATTGCACCCGTCGCCGTCGTCGCGATGACACGCGCGTAGTGGTCATCTGCGGCAAAGACATACCGCATCTCGGCGGCGCCGGCGACCGTTGCGCGCACCTGACCGTGATCGCCGATCACACGAATCTGTTCCATGGGTTGATCGAATCGGGTCGTGATCGTGTCACCCTGCGTCGTCACGCTTTGCAGCGCCGCTGGCGAGGTTCCGGGCGCCGCCGCCACGACATACATCCGCCCTTGGCGGAGCGCCGGGATGATGTCGCTGGCACGCGGTGTTGGCGCATTGACCATCGTCCAGACGACGCCGATCTCCCGTGGCTTCGTGACGTTGTGCGAGTCGTCGTTGCCGATTGCCCAGACCGGATTTCCGGCGGTCAAGATCGCATCCCACCAGGCCGACGCGTCAGACCAGTGGCTGCGCACCTCGAGCAGATCGAAACCGCCGAGCATCGCGATTTCCGTGGTATCGTATCCGGTCCGCAGGTATGGATGGACGATGGCGGTCAGTGCAGCGGTATCACGCATGGCGTTGAGCAGGTACTGTTTGGCGGACGTGGTCTGCCAGAGTGGGAAGTCGATCGCCGTCACCGATCGCGCGCCGATGATCAGCTGGTGGGTCTTCTTGATGCTGAAGCCATGCTCGTACACCGGGAGGAAGATGCTGTCTCCCGGAACGCGCGAAATCAGATGATAGTTCGACAGGCCAATGACGTCGTACCCCCTCGCCAGGTAGGCGGCGCGCACCTCCGCCGGGCTCTGATGCCCCGAGGTCAACCCGCCCCAGGCGTGTGAGTGCGCGTGAAAGTTCGCGCGCTGCCACTGCGGCTGCGTCGTTGCATACGGGTTGAAGAGCGCTGGTCCGGCGAAGGGCGTGGGCATGTGGGGCTTGTACACCGGAACGAACACGTAGGGCAACACCAGCACGGTTGCCACTGCCATCGCCAGTA
>JANNVN010000197.1:0-2661 GCA_031414435.1 Gemmatimonadaceae bacterium
GGCCTCGTGTTCAGTGACCTGCGGCCGGCCGAGCTGCGTCTCGATTTCAAGAACGCGGACAACGATTACAACCGCGACGGCGCGGTCAATCAGAACGATACGAACCTCATACCGACCTTCGCCATCTGGAAACAGGAAGCGATCGGGCAGCCGTGGTTCAAGCTGACGAGCGCGGTGGAAGTGAGTGGTAACCTCAGCGAAGTGAAGGCTGACGTCACGTCGTTCACCAATCACGCGGTCGCCTGGTAGCTGTACGATGAGTGCTCCCGCCCCTGACGCCCTGCTCGCGCTCGCGCGCACCGCTGCTGCCGCTGGTGCGTGGGGCGACGTGCGTGCGACGCTGGAAGGGGATTCGGCGGGCACGGAGCGCAACGGAGCACGGGCCGTGCTGTTGGCCGACGCCTGTCTATGGACGGGCGACCCGCGTTCCGCCTCACGCTGGCTGAACCGCGCGCTGCCCCTGCTGACGGCCGCTGCCGACCGTCCGGCGATGCGACGGTCAGTCAACATGCAGGGTGCCGCCGCGTTCGCCCTTGGCGCGCTCGACGAGGCGTCGAATCGGTTCTCGCAGGCGCTCTCGATGGCACTGCGCGACGATGACACGCTCCTCACCGCGCGGGCGACCAACAACCTTGGCCTGATCGAAGCGCTGCGCGGTAATGCCGATCAGGCGATCGTGGCGTACCAGCGCGCGATCATGATGTACCAGCGCCTGGGCAATCCAAGAGGCCTGGCCGAGAGCTGGCACAATCTTGCGATCTCCTTCCGTACGCGTGGCGAGCTCGATGCCGCGGAGGACGCGGAGCGCCGCGCCATCGAGTTTGCCAATGAGGCTGGCAACAGCCGGCTCGCGACCATGGCGATGGTTGGCCGCGCGGAGGTTTCGTTGCGGCGCGGAGATTTCGCTTGGGCGCGCGCCACCGCCGCGCGCGCGGTGACCGCGTTTGCGGCGCTCCCCGACTTTCTGCTGCAGGCGGACGCACTTCGTGTCCTGGCCGATGCCGCCGACCGGATGGAACTGGTCGCGGAGGCGGACACGTCCATCGCTGCGGCGCTGAAGCTGGCGCGAACGCATGCCCATCGCACGCAGGAAGCCCAGACGCTTCAGACGACAGCGCAGATCATGCTTCGTCGCGGCGTGGTGGACGCCGCTCGAACGATCGGCGAACAAGCGCGCGAGGCATTCAGCGAGTTGGGCAGCGTGAGCGCGGCTGAGGAAATGGCGGAGTTTCTGGCCGGCCTGTCGCGGTAGTCACTCGAGGCACTCAGCTCACGAGCGCGATCACCAGATCATTCACGTTCGTTCCTGACGCGAACTCGGGCACGATGGTGTTCACCGCCTGCAGTGCCTGATGGCTGTGAAACGTTTTCAGGTCGTGCTCTGGTGAGCGGCCCACCTCACGTATCGCCGACCAGGTGTGTGCGTCGATGACTGCGCCAGCCGCGTTGGTGGCACCGTCCCGGCCATCGGTGCCGGCGCACAGTACCGTGATACCATGCGCGTCCTTCCCCGCATCGTGGAGCTGCTTTGCGATCAGCAGCGCGAGGGCCTGCATGCGACCGCCCGCGGGTGCGTCCGGACCCGGGAGCGTCACCGTCGGTTCTCCGCCCCAGCACATCACGCGCGGGAGGTGCGCGCTGCCTCCCGTCCGCGCGGTCGAGGCGAAGGTGCGCAGCGCCAGACTGATCCGGTCTGCACACTGCTCCACGTCGCCCTGCAGCGGTTGCGCCACCTGCATGGCGTTCAGCCCGCGCGCTGTTGCCACGCGGACCACTGTCGACCGTGCGGCGGCGTTGTTGCTGATGATGTGATGCGGGATCGGGAGCGCTGAGACGCCGGGCAACGCGACGCATGGTCCGCTGCCGATGGACGCAGGATCGTCGCCGATCACATCGGAGATCGCCAGCACTTCCACATCGGCGCCGTGCGCCCGCAGCGCAGCACCAAGCTGCCCTGCGCCCCACCGCGACAAGCGACTGCGGCTGCGATTGATGGCCGCGATGCTCAGCCCCGATGCGACCAGCGCCGCGATGGTGGTGTCGTACTCTGTTTCGGTCATCCCCGCACGCGGGGCACCGATCAACGACGACGTACCGCCGGAGAGCAAGACGATCACGCCTTCATCAGGCTTGACGCATGCTTCGATGTACGCGCCGAGCGACGCAGCCGCGCGGTGTGATCGCACTCCCGGCACCGGGTGATCGCCGATCACGACCGGCAGTGGGGCAACGGAGACACCTCCAGGGTCATGGGAGATGCAGATGCCGCCGGCAATCGTGCGGTGCTGCGTGGCGTGCCACTCGAGTGCCGCGGCGCACATGGCTGGCGCTGCCTTGCCGAGTCCGATCAGGTGTGTCGGAGCGCTGCGGGCTCCAGCGGCCTCGCGCTGGTCGAGCGCCACGTGGACGGCAGCTTCCGGATGCAGGGCGGCAATCGTCTCGCGATAGAGGCTCTCGAGGAGCTGGCCGGCCGTGGTGGTCGTCACGCCATTCAGTGTAGCATTCATTCGGCGCGTCGCCAGAGTCGCCGAACGTGCGGCCAGAGCCGCGAGACTTCTACACAGCACTGGAGATCAGGTATGTCGCACACGCACGCGTCCAATGTGCCCGACTTCTCGCTCCGGCCGGCCACTGCGGACGATCTGCAGGCCGTGTCGGGGC
>JANNVN010000198.1:0-1838 GCA_031414435.1 Gemmatimonadaceae bacterium
CAGCGATCCGTCGCGACGTTCGTCAACAAGTACATCAAGGATCCTCGGCTGCAGCAGGTGTTCAGCTTCCATCCACTGCTGATCGGCGGGAACCCCTTCCAGTCGAGCTGCCTCTACACGCTGGTCCACACCCTCGAGCAGAAGTGGGGCGTGCACTTTGCGATGGGCGGTACGGGCGCACTGGTCCGCGGACTGGTGAATTGCTTCACCAGCATTGGTGGAACGATGCGGCTGAACGCAGAAGTGAGCGAGATTGCGGTCGATCCGGCGACACGGCGCGCGACCGGCATCGTCCTCACCACTGGTGAGCGGGTGGCCGCTGACGCCGTCGTCTGCAATGGCGAAATCGCGAACGGCTACATGAAGCTGGTGAAGCCCGAGTTCCGCCCGAAGAACACCGATGCGCGACTGAAGAAACTCGACTACTCGATGGGGCTCTTCGTGAGCTACTTCGGTACTCGGGGCACGCGCGACATGTGGCCCGACGTGGCCCATCACGAGATCCTGATGGGTCCGCGCTACAAGGGGTTGCTGAGCGACATCTTCGACCGGAAACACCTGTCTGACGACTTCTCGCTCTATCTGCATCGCCCGACGGTCACCGATCCCTCCCTCGCGCCCGAGGGTGATGATGCGTGGTACGTGCTGTCGCCGGTGCCACATCTCGGCGGCGATACCGATTGGGCAGCTGTGCATCAGCAGTACACCGACCGCATCATCGACTATCTCGATGCACGGTATCTGCCGGGGCTCAAGTCACGTGTCGTAACGGAGCATCACGTCGATCCGCGCTACTTCCGCGACACACTCAACAGCCATCTGGGCAGCGCGTTCAGCGTCGAGCCGACGCTCTTTCAGTCGGCGTACATGCGGCCGCACAACATCAGCGAGGATGTGCCCAACCTTTATTTCGCCGGCGCAGGAACGCACCCTGGTGCCGGGCT
Organism: Gemmatimonadaceae bacterium; assembly: GCA_031414435.1. Classification (GTDB taxonomy): domain Bacteria; phylum Gemmatimonadota; class Gemmatimonadetes; order Gemmatimonadales; family Gemmatimonadaceae; genus JACMLX01. The sequence goes on from JANNVN010000198.1 coordinate 945, forward strand.
GCCTGGCGTGATGGGCTCGGGCAAGATCGTTGCCGATGCGATCGGTATCGCGCCGGGCGCACGGCTGCGCGGCGCGAAATCGAAGTCGGCGCGCGAGGCCGTCGAAGAGCTGATGGCGGTCTGAGCGCAGCTCGTTCGCTGCAACCTGAAGGCCGCTTCCTCGAATCAGGGAGCGGCCTTCGTCGTTGCGGAGAGCGGCCGAAGGATCGCGCGGGCGGGCGCCCCTTCATGGCCCGCCACCTTGAGTGGCAGCACGATCAGATCGTACGCTCCTGCAGCGACATCGCGCAGGTACAGTCCTTCGACAATTGGAACCCCCTTCCCCAGCAGCGCGCGGTGAGCAAGCGGCGCGGGTGCGGCGAACTGCTCGGCGGAGATGTAGTCCACACCCACCAGCTTGATCCCGGCGTCGGCCATCAGCTGTGCGGCGTCACCGGTGATGTACGCAAAGTCGCGGTGAAACTGTGCCGAGTCCATCCAGCCGCGCAGTGACGCCCGCGTGCGAAAGAGAATGCGCTCGGCACCCTTCCAATCGTGGCGGGCGAGTTCAACGGCGTTGATTTCCTGCACGCTGTCGGCGATCTGGATCACGGTCGCCGGGCCGACCAGCGCCGCCAGCGGCACCTGATCGATCGGCGCGCCGTCGCGGATGAAATGCATCGGCGCATCGATGTGTGTGCCGCTGTGCGCGCCAAGATCGAACTTCGAGAGCGTCAGTCCGTCACCCTTCCGCATGTCCTTCAGGAAGCTGAACACCATCGGTGCATCCCCCTCGTACACCGGTGTACGGCCGGTCTCGTGCGTCGCCGTGGCATCGAGCCTGCCATCGGTCGGAACGCGCACGACCGGTGCCGCCATCTCGACGGGATCCGTGGTCTGTGCAGTACACGCGCC
>JANNVN010000199.1:0-7604 GCA_031414435.1 Gemmatimonadaceae bacterium
CGTATCGGCGGCGCGAGCTCCGCTGCATGCCGCAGGGCTGACTCGGCGCGCGGAACCAGCGGCGTGGCACCCAGCACAGTCGGGAGGGCCAGCAGCAGGAGCGCCGACGCACCGATGAGGCGCCGGAGGGCGCGGAACGGGATGGTGATCAACATGGCGTGGAAAGACTGAAGGTCGATTCGAGCGAAGATCCCGGGGCCGGTGGTGTCAGCGCAGGCTGGCGCTCCCCGGGATTCGAGGTCTGTGACGCGACGCAATGCGATGTTGATATTACAATATCAGAGAACATGTCAGTCGGCAAGCGCGAACCGAAACTCCCTCTCAAGCGTCTTCAAGCCGCTGACAGACGGAAAGCGCTGCCCGGTCCCCGAGTCGTTTCGTTAGTTTTTTACCGATTCGCAAGAACGACTCGCCGGCTCGATCAGCCGGCCGGTCGTCCGGCGTGTCTCCCCACACTCCTCCGCCATATGGCTTCCCAGACTGAGCCGTCCACCCGCTCGAGCGCCCACGGGCTTGCTGAGCAGGGCCTCGCGCCCAGCGGCTCCTTGCATTGGAATCTCGTTACCCCCGAACTCGTGCAGGCCGCTGTCCGACGCGACGAAGGTCAACTCGCCGACATGGGCCCGTTCGTGGCCGTCACCTCACCACACACCGGGCGCTCGCCGAAGGACAAGTTCATCGTCCGCGAGCCCGGTTCGGAGGCGAATGTCGACTGGGGCACGGTCAACATGCCGATCGAAGAGGCGCACTTCGACCTGCTGCTCGCCGACGTCCGCGACTACCTGAACGAACGCTCGGAACTGTTCGTGCAGGACCTGTATTGCGGCGCGCATCCCGGGCATCGGCTCAGTGTGCGCTACGTCACGCCGAATGCGTGGCATGCCCACTTCGTACGCAACATGTTCATCCGGCCGGAGTTGCACGAACTGGCGCAGTTCGCCCCGAATTTCAGCGTGCTGCACGCGCCGGAGTTCCAGGCCACGCCGGAGAAGCATGGCACACGCACCGGCACCTTCATCGTGGTGCACATCGCGCGACGCATGATCCTGATCGGCGGGACGCGCTACGCCGGTGAGCTGAAGAAGTCGATGTTCTCGATCATGAACTACCTGATGCCGGCCCAGAACGTGCTGCCGATGCACTGCTCGGCCAACATCGGCAAGGCGGATGACTGTGCCCTGTTCTTCGGCCTGTCTGGCACCGGCAAAACCACGCTGTCCGCCGATCCCGATCGCTCACTGATCGGTGATGACGAACATGGCTGGGCCGCTGACGGTGTGTTCAATTTCGAAGGCGGCTGCTACGCGAAGGCGATCAACCTGAGTGCGGAGCAGGAGCCGGACATCTTTGCCACCACGCAGATGTTCGGCACGGTGCTCGAGAACGTCGTGCTCGACGATCAACGCAAGGTGCAGTTCGCGGATCAGAGCATCACCGAGAACACGCGCGCGTCGTATCCGCTGCACTACATCAAGAATCACGTACCGAGCGGGCGCGGCGGGCACCCGAAGCATGTGGTGTTCCTCACCGCCGATGCGTTCGGGGTGTTACCGCCCATCGCGCGGCTTACGCCGGAGCAGGCGATGTACTACTTCCTTTCCGGCTACACCGCCAAGGTGGCAGGCACCGAGACGGGCGTGAACGAACCACAGGCCACCTTCAGCGCCTGCTTCGGCGCGGTGTTCATGGTCTGGCACCCGACCAAGTACGCCGAAATGCTCGGCGAGCTGCTCAAGCAGCACGATGCCAAGGTCTGGCTCGTGAACACCGGCTGGAGCGGCGGTGCCTACGGTGTCGGCAAGCGGATGAAGCTTGCCTACACGCGTTCGATGGTACGCGCTGCGCTCGCCGGCTCGCTCGACACTGCAGCGACCACCACCGATCCCGTCTTCGGGCTGGCGGTGCCAAAGACGGTGCCTGGCGTGCCGGACGGCGTGCTCGATGCGCGCGCATCGTGGACCGACGGCGCAGCATACGACGTGCAGGCGCGTAAGCTGGCGTCGATGTTCCGCGAGAATTTTGCCCGTTTCGGCGATCAGGTGTCGGCGGTGATCGCCGGCGCCGGACCACTGGGCTGACGCCCTCGTCGCGCCGCGACGTGTTTCTGGTTTCATTGACGAGGGCGCCTGGCTACCGGGTGCCCTCGGCTCGTTTCCACCGCTCCGCCCCCTGACCGACGCTCGTGAAAGTCATCCGCGATCCGCTCTGGAACAACATCCGCCTCGATCCGCTGGCGCTCACGCTGCTCGACACGCCGGCCATGCAGCGCCTGCGGTACGTGCGGCAGCTCGGCTATGCGTTCCTGGTGTATCCCGGTGCGTCACACTCGCGCTTTGAACATGCGCTCGGCGCCCATCACATGGCGCGACGCACGATCACGCTGCTCGCCGAACGTGGCGAACTGGATCGGGTGGCACCGGTGGAGCGGGAACTGACCGCTGCCGCCATGCTGCTGCACGATGTGGGGCACTATCCGTTCAGTCATGCGCTGGAGGAAATTGGCGCGCTCAATCATGAGAGTGCCGCCGCGCCGCGCATCACCACCGGTGCGGTGGCCGACGCGTTGACGGCCGCACTGGGTGACGGTGCACCGGCGCGCGTGTTGGCCATGATGCATGGCGCAGATGTCGGGCCGCTGCAGGGACTCGTCTCCGGATCGATCGACCTCGACAAGATCGACTATCTCAAGCGCGATGCCATGATGTGCGGCGTGCCGTATGGCGAGATCGACGTGGACCGCTTGCTGGACAGCGTCGTGATCGTCGACGATCCCGGCACGGGCCGGCCCGGTGTGGGCATCATGGAGAAGGGCCTCAGCGCACTCGAATCGCTGCTCTTCGCGAAGTACCAGATGTATCGGAACATCTACTGGCATCACGCGGTGCGCAGCGCCACGGCGATGTACAAGCGGCTGGTGGATGACGCACTGCAGTCAGGTGCGTTGCCGCAGGATGGGCTCGCCGAGTGGACCGACGAGGGGTTGCTGCACGCCCTGCTGCCGAGCGCACCTCCGCTGCTGATGGCGCTCCGTGAACGCCGGCTGTACAAGCGACTGGCGCAGTGGTCGGCCGCCGAGCTGGGCCCTGAGGGCGGCGAGTGGATCGCGTCGGATCGCGCGCTGGCGGTGGCGGTGGAAGATCGGTTGGCGGTCGAACTCGGGCTCGTTCCGGGCGACATCCTGCTCGACTATCCGGCCAAGACGCAGATGCTCGGTGTCGACCTGCCGGTGCAGCGACGCGGCGGCGCGGTCGAGCATCTCACCAGCAGCGGTCTGGTCGGCGCGCTCAACCTGCCGGCACTCAGCGAGCAGCTGTACCACTCGGCGCGGTGGCTGCGGGTCTTTGCAGTGCGCCGCGTGCCGGTGAATGTTTCCCAACTCTGGACGCTGGTTACGCGCGACGCCGAGTGGCTTCGCGCCGCGCTGGCTGACGGCCGCTCGCTTCTTACCTGATTCAGTGAAACACTCTGCCGCTCGTCTGTTCGCGATCACCGCCTTCCTCGGCATGGCTGCCGGGTGCGGCCGCGCCTTTGTCGCGACGCCGGAAGAGCGTGTCGGATACCTGCGCGAGCTGGTGCGGGCCCGGACGGTCTCGCGCGATTCGCTGCCGATCGATGCCTGTTCGGTGAATCGATTCATGGAAGGTGTACCGGCGTGGCGCGACTCGCTGGTGCAGGCGGAACGCGACAAGATCGTCGAGGTCACGCCATGTCCTGCTGACATTCAGCCGGTGGCCGGTCGCTTCGTGATCATGAGCTGGTATCGCAATTGGAGTGGCGAGTATGTGATTCGTGGCGCCGCTGCGCCGCTCGATCAGGGCTATCGGTTCACCGACGGCATTTTCGTTGGGCGGGATCAGCGCGGCGATCAGGAGTATTTCGCGGGGATTCCCGATCCGCGGCCGGCGTCGGGGGCTGATTCGCTGGTGGACGGCATGCTGCGTGGTGATTCGATCCGGCGCGGCGGGGCGGTCGACGATTCGTCAGCCGACTCGGTCAGAGAGTAGGCGGCCCATGTGAACAACGGCGGAAGGACGACCGCAGCATCGCCCTGACGGGCGTCGCTCAGCGAGTCGGGCTCTGCTTCCCGTGTGCTTCCGCCAGCGCACGCCCAATGCCCCGGTAGAACGCCGCGTCTTCCAGTTTGCCCTCAGCCACCAGGCCGAGTGCCGTGCACTCGAGCGCGTAGAGAATGTTGCCGAGGTACAGTTCCGCCAGTTCGCCGACGCGTGCAGGCGGCTCCGGCTCGTCGTGCTGCGGCACCTGCGCGTCCATCGGAATCAGCGCGCGGTGGCGATCTGCACGATCACGGCCGTGATGTTGTCCACACCACCGGCGCGATTGGCATCCCAGAGCAACGCGTCGACCATCGGGCCCGGTGATTTCCGCGCGGTGAGGATCTTCAGCAGGTTCTTGTCCTCTACCATGCCGGTCAATCCATCGGTGGCGAGCAGATACAGATCGCCATCCGCCAGCTCGCCTTCGTAGATCGTCGGCTCGACGTCAGTGGCCACACCGACGCAGCGCGTGATCACGTTACTGAACGGGTGATAGCGCGCCTGTTCCGGAGTGAGGTAGCCGGCATCGACCTGCTCCTGCACGTACGAATGGTCGACGGTGATCTGTTCGAGCTCGCCGTCTCGCAGGCGGTAGACGCGGCTGTCCCCAACGTGAGCGATCATGTAGCGGCCGTCGCCCACGATCATCGTCGTGAGTGTGGTACCCATGCCGTGCTTGTCCGGCTCTTCGACGGTGCGGTTGAAGATCTGCCGATTGGCGTCGAGCACTGCGTCGGCCGCCACGATGTGCAGTTCCACCACCGGCAGGCGCGAAGTGCGCATGGCCGCGCTCATGATCTCGACCGCCATCGCACTCGCCACTTCACCCGCGGCGTGACCACCCATGCCATCGGCAACGATGTAAATGCCGCGATCCGGGGTCGCTTCGGCGAGATACGCGTCCTCGTTCCCGGTCCGGACCATCCCCACGTGCGTGTTCGCGGCGTGAATCAGCTGCATGTCACCGCGGCATGGGGCATCGAAACCTGAGCCAGCCCCGGGTCGCACCAAAGCGCGCCAGCCGGGGAAACAAGGGGGGAGTGGAGTGTCATCAGTCGGGTGAAGCTAGGCCCCGTCGATGGGCCCGGCAAGCGCGAGAGACGGGTTAACTGCCGTCTCATCCGCCAATGCCGCCGGATCGCCCACCTGCAGGCGCCAAAGGCGTTCGTACAGCCCCCGCTGGCGCAGCAGCCCCGCATGTGTGCCACGCTCGGCAACCACGCCGTGGTGCATGACGAGGATCTCCGTGGCGTCCACGATCGTGCTGAGCCGATGGGCCACCGCAAGCGTGGTCCGGCCAGCCATCAATGTGCCGAGCGCCCCCTGGATCTCGGCCTCGCGCTCGCTGTCGACGGCGCTGGTCGCTTCGTCGAGTAGCAGCAGGTCGGGGTCACTGGCGAGCGCCCGCGCGAAGCTCAGCAACTGGCGCTCGCCGACCGAGAGGGTCGCGCCACGTTCACCAAGCCGCTGGGAATAGCCGTTCGGCAGCCGCTCGATGACGCGATCGGCCCCCACCCGTCCAGCCGCCGCGCGAACCGCCACATCGTCAATACGCGACGAGAGTCGGATGTTCGACGCCACGTCGCCGGCAAAGAGGAAGATGTCCTGCTGGACATAGCCAATCCGCGACCGCAACTCGTCCAGGCTCAGCTCGCGGATATCCCGGCCATCGAGGAGGATGCGGCCGCGCTGCGGGTCGTAGAAGCGGAGCAGCAGGCTGACCACGGTGGTCTTTCCGGCACCGGTATGGCCGACCAGTGCCAGCGTCTCCCCAGGACGCACCGTAAAGAAGACGCCTTTCAGCACCCAGTGCGTCGCCTCATCGTCAGTGGCTACGCCGTCGGACGTGTCGTAGGCAAACCAGACGTCCTCGAAGGTCACCGTCGCCCCCCGATGGGTCCGAGGATCCGCGCCTGCCTGCGCCTCACCGGAGTCCGGCACGGTGGCCGTCGTGTCGAGCAGGGTGAAAATCCGCTCCGATGCCGCCATCGCCTGCTGAAGTGTGTTGAACTTGTCGCTCAGGTCCTGCAACGGCTGAAAGAAACGCCGTACCAACTGGAGAAACGCGGCCACCGTCCCGACGGTCAGCAGGCCGGCGTTGACGCGGTGGGTTGCCGCGACGATCAGCGTGGCGAGGGCCACGGTGGTCAGAATCTCGATTGCCGGAAAATAGGCAGCGTAGTAGGCGATCGACTTGATGTTGACGTCGAGATGCTCGCGATTCAGGGCGTCGAAGCGGCGCGACTCTTCCGGCTCGCGACTGAAGAGCTGCACAACGCGCACTCCGGTGATCCGCTCCTGCGCAAAGGCGTTGATCCGCGCCAACTTGCCGCGGATCTCCCGATACGCCACCCGCACCTTCCGCTGAAAGACGCGGCTCACCAGCCACACGAATGGCACCGTTGCGAACGCCGCGAGCGCCAGCTTCCAGTCGGTGATCAACATCATCACCGCCATCGCCGCCAGCGCGAACAGATCACCAACGCCGGCCACGACGCCTGCCGTGAAAAGCTCGTTCAAGGCTTCCACGTCGCTGGTCACGCGAGTGATCAGTCGCCCCGCGGGGTTGCGATCGAAGAAACTGATGCTGAGCGTCTGCAGCTTGGCGAACAGCTCGGTGCGCAGGTCGCGCATCACACGCTGACCGAGCAGGCCGGTCAGGATGGTTTCACAATAGCTGCAGACGAACTGCACCACCAAAGCGCCCGCCAGCGCGATCGTTGCCAGCCGGATGAAACCCAGATCGCGCGCGGGAATGGCGTCATCGATCACCCGACGCGTGAGCCACGGGCCGACGACGGCAGTCGCCCCCTCGAGTGCGAGCAGTGCCACGGCACCGAGCACGAGGAGCGTATAGGGCCGGACGTAGTGAAGAAGGCGACGGACGAGCCGCCGGTCGAGCACCGGGCGTACCTCGTCGTCGTCCTGCGGTTGAGCGGGCGCGGTCATTGTCTGGCTTAACGCTACGCAGTCCGGGTTCGTGTCGTGAGGGGCCGAGCCGATTATCATTGAGGGGTGATCGACCGCATTACCATCCGTGGCGCCCGGCAGCACAACCTCAAGGGCATTGACCTTGACCTGCCCAGACGCGCCATCACCGTCATTACGGGCCCGAGCGGTTCCGGCAAGTCGTCACTGGCCTTCGATACGATCTACGCTGAGGGCCAGCGCCGATATGTCGAGAGTCTGTCGGCGTATGCGCGCCAGTTTCTGGAGCGCATGGAGAAGCCGCGCGTCGATCGCATCGAAGGGTTGTCGCCCGCCGTTGCCATCGAGCAGAAGAACCCGACGCGCTCGTCCCGCTCCACCGTCGGCACCGCCACCGAGATCTACGACTATCTGCGGCTGCTCTGGGCGCGGGTCGGGCATACGTTCTGCGGCACCTGCGGGCGTGAACTGCGCCCCGATACACCACAGAGCATCGCCGATCTGGTGCGGACGCTGCCCGAGGGTACACGATTCTCTGTCGTGTTTCCGCTGACGCACGCCGCATCGCTCGGCGCCGACGCGCTGGCCGAAGCGCTGCGGGTGAAGGGGTTCGTACGCGTG
>JANNVN010000200.1:0-6395 GCA_031414435.1 Gemmatimonadaceae bacterium
GGTGACGGACGAACCGCAATACATCGACTATCCGCACTACAGCCTGCTGACCAACTACATCAAGGACCTGCTGGTGACGGTCAGCAATGGGGCCAAGCCGATCGTGGACAAGCCGAAGCCGGATCCGAACGGGCAGTGCCGGCAGTAACGCCCGGCGCGCGGCCGTGACCGTGACCGTCCCCCCGCGACCCGAGCGGGCGGTGCCGACCGTACGACTTGTAACGCCAGATGTACGGTAGTGACCGTCCCGGTGCGATCGGGCGCCGCATCACAAGTGCATTAGTATTCCCGATGCGCGGCACTGCCTGACTGGCGGTGCCGCGCGTCCTGCGTCTCCCACCTCGTTCTCCATGTCGCATCTGCTCACTGCGGATGGTCTGATCGGTCTCGCCACGCTCTCCGTGCTGGAGATCGTGCTGGGCATCGACAACATCATCTTCATCTCGATCCTCGCAAGCGCGTTGCCGAAGGACGAGCAGCCACGCGCACGTCGCCTCGGTCTCGCCGGTGCGTTCGTCAGCCGCATGCTACTGCTGTTCAGCATCACGTGGATCATGCGGCTCGTCACACCGTTGTTCGAGGTGCTGGGCCGCCCGGTGTCGGGGAAGGACCTGATCCTGATCATCGGTGGCCTCTTCCTGATCGCCAAGGCGACCACGGAGATCCATGAGAAGCTCGAGGACAAGACGGAAGACCACGAGGCGGCGAAGAAGAAGGCTGCGGGGCGCAGCATGATGGCGGTCGTGGCGCAGATCACGGTGATCGACATCGTCTTTTCACTGGACTCGGTGATCACGGCCGTGGGCATGGTGCCGCACGTCGAGATCATGGTGGCGGCCAACATCATCGCGCTGGCCATCATGCTCATCGCTGCCACGCCGATCAGCGACTTCGTGGAGCGGCACCCCACGGTGAAGATGTTGGCGCTGTCGTTCCTGGTGCTGATCGGCACGAATCTGGTGGCCGAGGGCACCGGTTTCCACATCCCGAAGGGCTACACGTACTTCGCGATGGCGTTCTCGGTGCTGACCGAGATGCTCAATCTGAAGCTGCGAAAGAAGAGTACGCCGAACAGCTGACGTACAACGCACGAACGAGGGGCATCCGACGCCTGCGGATGCCCCTCGTTGGATTGGCGCGCTGCCGCATCAGGCCTGGCGCTTTCCTGGCGGTGGAAGCTTTGCGCGACCTGGTGCACGATTGAGCACGCGGTTGTTCAGCGGTGTGACCGAGGTGACGCGCGTCGGCGGGCCGGAATCCGGTGTCGCCGGCACGACCTCGAGGCGATTCGAAATCATGAACTCCGCCGTGTTGCCCGGCGTATTGCTCATGGCGCCGCGCGATTCGACCAGCGCGCGAAGCCGGTTGCTGCGGCCATGGAGAACCTGCGATGCGGCGCTCATCTGCTGACACGCCGCACTCTGCTCCTGTGCTGATGCGTTGGCCTGCTGCGCGCTGGTGGCGTGACCGACAGCGTCCGCAGCCACGATTCCGAGTGACTGCTGCACGCTGGCCATCTGCGTCGAGTTGAGGGCGGCGATCTCGCTCAGGTTGGCGGCGGCGGCGACCGTACGCTCCGCCGATGCGGTGATGCTCTCCAGGGCCGTTCCGACATCGCGGCCCACTGTTTCGATTTCGCCGACCAGTCCGGCGCTGCGCTGCATCGTGCTGACGGTTTCGTTCACGCCCTTGGTGATCGCTTGCGTGAGGCGTGCCACGTCATCGGCCGCCCGCTGCGCTGCTTCCGCCAGTTTTCGCACTTCGTCGGCGACGACGACGAATCCGCGCCCCGCGTCGCCCGCGCGGGCCGCTTCGATGGCCGCGTTGAGGGCCAGCATGTTGGTCTGCTCTGCGATCCGGCCAACCGTGGTGACGAACTGCGCGATGCCTTCCGTGGCGCCGTGCAGCGACTCTGCAGTGCGGCTGGCCGTCTGCACCGACGTGCGAATGTCGAGCATGACCGACAGCGCCTCGGTGATGGTCGCACGCTTCTCCATCGCCTCGCGCTCGATCGACTCGGCCAGCGAGGCAACTGAGCCCGCTTCCTGGCGCACCTGTATTGCGCGCTCGCCGTTCGCCGTCAGCTCCGCGTCAATCTTCTTCAGCATGCCGACCTGATTTTCGGCGCCACGCGTCACGTTCTCCATGACGTGCGACACTTCCGTCGCCTTGTGGGCAATCCGATCACTCACCTGCGACAGTTCGCTGGAGGAGCCCGCGAGTTCCGATGCGGTCGCCCCCGTGGCTGTGGCAAGGATGCCGAGCGAGGTGCCGGCTTCATTGAGCGCGGTTGCGATCTTCTGGAATTCGCCGGGCATGCGCGTGTGTGACCGTGTCTCGTACGCACCGCGGCTCAGTGCATCGGCGTGTTGCACCAGCTGATGCAGCGGCTCATTGACCGACCGCAGCGTGGCGCCGACCAAGAGCGTGCCGACGATCATGACACCGCCGAAGACAAGCAGGACCGCCAGCGCGCGTGTTTCGGCTTCGCTCCGCATCTCCGCCGCGACCAGTGTGACCTGCCGTTCGGTCAGTGCGCCGAGTCGGTCGATTCCGCCGAGCAACTGTCGGACGGAACTGGTCACGCTGGACTCTTCGCGGCGTGCGGAGAGCGTGTCGCCAAGCTCGAGATAGCGATGGGCTCTGGCGTACGTCACTTCCACGGCGGAGAGCGTGCGGTCGACCTGTGCCACCAGGGCGATGTGATCTGACTCACGCGTCGACTGCCGATTCATGGCACGGGTGATACGATGTGTTTCGAACATCAGGCGGCGGAACGTTTCCTGCGCGGCCGTATCGCCGTCACGCAGGTAGTGAGTCGCGGCCTGCATCTCCTCGGCAACCGCCGCGGAAAGCGAGGATGAGAGTCGCGCATCGCGCCGGATCACATCCAGTGCGTCGGCGGCGGTCGCCGCGGACGAGTGGAGTGAGTTGTAGGCCAGCACGCCCGCGCCGGAGAGCAGCAGCGCGAGCACGAGGAATGCGCGCAGCAGCCGCCCGCCGATCGTCGCCGGCGCGACCAGTCGTTGCACTGTGTCGGTCACTGCATCACTCCGAACGTGCGTGTGTCGCCATCGATGCGCAGGAGATGCATGCTCCGGCCAATGGGATCGCCGGATTTCGAGAATCGGACGGGTCCGGTGGCGTAACCGCGGGTGTCACGCATCGTGGCCAGCGCCTCACGTGTGCCGGCCCGCGAACCGCCTTTCGCCGCAGCGCGCGCCAGTGCCATCGCGGCGTCGTATGACAATGCGGCATACGCGTCGGGCTCGAGCTTGTAGCGCGTGCGGAACGCAGCGACGAATCGCTTTGCCTCAGCACGCTGCTCGGTGCTCGAGAAGGGCAGTGCGATCATCACGTCGCGCACATCCATGCCGGCTTCAATGCCGCTCCAGCCGTCACCGGCAATCACTGGCGCCGCGATCCCGGCGGCACGCAGCGCCTTCAATACCGGCGGTCCGGAGACTGTCCCGACGGCAAAGATGAGATCGGGCTTCTGGCGGGCGATTGCTGCGACATTGGCGGCGATGCCGCCCCCGGACGGGTCAATCGGCTCCAACGCGACGGGGGGGAGCCCGAGTCCGCTCAGGAACGGCTCGACCAGACCGCGACCATAGGATGTGTTGTCGTAGATGACCGCGACCCGACGTTTGCCGAACTGCGTGCGGGCCATCTCACCCAATTGGCGACCTGTCATCGAGTCGCTCGGATTGAGGCGGAACAGCCAGCGCGATACGCCGCTGAGATCTGGCGATGTCGCTGATGGTGACAAGGCGGCCAGTTCGCCGTCATAGACCCGCGCGGCGGCGACCATCGCGGTGGAACTGAGGTGGCCGATCACGCCAACGATCCGGGAATCATCCACGAATTCCCGTGCGATGTCGGCGGCAAGTCCACCGTCGGCCTGGTCGTCACGAAAGACCACATTCACCAGCCGGCCGTTGACGCCCCCCTGCCGGTTCATCTCTTCGATCGCGAGTTCGATCCCGCGATGCGCCATCGCTCCGTAGCCCGTTTCCCACGCCCCGGCCGCACCAAGTTGCAGTTCACCGCTGCTGCGAAGCGAGGACTGCTCACAGGCTGAGGCCGAGAGACAGCTCAGGATGACGAACGCGCGTCGAACCGGGGCGGTGGCCATGCGACGGGATGGGCGGGGGAGGGATTGATCTTCCCCGGTGAGACGAGCCCAAGCATTGCAAGGTCACGGCGCGGTGGTGTGGACTCACGTGTCGAGACGCCTACCCCCGGACGCCTACCCCCGGACGCCTGCCCCCGGACGCCTGCCCCCGGACGGCCTGCCCTCGGACGGCCTGCCCCCGGACGGCCTGCCCTCGGAGGGCAGGCGTTGGGCGCCTACCGTCGCGAACTGCGCGCCGCCGGCTGTTGTTGGGTCAGACAATGCAGCGTGCCCAACCCCCAGACCAGGTCGACGGCGTGAATGCCAACAATCGAGCGACCGGGAAAACAGTCGGCCAGCAGGTTGAGCGCGATCCGATCGTTCGGATCATTGAAGGTCGGCACGATGACTACGCCGTTCGCGATGTAGAAGTTCGCATAGCTGGCTGGGAGGCGCACGCCATCCATGATCACCGCACGCGGATAGGGCAACTCCACGACGCGCAGCGGGCCCGCAGGGCCACCAACGCGCTGCAATCGATGCAGGTTGTCGAGTGAGCGGCGATGGTTGTCGTCATCGGCCGGATCGCGTTCGACCGCCAGCACCACGGTGTCGGCAGAGGTGAATCGCGCGATGTCGTCAACGTGGCCATGTGTATCGTCGCCGACGCAGCCTTCGCCAAGCCAGATCGTGTCGGGACAGCCGAGCCACTCGGCAAACGCCCGCTCATAGTCCGCTCGACCCAATCCCGGGTTGCGGACCTGAATATCGGTCAGCAGCCACTCCTCGGTCACGAGTACGCGCCCGCGACCGTTGACCTCGATGCCGCCACCCTCGAGGACCAGTGGGCCGTTGCCGTCGGCGCGTTGCGCACGGGTGATCGGAAGTCCGCTGTATTCCGCGACATGTTCCGGGACCTGCGTATCGTGCAGATAATTCTCGTACTTGGCCCATGCGTTGAATCCCCACTGCACCAGCTCAACCGTGCCATCGGGTCGATGCACGCCGGTGGGACCTGAGTCACGCACCCACACACGATCGGTGCGCCCGACGTGCAGGCGCACGTTGTCGAAGTTCACAACGTGTGCGGCGAGCATCTCGCGCGCCTGCTCGCGGATGTGCGGATCGTGGCAGAGGATGTCAACACGCTCATGCAGTGCAAGCGCACGAACGATCTCCGCGTACACCCACGGAATCGGTGCGAACTTGCCGGGCCAGTCCGGTTCGTGCACGGGCCACGCCAGCCAGGTGGCGGCATGCAGTTCCCACTCAGCCGGCATGCGTCGGGTGGGCGATGTCAGCGGGGTCACGTGCGGCATGCGCATCGCGTCAGGTTCCACCGAGCCACCGTTGTGTGATGGGTGCGTAGGCATCGATGCGGCGATCCCGAAGGAATGGCCAATTCCGGCGTGTGTCCTCGATCAGCGCCCGGTCGCAGGTCGTGACGAGCACTTCCGGATCGGTTCCCGCTTGCGTGAGATAGCGCCCGATTGGATCACAGACGAATGAGTTGCCGAAGAACTCGAGACCATCGGTGCCTGGTTCCGGCTCGAAGCCGACCCGGTTCGCGGACGCCACGAACACGCCGTTGGCAATCGCGTGCGCGCGCTGCGCAGTACGCCAGGCGTCGACCTGGGCCGCGCCGAACGTTGCCTTCTCAGCGGGATGCCATCCGATGGCGGTCGGATAGAACAGCACCTCGGCGCCGAGCATCGCCGTGATCCGCGCGGCTTCCGGATACCACTGGTCCCAGCAGATCAGCACACCGATCTTCGCGAACTTCGTCTGCCAGACGCGAAAGCCATTGATGCCGGGATGCCGATCGGCGCGCAGATCGCCGGTCACATCGCCGGGCGTGAAGTAGTACTTCTCTTCGAACATCGGATCGTGCGGGATGTGCATCTTGCGATACGTCCCGAGCAGCGATCCGTCGGCGTCGATGACGGCGGCGGAATTCTTGTAGATGCCCGGCGCCTGCTTCTCATAGATCGGCACGATCAGGACCACGCCCAGTTCCCTCGCTACAGCCTGCAGCGCCTCGACGGTCGGGCCGGGAATTGGCTCCGCGATGTCGAAGTGCTCCAGCTTGAGCGATTTGCAGAAGTAGGGGGCGTTGAAGAGCTCCTGCAGCGATATTATCTGCGCGCCGCGGCCGGCCGCTTCGCGGATCCTCTCGATCGCGGCAGCCACCGTTGCAGCACGGTCGCCGGTGACGGCCATCTGGACGAGTCCGACTGAGAACGTGGACGAAACGGTCATGCGGTCGGGGGGCGGTCGA
>JANNVN010000201.1:0-10752 GCA_031414435.1 Gemmatimonadaceae bacterium
GCTGGCCGGCGCACGATCGCCGAGGATGGTGGAGATGAACGACGACTTCCCCGCGCCGTTCGGCCCGACGAGGGCGACGAAATCGTTGCGGCGCAGCACGGCGGTGAAGTCGTCCACCAGCACGCGGCCCGGCACCTCGACGCGGAGCTCCTTGATCGAGGTCACCTGGTCGCCACCACGCTCAGAGACCTCGAACCGAAGTGACATCGCCGATGGATCACCGGGCGGCGGCGCGAGTCGCGGCAGACGCTCGAGCCGCTTGCGCTTGCCCTTGGCCTGAAACGAGTTGACGCCGGCAAGATTGCGCCGGATGTACTCCTCCTCCTTCTTCACGTACGCCCGCTGCTTCTCCAACTCGCGCTCGCGCGTGAGCCGGCGTTCGGCGCGTTGTGGAACGAACTGACTGTAATTCCCCTTGTACGACTCGCTCGTTTTCGCCTCGATGTGCACGATGTTCGTGCACACCGCATCCATGAACGCGCGATCGTGCGACACGACGATCACCGTCTCGGCGGCCTCGCCGAGCCACTCCTGGAGCCAGGTCGTGGTATCGAGGTCGAGATGGTTGGTCGGTTCGTCGAGCAGCAGCAGGTCGGCAGGCGCGATGAGCTGCGCGGCGAGACCGACGCGCCCACGCTCACCGCCCGACAAGGTCTCCACGAGCCGCGTCTTGGATTCTTCGGCGTCGAATCCAAGGCCCTGCAGCACCGCGTCGACGCGCGAGTGGTATTCGTATCCACCAAGGTCGGAAAAGCGTTCTTGGTCGCGCCCGAAGCGGTCCAGAAAGTCATCCGTCACCTTCTCGCCCATCTCGCCAAGCAGCATGGCCTGCGCGGCGATGTGCTTCTCGAGATCGATGACCTCGCGCCAGGCGGCGGCACCTGCCTCCCACACCGTCGTCGCGCCCTCGAACGC
This sequence comes from Gemmatimonadaceae bacterium, assembly GCA_031414435.1. GTDB lineage: Bacteria > Gemmatimonadota > Gemmatimonadetes > Gemmatimonadales > Gemmatimonadaceae > JACMLX01. Next base: position 916 of record JANNVN010000201.1, read on the forward strand.
CCGATGCTGGTCGAGCAAGGCGTGCCGCAGGCCCGGTTTCCGCGCCACACTCCCAACCGTGGGCTCGTATTCGCCGATGATGATCTTGAAGATCGAGGACTTGCCGGCACCGTTGCGACCGATGATGCCCCACCGCTCACCCTCGGCGACGGTGAAGGTGATGTTCTTGAACAGTTCAGTCGCGCCGAACGACAGGCCGACGTTGGAGACGGAGAGAATGGTCACGCGAAGCTGGAAGTGGGCCGGGGTGCCGGCCGAAAGGCGAGTATCGACTGCCGAAGGATACGGGGTCAGGTCGGTCGGAACCACGTGGAGACGGGACGCATCGGGTATTCGTGCGCGGATGTGGCGGTGATCCGGGCGCGCCGGCCCGTCATGCGTTTCGCAGTCGCTGGAGTCCGACGTCAACCTTGAATCGTGCGCGAAGCCGTTGCGGCCATCCCCCCTGAACGTCCTCCTCTCGGCCCCAATCCTCCGCCCTGCCACACATGCCCCTCGCCACACGCAGGTCAGTCCTGCTCCTCGGCTACTGGCTCTGCTTCGTCTGGTTCGCGCTCGACCGAGGCCGGGTTCCGGGCTACTGGAGTCGCCACGACGTCGTGCCGTACCCCGTCGTCGACGTGGCCGTCGTCTGTATCGTCATGGGCATCTTCGCAGCGATCCTCGGCCTCGTCCTGCGACCGCCCGCCGGATGGCGGCTCTGGTCGCGCATTGCTCTTCGAACCATCTACGTCCTCCTGCTCATGTTGCTCGTGCTCACGGGTTTGTCGAGCGACCTCCGGGGGATCGACTACGTGCCCTCACACTTCGGCCTCGCCACGCTCCTTGTCCTCATCATTCTGAGCATCTGGCTCGGAGTCACCCGTCTGATCCGTCACCTGCGGCCCGGTGCCACGATCACGTGATGCGGCCGCGCCTGCCCTCGTCAGGAAAACCGCCGGGCAGGTGCGCCCATCGTGCCAGAGCCGGATGGTGGATGCGCACGCTGTCGGAGCGATCACACACATCGCGCCGACATCTGCCAGAGGAAGGTGACCGCGGGTGACGACTCCCTTCGCGTGATGAACATCGTCCACATGGACCAACTCGCATCGTCACTGCGCACGCGCACAGGAGTGACGATCACGCCGCTCGCCTCGCTGCAGGACGTATTTGTCTCCGAGAATCGATGTCAGTCGCTCACGGCAGCCTTCCGCCGGCAGCAGCAGGCTCCAAGTATTTCGGAGCTCATTCGCCTCGGCTTCGAGCCGCACTTCGCAAGGCTGGTGCCCGCCGAGCTTCCACGCATGGTGTCGCCTGCCACGGGGAACGGTCATTCGACAAGCGGCGAATGGAGTGTGACGACGGTCGAAACGACGGTACCGAACGGCGCTGTCATGTCGTTCCACGCACTGGTCCAGTATGCCCTCGATCAGGGGGTGATGCAGCTCGGCGCGGTAGGCTCGCCGCTCAACCCGTTTCTGGTCTACGACACCGGCCGGGCGCACTTCTTCGTCTGTCTCGAGGGCGATGGTGACCCGATGGATATCGCGCGGCACACGTTGCCAGCTGATAGCGTCCCGTCGGACGCATGCGCGCTGGTGATCGACACACCGATCACGCTGACGGACGGCAAGAAGACCGACGCAATCATCGTGATGGCGTCAGGGCGCGGAATGCCGGAGGGGGAGACATGGGCTCAGGCCTACCGCCCGAAGGGCCTCTTCCAGTCGTTCGAGGCGCTGCCCTTCCGCCAGAATGTCGCTACGTCACTGAGCCTGTTCGACGCGGCGGACGCGAACGTCTGAGGACGCGAGGTCGGCAACCCGATAGTGACCAATCAGCGTGACGCGTGGATGCCGTTCCGGTGCCGCTCAGCGCGACTTTCGAATCTCGCGAATCAGGCTTCGCTTCGCGTCCCGTACCGCCAACCCGTAGGATGGCTTGCCCCCTGGCGCTGACACCCCTCGAAACACCGCGAGGTGCACCGTCGGCCGGTCCAGCGCCGCTTGATCCAACTGCTCGACCGCATCGTGCACGACGTCTTCGACGTCGGTACCCGCCTCGCCCATCTCCGCCGTCAGATCGGCAAGGCTGATCTCAGTTTCGAAGCCCTCATCACCCTCGTCCGAGAGCGCCTCCATGATCGCCTTCTGGATCGTGGCTACGTCCGCAACGTCATCGGGCGCGTGCTGGTCGAAGACGTCATCCAGCTCATCCTGCAGGTCGCGATCGAGTCGCGCGTCGCTGAACGTATCGAGGTCGGTGCGTGCCACCGCGGCGCCGCGATCCGGGCCACCGGTGTGCCCGACGACAGGCCCTTGCGGCGCGAGCCCAACGCCAATGGCCACCATACCCGCGATCAAAGATGATGACGACAAGTGGCAAACCATGCGAGACTCCCAGTAGGGCAATGACGGTGCGTGACCCGACAAGCGACGCGAGCGCAGGTCGGGTTGATTGATCAGGAGAAGACTCGCTGCGAACACTGTCGGCCGCCAGTGCCGGTCTGGAGGGCGCGCAAATCACCGCTCGTGCCGAGCTCCGGGCCGCAGGGTGATTACCTCACTCCTGCATCGGTGAGCGAGGTGCCTGTTGTGGATCCTCGTGCCGTTGTGGATCCTCGTGCCGTCGTTGACTCACTCCGCGAGGCACGGCGTCTGCATCGGGCCGGAGTAATACGACGGGTTCCGCTGACCGCAACGGGTGAGGCAGCGGCGCAATCAACTGGTGTGCGACATCCGCCGGGGCTGCCGACGCGCGAGTGGCGGGAGCCAACCTGGCCAGCCGGCGCGCAAACCAGCCCATGCCCGACGCGACAGCACCAACCACCGCCGCGCCGAACCAGATGGACCGCTCTGCGTCTACTGGCATTGGCACGAACAGTGGCAGCGAGATGAGCAGCCCCGCTGCCGCGACACCGGAAACTCCAATGGCCCACGCGGCCCAACGAGCGCGCCTCAGCACACCGATCGCAGCCACGACCGCCGAAGTGCCGATCACCAGCTGGAGTACGCCGAAAAGCAGCGAGCCGGGCTCGCTATCGCGAAATTCACCCGGTGCCTGACGAAAGGCATTGCTGCTGACCAATACCAGCGCAGCCGACAGGATCCAGGCGCCTACGGATCGAAGCACAGGTCCTCTCCGTTTGTGAGAGTCGTTGAGGTGTCCTTACGCCCAATCTCGCGCACGGTTTCGCGGAGTGAACGTACCGGCGCGCGCCTCGGCCAAAGTACAGCTTCATTGTAACCGCGGGGCAGTCCCGGGCAGCCGCTGCTGCCGGAAAAGTGGCACAACCGCTCATGTCGCCAGCATGGTGAATCATTGAAGAGGCTTGCCACGCAAAGTACGAAGGCCCTCCGGCATCTGCGGTCTCCGCGAGCACTGCTGAGCGACACCTTCGGGAGTAAATGGGCTCATGGGCTGGAGCACCGGGTCTGTCCACCTATTTCAGCCAGCAAGCGAATGCGCAGAGTTCCCTTCCGTTCGCTGGTGCTCGGCATCGCGGTGACGTTTCGCGCGGTTGCCGCAGACGGCGCGATCGAACATCGGCGCACTGTGCGTGTCGACGCCGAACGATGACCCAGCCAGGACGGGCCACTTGACGCCCCTGTCGAACGCTCTGGCCGACCGGTAAGGCATCCGCCAGTCGCGACGACGCGGGCTGCGGCCGCCTCCAGGCTGCCTACCGCCCACCGATGCAAAGGGCAATGTTGAATGATCGCGCCGCCCCGCCATGATCCCACCAGCCACTTCGCTCGCGTGCCTACCGCACCACCCTTCGCTCGTTCCATCGCCATCGTCATCGGCATCGACCAGTACGCCAATGGCATCCCGGCATTGCGCACGGCGGCGAACGATGCGCGCCGGCTCGGCTCATTGCTGTCCAGCGAGCATGGCTATGAGGTGATCAGCCTGCTCGACGGCGATGCGACGAAGGAGCGACTCACGACCCTGCTGACTGAGGAGCTGCCGTCGTGCATCAGTGCAGACGATCGCGTGCTCTTTTACTTCGCCGGACATGGCGTGGCACGCGACGGTGACGACGGCCCGAACGGCTTTCTGCTGCCGGTGAACGCGGCCCGCGGAGACGACACCACCTTCCTGCACATGCCGCTGGTGCACGACGCGCTGCTGGCGCTGCCCTGCCGACACATGATGGTGATCCTCGACTCCTGCTTCTCAGGGGCATTTCGCTGGTCGGGCGTACGCGACGTGGACGATGAGCCTGAGGTGGTCCACCGCGAGAAGTACGAGCGCTATGTACGCGATCCCGCGTGGCAGGTTCTCACCTCGGCCGCCCAGGACCAGAAGGCGCTCGATCAGCTCTCGGCAGGGGCACTCGGCAGTCGGCCCGGCGACGGCGCGCACTCACCGTTTGCGCTGGCGTTGTTCGACGCGCTCGGCGGCGCCGGCGACCTCGTACCGCATGGCGCCGGCGACGGTCTCGTCACGGCCACGGAGCTCTACCTCTACATCGAGGAGACGTTGCAGTCGGCGGCAATCGCGGCCGGCAAGGAACAGACGCCCCGCCTCTGGCCGCTGCGCAAGCATGACCGCGGCGAGTTCGTCTTCTTCGTGCCTGGCCGCGAGCTCACGCTGCCACCCGCGCCGCCGCTGACGTTCGAGAACAACCCGTGGCGCGGCCTCGGATCGTATGAGTCCAGTGATGCAGCGCTCTTTTTCGGACGCGAGGAGGAGATCGCGGCGCTGTCGGCGCGCATCGTGGAGCAGCCGCTGACGGTCGTACTGGGGGCGTCCGGGAGTGGCAAGTCGTCAGTGGTGAAGGCAGGTGTGGTGCCAGCACTGCTGGCGTCGGGATGGCAGGTGGCGCCGATCGTGCGACCCGGCACCGCGCCGCTGGCGTCACTCGCCGCAGCCCTTGCACCACCAGGCCGGAGCGTGACGGGAGCCACGGCGGACAGCATCGCCGCCTTGGTGAACGCGCGGCTCAAGGCAAGCCCGGACGCGAAGCTGCTCATCGTGATCGACCAGTTCGAGGAGATGATCACGCTGGTGCGCCGTGCCGGTGAGCGTGAGCGCACCATCGCCCTGCTGGCACGCGTACTCTCGGCGCACCCCGACTCGCTGCGGGTGGTGATCACGTTGCGTTCTGACTTCGAGCCGAACTTCGATCGTGCCGGCCTTGGCGAACGCTGGCAACAGGGCCGCTTTGTCGTGCCGCTGATGTCACGTGGCGGCTTGCGTGATGTGATCGAGAAGCCAGCCACGGCACGTGTGCTGTACTTCGATCCGTCGACGCTGGTGGACGCATTGCTCGACGAGGTGGTCGCGACGCCGGGTGCGCTGCCGCTGCTTTCGTTTGCTTTGAGCGAGATGTACATCCGCTACGTCCAGCGACAGAGCGCCGACCGGGCCATCACACGCGAGGACTTCGACGCCGTCGGTGGTGTGGTGGGGGCGCTGCGCTCGCGCGCCGAGGCGGAGCACGATCGGCTGGACGAGGCATCACGTGGCACGCTGCGACGCCTGATGCTGCGGCTGGTAACGGCCGAAGGCACCGGCATCGCACGTCGTCGTGCCAGTGACGCGGATCTGGAGTTTGCGAGTTCGACGGAGCAGCAGCGTGCAAGCGAGGTGGTGCAGCGGATGGTTGACGCACGACTCCTGACACAGGGCAAGGATGCCGACGGCGAACGCTTCGTTGAACCGGCGCATGATGCGCTGGTCCGCGGTTGGGGGCGCCTGGCCGAGTGGGTGCGGCTGGAGAACGACGCAAACTTTCCGCTGTCACAGCAGCAGCGCCTCAACCGCGCGGCACGGGAGTGGCTGGGCGCGGAAGGAAAGGATAAACATGGGCTGCTGTGGAGCGACGGGTCACGCAGCTCCCAGCTGGCGCCGTTGGTGCGGCGGCACGCACCCTGGTTGACGGTGACGGAACTTGCGTTCGCCCGGCGCAGCGTGCGTGGTCGACGCATTGCAATCGCCGGCGTCGCTGCTGCGCTGGCGGCAATTGGGGCGGCCGGCGTCGCAGCTGTCATCGGCGGACGCCTGGCCAGTGCGCGGGCCGAGCAGGTCCGCATCGCCTCCATCGTACGCTCGGCGACCGCGATGGTGAGCGAAGATCCCCTGCTCGCCGCGCAACTACTCGGCAGTCTCGATAGTGGTATGGTGCGGAGCGCTGACAACGCTACGCGTCTGGCCATGCTTGGTGCGGCGCTCGAGTTGCGGCGGGTGCCGCAGGTCATTGCGACCTTCGCGAGCGAGGCCGGCATCACCGACGCGGTGGTGAGTCCCGATGGCAAACTCGTCGCCACTGCAGCGCTGGACAGCACCGTGCGCATCTGGCCACTCAATGGAAGAGCGGCGCGGCTGGACTTGCCGCAGGCGGGCGATTCCCTGACAGCGGTGAAGTTCAGTCCTGACGGGCAGCAGCTGGCGGTGGGTCAGGATCATGGAACCGTCACGCTGTTTTCGACACAGGGGCGCGGAGCACCGGTCACGCTGCGTGGCGGAAGCGAGGCCGTAGAGCGCCTCGAGTTCAGTAACGATGGCCGGAGACTGCTGGTCACCTACCGTTCGGCGCCGGCACGCATCTTTGCACTCGATGGCAGCGCATTGCCACGCGTCATCGGCGGAGCATCGGCGGTGATCGAGGTGGCCCGCTGGGCCGATGCGGATCGGCAGGTGGTGGTGATCACTGGCGATCGCGTGGCGGAATGGTGGCCGGCCAGCGGCAGCGCCGGACGCGCGCGCGCGGTGCGTATAACGGATGACGAGATCGTCGCGCTCGATGTCAGCCCCACCGCTGGCCACGTGGTGTTTGGCACGGCGGAGGGCCGCATGCATCTGTACGATGCCGCGAAGGGCAAGCAGCTGCGAACCTTCGAGGCGCATCAGGGAGGGATCAACTCGCTCTCGCTCAGTGGTGATGGCCAGCTGCTCGTCTCGGTATCGAGCGATGACGAGGTGCGGATCACCGATGTCGCCACTGGCGTCACGCGGTCGCGGCTGCGCGGTGCGAATGACGTGGTGCAATCGGCGGTGTTTGCGTCCGATGGTCGACGCCTGATCCTCACCAGCGGCAGCACCTTCAAGGCCTATGTCTGGAGCGGCGTGGAGGGTGATGCACCGGTACCGCTCTCGGGGCACACCAATGATCTGGTCTCGTACATCTTCGTGCCCGGCAGCGAGCGTGTGCTGACGGCCTCGCAAGATGGCAGTGCGCGACTGTGGGCGCTGCCGGCGCCGCCGTTGTACCACAGCATTGCGCCTGGACGCGACACACTGGACGACATCGGGGCTGCCAGCTTCTCACACGACGGCCAATGGCTGGCACTCGGCACACGGCGCGGCGTGATCTCGGTGGTTGAACTGCATGCCACCTCACCAGCGCTGCGAGTGCTCAACACTGCGCGTTCTGATCTCTGCGCGATGGCGTTCGCGTCTGGCGGGGCGACTATCGACGTCTTGCGGTGCGACGCGGCGACGGGATCCTGGCCGGTTGCAGGCGGAGCGCCCCCGGTGATGCCCACCGGTGCGCCGGCGCGCGTCGGGAGGGCCGAGTTCGCACCGCGTGCTCGCCGCGGCCTCTGGTCGGGCGATTCAGGCGAGGTGCACGTGTGGGATGCGGAAGCGGCCGAGCGCTCGCGCATGCTGCGCGCAGCCGGCGTGCGCGATTTTCGCTGTGCGGCGCTGGCCGATGATGGCGAGCGGGTGGCGGTGTGCGCGGCCGATGGCAGCATCGAAGTCGGGGCGTTCGTCTCCGGCGGCACGCCCGTGCGTATCCAGAGCCGTGGCACTCCGACCGCAGTCGCGTTCAGTCATTCGGGCGCGACGCTCGCGATCGGGCATCAGGATGGCAGTGCGCGGATTGTCCAACTCAGCGCGCCAGACACCGGTCGCGTTCTGAAAGGCCAGCGTGAGGCAGTCTTCCGCCTCGAGTTCTCCGCCAACGACGCTCGGTTGTTGAGTGCGTCAGACGATGGTTCAGTGGTGGCGTGGGATCTGGCAGCGGATACGCCGCTTGTGTCACTCCGCCCGCGCGGCATCGAAATGAAGAGCGCGCAGTTCACCGGGGACGGCCAGCGTCTCGTCACCCTCGGATTCGACCAGAGAGAGGCGCGCCTGTGGAACACCGATGGATCGGGTGGATCTGTCGCGCTGCCCGGCGGCCGCGATACCGTGACGCGGGTGCTGCTCAGCCCCGATGGCCGATGGGCCCTCACTACGACCACGGGCCAATCGGCGGCGCTGTTTCCGATCGACCTGGAGGATGCGCTGCAACCACTGCGGCGATCACATGTCTGCCTGACGGCGACGGACCGGATACGCTATCTCAACGAGCGGGGGCGGGTGGCGGCACGGCGCGCTGACAAGTGCCAGGAGCGGTGACTGGAGAGGCGAATCTAGCCGTAATTAGGCTGTATTGTCGTGATCATCTGCACCGCGCTGGCGTCGATAGCGGCGAAAAGTATCTTCAGCGAGACATCCGTCGATGCCAGGGCGGCGCAACACACCCGGCGATTCGCAGAGCACGACGTGTCGAACCCTGCTCACGGGAGGAGCTGCCGTGCCTCAGCACCGAATTTATCGGATGAAGTTCTCGGGCGTCTACCCGCTCTATGTGCAGAAAGCTGAGCGAAAAGACCGGACCAAGGAAGAAGTCGACATCATCATCTGCTGGTTGACTGGCTACAGCATGGCGGAGCTCAACGTTCAGATCGAACGACAGAGTACGCTCGAGACGTTCTTCGCCGACGCGCCACTCTTCAATCCGAACGCATCGTTGATACGGGGTGTGGTGTGCGGCGTACGCGTGGAGGAGGTCGAGGAGCCGCTGATGCGGAAGGTGCGCTATCTCGACAAGCTCGTCGACGAACTCGCCAAGGGGAAATCGCTGGACAAGATCCTGCGAACGCAGCAGGCCGGCACGTGACTGGCCCCGCGGCAGCCGGGCGACACGCACGGCGGACCAACGCGCCGAAGCTCGCGCCAATCGCTCGACGCGCCGGCCCGTCGACGCCCGTGACCGCACGCATCTGCACACACTGGTGCGGACGTATCCGACGATCGCGCCAATGTGGCGTTACATCGGCGGCAGTGATGCTCGCCGATGCGAGAGCCATGCAACGCATCGCAATTGCATCGGTCGCCTGCCCCGTTTATTTTGAGTCACCGATTCGCCACCTCCCATACGCTTTCCACCCAAGCATTCCACGATGAGCCGCCTGATTCTCACCAGACTCGCGATCCTCCTTTCTGCGCCGGCTCTCGTGTCAGGGCAAAACACCCGGTCCAACACCGCCGCGCCGTCACCACGGTTCGGTCTTGTCCTCGAGGGAGGCATCGAGTACGGCGGCGATCAGCTCGTCGAGCTGCTGTTTACCAACGGCGGAACGCAGAAACTGCTGGCGGGCCAAGGTGGTACTGTGGCCGCAGGGCTGCACTTCCAGCCCGCGTCCGTCCCGCAACTCAGCGCAATCGCGACGGTTGGGTACAAATTCGTCACCAACGCCTCCAACAACTCTAGGATCGGGCTGACGCGCATTCCGATCGAAGTCATCGGACACTGGACATTCGTTCCTGATTGGTCAGTCGGCGTTGGCGTGGTGCGCCACGCGGCTGTGAAGTTCGACGGCGACGGCTTCCTGTCGGATACGGACTTCACGGCATCGACCGGTGCGACCGTCGAAGTCGGCTGGCGCTGGGCTGTGCTCACCTACACCGGTATCAACTATGCGGCGCCGAGCGGAGCGAAGCTCAACGCCGGCAGCGTCGGGGCATCGGTGCGATGGATCTACAACGGCAAGAAGAAGCAATGACGTGTGCGATGGGGGGTGGGGCGGGGGCGCGCCCCCCGAGAGACCAGACCGGGTGGGAGGAGGGAACGCCGGC